>NZ_JAABQC010000081.1 GCF_011391645.1 Rhodoferax sp. | reverse complement strand
CCCCGGCGAAGTGCTGGCGCGTATTCCGGTTGAAGGCCAGAAAACCCGCGACATCACCGGCGGTCTGCCGCGTGTGGCCGAGTTGTTCGAAGCCCGCTCGCCCAAAGACAAGGGTGTGCTGGCCGAAATGACCGGTACCATTTCTTTCGGCAAGGAAACCAAGGGCAAAATCCGCCTGCAAATCACCGACCTCGAAGGCAAGGTCTGGGAAGAGCTGGTGCCCAAGGAAAAGAACATGCTGGTGCACGAAGGCCAGATCGTCAACAAGGGCGAAGTGGTGGTGGACGGCCCGGCCGACCCGCAGGACATTCTGCGTCTGCTGGGCGCCGAAGAACTGGCGCGCTACATCGTCGACGAAGTGCAGGACGTTTACCGCCTGCAGGGCGTGAAGATCAACGACAAGCACATTGAGGTGATCGTGCGCCAGATGCTGCGCCGTGTGGTGGTCGAGGCCGCGGGGGACTCCAACTACATCAATGGCGAGCAGGTGGAGCGCTCGGAAATGCTCAATACCAACGACGCCCTGCGCGCCGACGGCAAAATCCCGGCGGTCTTCACCAACCTGTTGCTGGGCATCACCAAGGCCTCGCTGTCCACCGACAGCTTCATCAGCGCGGCTTCCTTCCAGGAAACCACCCGCGTGCTGACCGAAGCCGCCATCATGGGCAAGCGCGACGGCCTGCGTGGCTTGAAGGAAAACGTGATTGTGGGTCGTCTGATTCCGGCCGGCACCGGCATGGCCTACCACGAAGCCCGCAAGGTGCGTGAAAACATGGACGAGTCCGAGCGTCGCGCCATTGCCGAGACGGAAGCCGCTGAACTGGCGCTGGCCAGTGAGCAGGACCAGGACGAAGGCGCTGACGGCAAGTAATTGACCGACCCTTGGAGAGCGCCTCACGCCCCGAGTTTTGGGGTCTGAGGCGTTTTTTTTGACACCTCATGAACACGCATTCCCAGACTCCCCTGTGGCGGCAACTGCAGGCCACCGCCAAAGTGCTGCAAATGATACTGGGCGGCACTTCCGGCACGGCAGCGGTGAGCGCAGTCGATGCCTCGCTGCGCCCGGGGGTGCAGGCGCTCAGCTTTGCGGTGCTGCGGTCTTTGGGGCGGGCCCAGGCGTTGCGCGGCATGCTGGCGCCGCGCAGGCCCGCTGCGCCCGTGGATGCCCTGTTGTGCACCGCACTGGCGCTGCTGTCGCAGGAGGCTGACGCGCCCTACGACGCCTTTACGCTGGTCAATCAGACGGTCGAGGCGGCAAAAAAGACCCCAAAATTGACGGCCCAGGCCGGCTTTATCAATGCCTGTCTGCGCCGGTTTTTGCGTGAGCAGACTGACTTGCTGGCGCAAGCGGCGCAGCATCCGGTGGCGCGCTGGAACCACCCCGACTGGTGGCTGGCACAGATGCAGGTCGAGTGGCCGGCGCAATGGCAAGCCATTCTGGCGGCCAACAATGCGCAGGCACCGATGGTGTTGCGCGTCAACACCCGGCGCATCAGCGTGGCTGACTACCTTAAAAAGCTTGAAGCAGCGGGCTTGGCCGGCCAGCCGTCGGGGTTGGCGGGTGTGGTGTTGCAGCAGGCCAGTGCGGTGCAGCAGATCCCGGGTTTTGACGACGGACTGGTGTCGGTGCAGGACAGTGCGGCGCAATGGGCCGCGCCCTTGCTGTTGACCGGCCTGCAAGGCCAGGCACCCTTGCAGGTGCTCGATGCCTGCGCCGCACCCGGCGGCAAAACGGCGCATTTGCTCGAATTCGCCGACGTTCAGGTCACCGCGCTCGACATCGACCCCCAGCGCTGCCAGCGCATTCACCAAAACTTGCAGCGGCTGGGCTTGAGCGCACAGGTGCTGGCGGCGGATGCGGCCGACCTGCCATCTTGGTGGCAGGGCCAAAGTTTCGATGCAATTTTGCTCGACGCGCCCTGTTCAGGCTCCGGCGTGGTCCGCCGCCACCCCGACATCCGCTGGCTGCGCCGCGCCACTGACATTGCGCAACTGGCACGGCAGCAGGCCCGCTTGCTGGCAGTGCTGTGGCCTTTGCTCAAGCCCGGTGGCCGGTTGCTGTACTGCACTTGTTCGGTCTTCCAGGCCGAAGGGCAGCATCAGATCAGGGCGTTTCTTGGCAGCAACAGCAATGCCACATTATTGCCCTCGCCCGGGCATTTGTTGCCAGACCAGGTCGTGCAATGGCCGGGTGTCGTTGACAATCCAACCCGTGAACATGATGGTTTTTATTACGCGTTGCTTGAAAAATATGCTGCCTAGATTGCTGCTGGGCTGGCTGGTCACGGTTGTGCTGGGCTTAAGCATGGCGCTGGCGCAGACGTCGACTGCTGACGCACCCTCGCCACTGCTGCGGCTGGAGCGTGCGGACAATGCGCTGTGGCTTTCCACCCAGCTTGAGTTTGAGCTGTCGCCGGCGGTGATCGATGCGCTGCACAAAGGCATCCCCATTTTTTTTGTGGCGGAAGCAGAAGTGATGCGGGAGCGCTGGTATTGGACCAATAAAAAAGTTGCCACGGCCAAGCGCCAATTCAGGCTGGCTTACCAGCCCTTGACGCGCCAGTGGCGGCTCAACATCATTTCGGGCGAGAGCATTGAGCCCGCTTTGGGTCTGGCGCTTAACCAGAATTTTGAGTCATGGAGCGATGCCCTCCAGTCGGTGCATCGCATTTCCCGCTGGAAGATTGCCGATGCGTCCGACCTTGCCGCTGGCGCCCGGCACCGGGTTGAGTTTCGCTTCAGGCTGGATCTGGCCCAATTGCCCCGGCCCCTGCAAATTGGCACCCTGGGTCAGTCGGACTGGTCCGTGGAACTGAGCCAAGAGCAATTGCTTGACGCTGAATAGACCAAATGACGCTACCCACAAGCACGACGGGCCCGTCCGGGAGGCACTCCAGGACGGTTCGCTGGCTGTTGGGCCTGGGCCTGGTGGTGATGGTGGCCGTGGGTCTGGTGCTGCTTTTTTTGCTGACCCAGGCCACCACCAACCGCGACCTGTACGAGCAAAACTATGCCCGTCTGTTTGCCGTCAATGTGGTGGTGGCGTCGTTGCTGCTGGTGGTTATTGTCTGGATCGCCGTGCGCCTGATCCGGCGCCTGGTGCAGAAGAAATTTGGCAGTCGTTTGCTGGTCAAGCTGGCCGCCATCTTTGCCCTGGCAGGTTTTGCCCCGGGCATGCTGATTTATGTGGTGTCGTACCAGTTTGTCACCCGTTCCATCGAAAGCTGGTTTGACGTCAAGGTAGAGGGCGCCCTGGAGGCTGGTCTCAACTTGGGCCGCACCACCCTGGAGGCTTTGTCGGCCGACCTGGCGGCCAAGGCGCGCGCTGGCGCCGCCAATCTCTCGGACACGCCCGACACCAGTGCCGCTTTGCCGCTGGAGCGTGCGCGCGATGCCATGGGCGCTGATGACCTGATTTTGTGGGGCGCGTCGGGGCGCCTGATTGCGGCTGCAGGTCAAACGCGCTACCAGCTCAATCCGGAGCTGCCCGGTGCCCAACAATTTCGGGCGGCAAGGGCGCAAAGTGTCATCACCTGGATCGATGGGCTGGATGATGCCGTGGCGGGCTCAGGCGCCCAGGCACGCATCAAGGCACTGGCCATCGTCACCAGCGATCAATTGGGCTCATTCAATGAGCCGCGCTACCTGCTGGCCACCAAGGCACTGCCCGACACGCTGGTGGCCAACGCCCTGGCGGTGACCCAGGCCAACCGCGAATACCAGGAGCGGGCGCTGGCACGCGACGGCCTGCGCCGCATGTACATTGGCACGCTCACCCTGAGTTTGTTCCTGGCGGTATTCGGGGCCGTGCTGCTGGCCGTGCTCATTGGCAACCAGCTGGCCCGGCCCTTGTTGCTGCTGGCCGATGGCGTGCGCCAGGTGGCTGCCGGAGACCTGTCGCCCAAATCCTACCTGCGCGGCAGTGACGAACTCGATGACCTGACCCGCTCCTTCTCCCAGATGACGCAACAGCTCGCCGATGCGCGCCAGGCGGTGCAGACCAGCATGGCGCAGGTGAGCGCGGCGCACGCCAATCTGCAAACCATTCTTGACAACCTCACCGCCGGCGTCATGGTGCTGGACGCCAAGGGGCGGATCTTCGCGTCCAATCCTGGCGCCACCCGGATTTTGCGGGTGCCGCTGGCCGCGCACGAAGGCCAGGTGCTGGCCGAAATCGAAGGGCTGCAGACCTTTGGTCAGCAGGTGCAGGAACAGTTTGACAACTTCTTTGGTGTCCACGCTGAACGCACCCTTGACCATTGGCAGCAGTCATTTGAGATTGGTGGCCTTGGCCAGGCCCAGAGCGGACGCCCGGCCAACGACGTGATTACCCTGGTAACGCGCGGCGCGGCCCTGCCGGGGTTGCAGCGGTTGCTGGTGTTTGACGACATTTCGGAAATCGTTTCGGCCCAGCGCGCGCAGGCCTGGGGCGAGGTGGCCCGGCGCCTGGCGCATGAAATCAAAAACCCGCTCACCCCGATTCAGCTGTCAGCCGAGCGGCTGGAGATGAAGCTCACCGGTAAATTGGGCGCGACGGAACAAGCCATGCTGACCAAATCGGTCAAGACGATTGTCGATCAGGTCGATGCCATGAAACGCCTGGTGAATGAATTCCGCGATTACGCGCGCTTGCCAGCGGCAGAACTCAAGCCGGTCAACCTCAATGATCTGGTGGCCGATGTGCTGCACCTGTACGCCAACGAACTGGAGCAGGTGCCGATCGTCACGGAGCTTGATGCGCGCTGCCCCAACATCATGGGCGATGCCCAGCAATTGCGGCAGGTGCTGCACAACCTGCTGCAAAACGCGCAGGATGCCACCCTGAGCGCCGGTCATGCGGATGCCGCGCACGCGGTGCAAATAAAAACCCAGTGGCAGGCCAGCGCCCGACGCGTGCGCCTGCTGGTGTTGGACTGTGGCACCGGTTTTCCGGACTACATTTTGAAACGGGCGTTTGAGCCCTATGTCACCACCAAGGACAAAGGCACCGGACTGGGCTTGGCGGTGGTGAAGAAAATTGCCGACGAGCACGCAAGTCGGGTGACCATTTCGAACCGCACGGAAAACGATCGGATCCTCGGCGCGCAAGTGTCGTTATCATTCGCTATCGAGCAAGGTCCAAACGCTCCGACAATTTGATGCAACATGAATAAGATCCTTTTCAAGGGAACCACAAGAATATGGCTAACATTTTGGTAGTGGACGACGAACTGGGTATTCGCGATCTGCTGTGTGAAATCCTCAACGATGAAGGTCATACCGTCGAGTTGGCCGAAAACGCCGCTCAGGCCCGCGCGGCCCGTTTGCGCGAAGCGCCCGACCTGGTCCTGCTCGACATCTGGATGCCCGACACCGACGGCGTCACTTTGCTCAAGGAATGGTCCACCTCGGGCGCCCTGACCATGCCCGTGATCATGATGAGCGGCCATGCCACCATCGACACCGCCGTGGAAGCCACGCGCATAGGCGCCCTGGCTTTTCTGGAAAAACCGATCACCCTGCAAAAATTGCTTAAGGCCGTCGAACAGGGTCTGACCCGCGGCGCGCTGCGCAAATTGACACAGTCGATGCCTTCGATGGGCATGAGCAAAGGAACGGTGGCCGTGGCCGACATGCCCGTCAGTGCCGCTGAGATGGCGCCAGAACCAGCCCTGCAGGTAAACCAGAGTTTCATGCTCGACAAGCCGTTGCGCGAAGGTCGCGATGAATACGAAAAAGCCTATTTTGAGTTTCACCTGATCAAGGAAAACGGCTCCATGACCCGTGTCGCAGAAAAGACCGGACTGGAGCGCACCCACCTGTACCGCAAGCTCAAGCAACTTGGGGTTGATCTGACACGCAAGCGTGGTTGAAAAATCGAACTGGCAGCCCAGAATCCGGCCGCAGCACTGCTAGAATACTGCGCTTAGGCCTGGTAGCTCAGTCGGTAGAGCAGAGGATTGAAAATCCTTGTGTCGGTGGTTCGATTCCGCCCCGGGCCACCAGAAAATCTCTATGTTGATCAACAGGTTGGCAGATGAGTACCAAGAAAGCGGCTCCTCAAAAAAGCCGCTTTTTTTGTTTTCTGCAGCAGTTTCTGCAACTCACGGTGAGTTTTGAATGCGGTGGCAGTGGTTGTGATTGCCCAAAGGTGCGCGCCAGCGAGGCGGGCGCCAGCCCCAGCCAATCCCGTCACAGTGTTTTTGTCTTGGCGGGCACCCGGCCAAGTGCGGTCAGCCAGTGATGGTCATGCGCTGACCAGGGCAACTTCCACCAGGCAGTCATAAAACGTCGGGCCGTGGCCCAGGTCAGTCAGGTTCTGGCTGGTAAGCTGGTTCACGTTGGTGCCGTTGAGCCCCATTTTTCGCCACCAGACACCCAGCCCGTTGACCACACCCGCCCTGGCCCGGGCGCTGATGCGGGCGCGGCAATGGTAGCTACCCCGGTCGTTAAAAACGCGCACCGTGTCGCCATCGGCAATGCCGCGCGCAGTCGCATCGTCCGGGTGTATTTCCAGCAGCGGTTCGCCTTCAGTGTCTTGCAGGCTTTTGACGTTGACGAAGCTTGAATTCAGGAAATTGCGCGCCGGCGGTGAGATCATCGCCAGCGGGTAGGCCGCCGAGCTGTGCGCCGTCTCATGGTTGGGCACATGGTCAGGCAGGCCGTCCAGGCCTTGCGCTGCCAACCGTTGGCTGAAAAACTCGCACTTGCCGGAAGGCGTCGGAAAGTTGCCCTGGGCAAAAGGTGCTTCCGGCGTGTCCAAGGTGGCAAAGCCGTTGGCCAGCAGGGCATCAAAGCTGACCGCATCGCCATAGGCCTGGCGGCACAGCGCTTCGTCGCTGTCCTGCAAACAGGGTTCGGTCAAGCCCATGTGTTGGGCCAGTTCCCGAAAAATTTGCGTGTTGGGTTTGGCTTCACCTACGGGGGGAATCGCCGGACGGTTCAGCAGCGCGTCGGTGTGGCCATAAGCGCTGTGCACATCCCAATGCTCCAGTTGGGTGGTGGCGGGCAGGATGTAGTCGGCGTAGTCGGCGGTGTCGGTCTGAAAGTGCTCCAGCACCACGGTGAACAAGTCCTCGCGGGCAAAACCTTGCACCACTTTGGCGGACTCCGGGGCGATGGCCACTGGGTTACTGTTGTAGACGATGACCGCCGCTATCGCCGGACCAAACCCGGGGCTGCTCGGGCGCAGCAGATCATTGCCAATGGTGGCCATGTTGATGGTGCGAGGGTTGCGCCCGGCCAGCAAGTCGGGCCGCTGCAGTGCCGCCCGTTGCACCGGGAAAGCCCCCGAGCTTGACAGCAGCACGCCACCGGCGCGCGTGCGCCAGGCGCCAATGAGGGCGGGCAGGCAGGCGATCAGGCGCACCGCGTTGGCACCACCATGCACGCGTTGCAGGCCGTAGTTCATGCGAATGGCAGCCTTTTGGCCGTTGTGGGCGCAGGCGCCGTAGGCTTGGGCCAGGCCGCGGATTTGCCCCGGAGCGATACCGCAGACGGCCGCGGCGCGTTCAGGGGGCCATTGCAGGGCCCTTTCCTTCAACGCGTCCCAGCCCAAGGTGTGGCGTTGCAGATAGTCGTGGTCAAGCCAGTCGTTCTTGATCAGCTCATGCATCAGGCCCAGCGCCAGCGCGCCGTCGGTGCCCGGCAACAGGGCGATATGTTCATGGCATTTTTCGGCGGTCTCAGACTTGCGCGGGTCGATGCAGATGAGCTTGGCGCCGCGCCGCTTGGCGTCGTTGGCATAACGCCAGAAGTGCAGGTTGCTGGTGATCGAGTTGCTGCCCCAGATCAAGATGACATCCGACTCTGCAAAAAACTCGACCCGCATGCCGACCTTGCCACCCAGCGTGTGCACCAGGCCTTCGCCGCCAGCGGCGGCACAGATGGTGCGCTCCAGCAGCGAGGCGCCCAGCGTGTTGAAAAAGCGCGCAGCAATGCTTTCGCCCTGCACCAGCCCCATGGTGCCAGCGTAGCTGTAGGGCAGGATGGCCTGCGGGTCGCGCGCGGCAATGGCTTTCAGGCGGGTTGCAATGTCGCTCAGGGCCGCGTTCCAGCTGACGCGTTCAAACTGCCCGCTGCCCTTGGGGCCAATGCGTTTCAGGGGGTGCAAAATGCGCTCGGGGTGGTAGGTGCGCTCGGTGTAGCGCGACACCTTGGTGCACAGGCTGCCTGCGGTCTGCGGGTGCGCCGGGTTGCCCTGCACCTTGATGGCGATGCCGTCTTGCACCGTGGTCAATATCGAGCAAGTGTCGGGACAATCGTGCGGGCAGGCGCCCAGAATCTGGGAGAGCGCCGGGGGGTGCGGAGATGTCTGATTCATGAGCAAGCGGTCAAATCAAACAGTATAGGCCGGCAAAAGCCATACGCCGCTGGGCGGCATCCTCTTCAGCCGGCCGTCGAGAGCGCGGACGGTGGGAGAATTCACGGCGTTATCATTTCATGCACAGATATCCCCAATGCCGCCCATGAGCCTCACTGACACGCCCTTCCTGCCGGAACTCCGGAGGCGCCTTGATCGGCACCCGCTTTATGCATCAGTGCGCACAATCAAAGACCTGCGTTGCTTCATGGAGCATCATGTGTATGCCGTGTGGGACTTCATGTCGCTGGTCAAATTTTTGCAAGGCGCAGTAGCGCCGGTGTCTGTGCCATGGCTGCCCACCGGAAACGCGCGCTCCACCCTGGTGCAGCGGTTCATCAACGAAATCGTGCTGGGCGAGGAGACTGATGAGGGATTGCCCGATGCCAAGGGGAATCCCTCATTCATTAGTCATTTCGACCTCTACCTGGGGGCGATGGAAGAGGTGGGTGCCGACACCCGGCCGGTGCGTGCCTTTCTGAAGGCCGTCAAGAAAAAAGGCCTTGCAGCAGCGCTTTCGAGGAGCGACATCCCGGAACCGTCACGCCGCTTCATGGCGACGACCTTTGATCTTCTTGACACCCAGAAAGCGCATCTGGTTGGCGCGGCCTTTGCCATGGGACGCGAACAGGTTATTCCCGGCATGTTCAGGGCGCTGCTGGCAGACATGGGCATCAGCAAAAAAAGGGCGCCACTGTTTCACTACTACCTTGAACGTCACATCCACCTTGACGATGAGTTGCATGGCCCTCTCTCGCTTCAATTGTTGACGCAACTCTGCGGCGATAGCGCCAGCAAAAAGAAGGCTGCTGACAAGGCCGCCCGTCAAGCGATTGAAGCACGAATCACATTTTGGGATGGTGTGCGCAGCAGCCTGCCCCCGGCCTCGAAAAAACACAAGCCTTAGCCACCGCGCCAACACGGTTCATCAATCAGTCTGAAATTGAGCAATCATGAAAATCATTGATGCCATCCTCACCCAGGCGCCTGCTCTGGCAGTCCTTCGACGTGACCTGCACGCCCACCCCGAGCTGTGCTTCAAAGAACAACGCACATCCGACCTGGTGGCTGAAAAACTGACCGATTGGGGCATCCCCATTCAACGCGGCCTGGGCACCACCGGCGTGGTCGGCATCGTCAAAAGCGGCACCTCCAGCCGGGCCATTGGCTTGCGCGCCGACATGGACGCGCTGCCCATGCAAGAGGCAAACACCTTCGCCCACGCCAGTACCCAGCCTGGCAAGATGCACGCCTGTGGTCATGATGGCCACACCGCCATGCTGCTGGCGGCAGCGCAATACCTGGCCACGCACCGCAGTTTTGATGGCACGGTGTACCTGATTTTTCAGCCGGCCGAAGAAGGCGGCGGTGGAGCGCGCGAGATGATCAAGGACGGCCTGTTCGACAAATTTCCGATGGACGCGGTGTTTGGCATGCACAACTGGCCCGGCTTGCAGTTGGGCCAGTTTGCCGCCAGCGCCGGCCCGGTGATGGCCAGCAGCAACGAGTTCAAGATCACCATTCACGGAAAGGGCGGCCACGCCGCCATGCCGCACAACGCCCTCGACCCGGTGCCGGTCGCCTGCCAGTTGGTGCAGTCGTTCCAGACCATCATCAGCCGCAACTTGAAACCCATCGACGCGGGCGTGATTTCGGTCACCATGATCCACACCGGCGAGGCCACCAACGTCATTCCCAACACCTGCGAGCTGCAGGGCACGGTGCGCACCTTTTCAATTGAGGTGCTGGATAAGATCGAGCAGCGCATGCGGGTGATGACCGAGCACCTGTGTGCGGCATCAGGCTTGCGCGCCGACTTTGAATTCAAGCGCAACTACCCGCCCACCATCAACAGCGCGGCGGAAGCCGACTTTGCGCGCCAGGTGATGGCCGGCATTGTGGGCGATGGCAACGTGCAGGCGCAGGAGCCCACCATGGGCGCCGAAGACTTTTCCTTTATGCTGCAAGCCAAGCCCGGTTGTTATGTCTTTATTGCCAATGGCGACGGCGACCACCGCGACATCGGCCATGGCGGCGGGCCGTGCATGTTGCACAACCCAAGCTACGACTTCAATGACGAGTTGTTGCCGCTGGGGGCGACTTACTGGGTGCGCTTGGCCGAGGCATGGCTAAAACTCCCGTAGGCGTGGCGCCATGTGGGAGCGGCGCCCTCGCCGCGATTGCATTCAATAGCCTTCGGCCCGATTAGCAAAACCGGTGCGCCGCCATCTCCAGCAGCCCGTCAAACAGCAGGTTGTCGACCAAGTCAAAGGGCACCGACATGCTGGGTGCCATTTTCCAGGCGGCGCCGCCGGTCATGATGCAGCGCGGCTCTTCGCCGCAGTGGGCGCGCAGGTGCTGCACCATGCGCTCCACCGCGCCAGCTATGGCATAGGTGCCGCCGCTGGTCAGGGCGTCGCTGGTGTTGGTCGGAAATTCGCACACATTGCCGGTGGGCACATGCAAGCCGGCCGTGCCGGACTCCAGGGCGCGCAGCATGATGCCGTGGCCGGGCAGGATGAGTCCGCCCAAAAATTTGCCATGGGTGTCAATCGCATCCACCGTGACCGCTGTGCCCACCATCACCACCACCAGTGGCCGCGCCGGGCCCTGCGCCAGATTGCGGTGCCAGGCCCCGATCATGGCCACCCAGCGGTCGGCTCCCAGGCGCGCGGGGTGGTCGTAACCATTGCTCAGGCCGGCCTCAAAGCTGCTGGCCACGACCCAGTTGGCGGAAACCTCCCACAGCTCCATTTGTTCCTCGACCCGGCGCTTGATGGCGTCGCCTGCCACAGTGCAGCCCAGCATGCGCGTCGGATGGGGCAGGCCGCCCCAGTCGCCGCTGGCCAGGCGGTCGATGTTTTCCAGAAACTCGACACCTTGTGCCAGCAGGGCGGCGTTGCGCTGCGGGGAACTGTGCAACGCCCATTTCAAACGGGTGTTGCCGACATCAATGGCCAGAAAAGTCATGGTGCCATTATCAGCTCTGGCGCCACGGCAGGCCGCTCAAACGCCAGCCACCGAGGCGACCGCGCTGGGCATGACCGTCGGGGTCGCCTTCAAAACCTTCCAGTATGTTGTAAGCCTCCAGCCCCAGTTCGGTGGCGCGTTTGGCGGCAGCAATGGAGCGCACGCCGCTGCGGCACAGCAGCACCACCTTTTTGCCGGCAGGCACTGCGGCCAGCAGTTCGGCATCAAAATTGGGGTTGCTCACCATGCCGGGCCATTGCTTCCAGGCCACAGCCAGGGCATCCGGCACAAAGCCGACCCAGGCACGCTCGGCGTCCGAGCGCACATCCACCAGCACGGCCTCGTCACTTTGCACCCAGCGCCAGGCCAGCGCGGGGCTGATGTCGCCCGCGTAACCGCGGACGGGCTGCACCTGCAGGCTGTTGGCGGCGTGCGCGTCGTGGCGCAGGCCGCCATGCAGGTTGGCGGGCACGGCCTCGGCAATGCGCTTGGGCGGCGGCAGGTGCAGCGCGTCCATGATGGCGACAAATTCTTCCTGCGATTTGCCGGCGACCCGGGCATTACCGGCTTTCTCGGCGCCAATGGTGGAGCTCGTCTTGCCCTGGTAGTCATGGCCCGGCCATACCGTGGTGTCGTCGGGCAGCTTGAACAGCACCTGGGTCAGGCTGTGGTACAGGGCCACGGCGCTGCCCGATTGAAAGTCGGTGCGCCCGCAGCCGTTGATCAGCAGCGTGTCGCCGGTGAACACATGGCCGCGCCAGACAAAACACATGCTGCCGGCGGTGTGGCCGGGGGTGTGCAGGGCCCGAATTTGCTCGGCGCCAAAGTTCAGCGTGTCGCCGTCGTCAAGCTGCACCGCCGCGGTGGTGATGCCGCAGCCCGCCGGCGCGGCGGTTTTGGCGCCTGCCAGCTCCGCAAGTTGCCCGGCGCTGGTGATGTGGTCGGCGTGGGCATGGGTTTCCAGCGACCACACCAGCTTGAGGCCGTAGTCGCGCAGCACCTGCAAGTCGCGCTCAAGTTGGGTGTCCACCGGGTCGATGATGATGGCCTCGCGGCTGGTGCTGTCAAACAGCACGTAGGTGTAGGTGCTGGAGGCGGTGTCAAAGAGCTGAATCGGGTTCATGGTGTTTGGATTGAACAGTGTGACAAAGCTGAACTGTAACGCGGGGCGCCAATTCGGTACTAAAAAGTCGCGACATTTTGAGGGTTAACCCTTTTCGTCGAAGGACAACTTCGGCGCACCATATTTGGAACCAGAGAACTAATTTTGACGACGCGATTGAAAAAATTTATATTTCGGTTTTAAAAAAATCGCAGGTGATATCCGGGTTTTCACTGATCACCTTGATTCTGGCTGCCCGCATAATTCTTAAGCCAGCAGTAATTTTCTATCTTAAAAGTTGGAGACAAACACATGACACAAATGCAACATGACCTTCCCGCAACGGTGACCGACGCGCCTGAAGCCAGCCGCCGCCGTTTCTTCGGCAAAGCCGCCACCGCTGCCGTGGCTGTGCCTTTGGCCGGCTTCCCCATGATCGCCGTGGCCCAGGCCCCCATCGTGTTCAAGATGCAAGGTTCCTGGGGTGCCAACGAAATTTTCAGCGAGATGGCGCAGCAATACGTCACCCGTGTCAATGAAA
>NZ_JAABQC010000080.1 GCF_011391645.1 Rhodoferax sp. | reverse complement strand
ACCAAGGCCCAATTTCAAGTGGTTGACGGCACTCAGGTCGCTTTGGATCAACCTGCCATGGTCGTCTATGGTGTCAGCCGGGAAGAAGCCTCACGCTTTGGCCTGCCTTGCGGTGGCACCCTGCGCTTGGTGCAGGAACCCTTGCTTGACACCGGCTGGTTGACTCAACTGCTGGCGCGCACCGCCGATCACCAACTGGTGGCGCGTACGCTGACCTTGGCGACCGGTGCTGTGAAACTTTCCACAGCCGACCGTGGTCAAGCGACGTGTTTTGATGGCGCTACCTTGACCACGGTGTTTGGCCCCAAGTGGCGTCTGCTACTCATTGGCGCGGGGCAGTTATCGCAAGCCGTCGCCCAGATAGCAACCTTGCTTGATTTCGAAGTTCTGGTTTGCGATCCGCGCGAAGAATATGCCGCGACGCTGGTGGCTGGCATGCCGGGTGTCCAACGAATCGAAGGCATGCCTGATGACGTCGTTCGCGAACTGGTGCCGGATGCCCACACGGCCATCGTGGCGCTCACCCATGACCCAAAACTCGACGATATGGCTTTGCTCGAAGCGCTGCAATCCAATGCTTTTTATGTCGGCGCTTTGGGCTCGAAGCGCAACCAAGAGACTCGCAAGCGGCGACTGGCTGAACACTTTGAGTTAAGCTTTGAGGAGCTAAGTCGCCTTCATGGTCCGGTGGGTCTGGCGCTGGGCGCAAAAACACCAGCCGAGATTGCGGTCTCCATCGTGGCCGAGATCGTGCAGGTGAAAAACGACATTGCTGCCTTTAGGTCAATATCCCCTTTGCAAGGTTACGTGCCGCTTTGAGTTTGCCCACTGTCATCATTCTGGCCTCAGGACGCGGGGAGCGGTTTACGGCATCGGGTGGCAGCACCCACAAATTGCAGGCCAATTTGGCGGGCAAGACGGTTCTAGAGCGTACCTTAGAGGCCGTTCGCGGAAGTGGCCTGGCATGGCATCTTGAGCAGGGGAGTCATCGCGGCATGGGTGACTCGATAGCAGCGGCGGTGCACAAAACATCTCAAGCCAGAGGCTGGCTGATTCTGCCAGCGGATTTGCCGCTCATTCAAAGTGACACCCTCTGGGCGATTGCGACTGCACTGAAGGGACATGACGTGGTCGTACCGGTATACCGTGGACGACGTGGTCATCCAGTCGCTTTTTCTTCTGTTTGTCATCAAGCTCTTCTGAACTTGAATGGAGACCGGGGAGCAGTTTTCGTCGTACGCAAATATGGAGCTATGGAGTTGGCCACGGAAGATATCGGTTGTGTTACCGATATTGACACTGTCGATGACCTCCATACCGCAGAGGATCTATTGCGCAGAATGGAAGCCTTAGCAAAATGAATGTTCCATCGTTTCTTTCACAATGGACGTGGAAGGCTCGATTCAACTTAGAGCGAATGATATTTGGACTTCAATAGGCTTGTCGACACTGCGGAAGAGTCGACAAGGACCATAACTTACTTTAGTCACCACAGGTTCAGTGATCGCAATTGGGCATCCGTCCCCAATATATGCAATTAATCTTGGATTCAACCGGTCGACTCTGGTACCCCCGTTGGCTGAAATTTCACCCAGAGAGCTGTCTATCTACCTACCCGAACCAACGTCGGTTGTCGGGTGGGCAATTTGAATTTCTGTAGACCCGCTCCCGCTGCACTCCCGACGCTGAAGCCAGCACGAATCTTGAAGCTCAAGCGCTGGTCCACTCGGCCAATCTTTCCAAGCTGGCTAGCCGATCAAGCCCAAGCGGGGCTACGAGTAATTTCAGTCAAACTCAACCAGCACATCGCCGGTTTGCACGCGGTCACCTTGCGCGACCTTGATGGAGGTGATCACGCCCGAAACCGGTGCGGTGATATTGGTCTCCATCTTCATGGCCTCCAGCACCAGAATCGAGTCGCCCGCCTGAATGCTGGCGCCGGCGCTGGCAATCACCTTGACCACCACGCCGGAAACCGGGCTGCGGCAGGCTTTGCTTTCGTCGGCCACAGCAGGCGGTGCTGACCCGGCTGACTGGCCCGCCGAAGGGGCATAGGCGCTGGCAGCGCTGCCAGCCAATCGCGCCGTGCCTACGGGGTAGGCCGGGGGCAGGCTGGCATGGTCTGTCTCAGCCACCTCAACCTCTACTTCAAAGATTCTTTCGTCCAGGGTGATGCGTAGTTTCACGGGTGTTCCATTCAATGAGTGTGGTGCGAGGCGTGTGTGCCCATGCGCCCGACCTGTGCCCAGGCGCTGGAGTGCAGCAGGCGCACCTGACGGATGCGCGCGCGCACCCCGAGAAAGGCCGCCACGGCAGCCGAGATGGCCAGCATGTCTTCTTCACTGGGCGCGACACGCACTGCTGCAGCTTGGGCCGCGTTGTGTTCCAGTGCGCTTAAGCGCAACTTGAGGGCGTTGATTTCCTCACGCATTTCTGCGACAAGCGCCAGCGGGTCGTTGGTTTGTGCTTGCATGGTGGTCATCCTAAAGCGGCATCAGGCCGTGCTTTTTGTGCGGCCGTGGCACACGCTTGATGCGCAGGTATTCCAGCGCTTGGGCGATGTGGCGGCGGGTGTTTTTGGGCTCGATCACCGAGTCCACCAGCCGCTGTTCGGCCGCAACATAGGGGTTGGAGAAGGTGTCGCGGTAGTTCTGGATCAGTTCTTTGCGGCGTTGGGCCGGATCTTGCGCTTCGCCAATTTCCTTGCGGAACACGATTTCTGCGGCGCCCTCGGCCCCCATCACGGCAATCTCGGCCGTGGGCCAGGCAAAGACGCGGTCGGCATCGAGGTCTTTGCCGCACATGGCGAGGTAGGCGCCACCATAGCTCTTGCGCAAAATGACAGTGATCTTGGGCACCGTTGCTGCGGCGTAGGCAAACAGCAGTTTGGCGCCGTGGCGGATGATGCCGCCATATTCCTGCTCCACCCCCGGCATGAAACCGGGCACATCGACCAGGGTGACCAGCGGAATGTTGAAGGCGTTGCAAAAGCGGATGAAGCGCGCCGCCTTGTTGGAGGCATTGATGTCCAGCGCGCCGGCCAGTACCGCAGGCTGGTTGGCGATGATGCCCACCGAACCGCCGCAAATGCGGGCGAAGCCCACCACGATGTTCATGGCGTAGCCCGCCTGGACTTCGAAGAAATCGCCAAAATCGACAATTGACTCAATCACCGCGCGCACGTCGTAGCCCTGCTTGGACTCCTCGGGCAGGATGGTTTCCAGCACCGGGTTGGGCTCTACCGAGCGGTCACCCTCGGTCTGTGGCGGGTCTTCCAGGTTGTTGGACGGCAGAAAACTGAGCAGCTTGTGGCACAGCAAAATGGCGTGCTGGTCGTCGTCGGCAATGAAATGGATCACACCTGAATGCACCATGTGGGCGTCGGCACCGCCGAGCTCTTCAGCACTGACGTCTTCCCCGGTAACTTGCTTGATCACTTGCGGCCCGGTGATGAACATCTGGGCCTGACGCGTCTGGATGATGAAGTCGGTCAGCGCCGGGCTGTAGGCGGCTCCGCCGGCACAGGGGCCACAGATCAGCGAGATTTGCGGCACCGCACCTGAAAGCAGCACGTTGGCGTGAAACACCTTGCCATAACCCGACAGCGAGGCAATGCCCTCTTGCACCCGCGCGCCGCCCGAGTCGTTGATGAACACAAAGGGTGAGCCGGTGCGCAAGGACTCTTTCATGATGTCGGCGACCTTGATCGAATGCATCTCGCCCGCCGAGCCACCAGCCACCGTGAAGTCCTGGCTGGCCAGGTGCACCAGTCGGCCCTTGACCGACGCCGCACCGGTCAGCACACCGTCTGCGGCCAGGGTCTTGCCCTGCATGCCGAACGCGGCTGAGTGGTGGTTGACAAAAAGGCCCACCTCGTCAAAGCTGCCTTCATCTACCAAAGCCGTGACGCGCTCGCGCGCCGTCAGGCGGCCGCCCTTGCGCTGCTTGTCCTGTTTGTCGGCGCCGCCACCCAGGTAAGCCTGCGCTTGCCGGCGGTGAAGTTCTTCAATTTTTGTTTGCATGGCAGTCATGGTGTTCCCTTTTTATTTTTCGATGGGGGTCACAGAAACCCGGTGCGAACGGCCGTTGAGCTTGACGTCGTAGGTCACTGGCGTTTGCACCGACGTGTTCGCCGAAGCCGATTCAACCGGGTTGCCGGCCACCTTTGGCTCGCGTCCAAGGTTGAGCGGCCCTTGCGCGCGCTTGTCAAAAAACCCGGGTGCCACCTGCGGAAACATGGCGTAAGTCAGCACATCTTCTTCACTGCCATTGAAGCCGGGCAGGGCGCCAGCGGCGGTCTGCAGGCTTTCCCATTCGGGTTGCAGCAGGTCGGCGGGGCGGACCTCGATGGCGGGTTTGTGTGCCTGTGCTTCGGCCAGTGCCAGCACTTCAGGATCACGTTCGCCCGGTGTCTTGCCGTAGTAGCCCAGCATCAGGTCAGCGAACTCACTCGACATCACCTTGTAGCGCCCCATCAGGACATTGAAGACCGCCTGGGTTCCGACAATCTGGCTTGACGGCGTGACCAACGGCGGAAAGCCGGCATCTTCACGCACGCGTGGCACTTCGATGAACACTTCTTCGATGCGGTCCCCGGCATTTTGCTGTTTCAGCTGGCTTTCCATGTTGGAAATCATGCCGCCCGGGATCTGGCTGTCGAAGATGTCGGTATCGACTCCGTGGATGCTCGACATGAAAGCCTGATAACGCGGGCGCAACGCCGCAAAATGGGTTTTGATGCGGTGCAGGCAGTCCTTGTCCAGGAGCGCCTGGTAACCCGTGCCGTCGAGCATGGCCACCAGACTTTCCGTCGGGTTGTGGCCAGGCCCCAGGCTCAGTGAGCTGATGGCAGTGTCCACACCGTCGGCCCCGGCTTCGATCGCCTTCATCAGCGACACCAGCGTGACACCGGTGGTGGCATGGGTGTGAACGTGAACGCGCACACTCTCGCCACAACGTGTCTTGATGCCCTTGACGATGTCATAGGCGGGCTGGGGCTTGAGCAGCGCCGCCATGTCTTTCAGGCAGATCGAGTCGCAGCCCAACTCGACCAGGCGCTCGGCCATATCGACAAACGTTTCGGTGGTGTGCAGCGGGCTGACTGTGTAGCAAATGGTGCCTTGCGCGTGCTTGCCGTTGCGGCGCACGGCCTGCACCGAATGACGGATGTTGCGGATGTCGTTGAGGGCATCAAAGACGCGGAACACATCCATGCCGTTTTCTGACGCCTTGTCCACAAAGCGGTCCACCACGCTGTCTTCGTAATGCCGGTAACCCAGCAGGTTTTGGCCGCGAAGCAGCATTTGCAGGCGCGAATTTGGCAAGTGGGTGCGAAAGGTGCGCAATCGCTCCCACGGATCTTCATTGAGAAAGCGGATGCAGGCGTCAAAGGTGGCACCGCCCCAACATTCCACCGACCAGTAGCCTGCCCGGTCGATGTCGGCGCAAGCCGGCACCATGTCCTCAATCGCCATGCGCGTCGCCAAAAGGCTTTGGTGCGCATCTCGCAGGCACAATTCCGTGATATCGATGGTCTTTGTCAATTGGAACTCATTTCTTGAAAAACGGGTACAAAAATGGCGGGTGGAGGTGCCCGCTGTTTGCCTGCAGCCATCACAGAGGCGCAGTCAAAACATAGGGTTAACCCTTACATTCTATCGAATGCGAGGACGGGTCAATTGGCGATGGCGTCATAGGCAGGTTTGGCCGCATGCCATTTCACGGCTTGATCCAGATCAGCCGGTCGCGCAGTGTGCTCGCAGGGCATGCGGCACATGCGGCCGTCGTGTTGCGGGCAGTCGCGGTTGAACGTCACCACATGGTCCACCTGGGCTTTGATGCCGATCCACTCGCCCAGAGAGTGGTCGTGGTGGCTCGGCACCAGCGCCATCACGGTCTCGCCCGTGGCCAGTCGCAGCGTGTACAAAAAATCTGCGCCGCGAAAAGCCTTGCGCATGATCTGCGCCTTCACCGGCGCATCGTCGTCGTGCACGATGTCGTCGGCGCGCAGCAACACATCACAGACCCCGCCCGAGTAGGCGCAGGGCAGCGGGCACTCCGACATGTCCGACAGGTCGCCCAGCGGCGTTTGCACCACCACTTCGCCTGCCACGTCGCGGATCACGGCCGGGGTAAAAACGCCATGGCCGATGAATTCGGCAACAAAGCGCGAGGCCGGCCGATGGTAAAGCGTGTAGGCGTTGTCCCACTGGTGCAACTGGCCCTGGTGCATGACGCCAATGGTGTCGCCCACGGCAAAGGCTTCCAACTGGTCGTGGGTGACGAACAGGGCGGTGGCGTTGGCTTCTTTCAGGATGCCGCGCACTTCATGCGCCAGGCGTTCGCGCAAGTCCACATCGAGGTTTGAGAACGGCTCGTCCAGCAGCAGCAGACGCGGTTTTGGGGCCAGCGCGCGCGCCAGGGCCACGCGCTGTTGCTGTCCGCCCGAGAGTTCGTGGGGGAAGCGTTTTTCCTGGCCTTGCAGCCCAACCAGCGCCAGCACCTCGGCCACGCGCGCCTGGCGCTCGGGGCGCGGCAAATGGTCTATGCCAAAAGCGATGTTGCGGCCAATGCTCAGGTGCGGGAACAGCGCGTAGTCCTGAAACACCATGCCCACCTGGCGCGACTCTGGCGGCAGCGAGTTGCCTGCCTGGCTCACCACCTGGCCATCCAGGCGGATGACGCCGGCGCTGGCGCTCTCCAGCCCTGCCACCGCGCGCAGCAGCGTGGTCTTGCCACAGCCGGACGGCCCGATCAAGACACCAATGTCGCCAGCGCCCAGCCCAAAAGACACATCACGCACCGCAGGGGTGCTTTGACCGGCATAGGTAACGCTGAGGTGGGAGACTTCAAGAAACATGAAAATGATTGTAAATGCCTACAATTCGCATTTACTTTTTTTGTTCCCTTACCCTTACATGCTACTGCTCAGGCTGCGTCAGTTTTTGTTTTTGTTGCTGACGGCTGTCTTCATGCTCCCGGTGCTGGCAGTGATGGCTTCCTGGCTGTCCATGGGCGGTGCCGACGATGCTGCCTGGCAAATTCTGCTTGAGATGGCGCAAACCGTGTTGCCCGATTACCTGGGCACGACGCTCGTCCTGAGTGTGCTGGTGGGCGCGGGGGTTGTGGTGGTTGGGTTGAGCTGCGCCGTTGCCGTGACACTGTTTGATTTTGCCGGGCGGAAATTTTTTGAGTGGGCGCTGCTATTGCCGCTGGCCATGCCGGCCTACGTGGTGGCCTATGCGTACACCGACTTTTTGCAGTTCAGCGGTCCGTTCCAAACCCTGGTGCGCGAGCTCACGGGTTGGCAAGGGCGGGTGTTTCCCGAGGTGCGAAATGTGGGTGGCGCGGCCTGGGTTTTTGTTTTTTCGCTCTACCCCTATGTTTATTTGCTGGCGCGGACCGCGTTGAGCGAGCGTGCCGCGCATCTGATGGAGGCTGCCCGTCTGCTGGGTGCGCCCATGCGCCGGCGCATGTTTGAAATCGCCATGCCGTTGGCACGACCAGCGGTGGCTGCTGGCACCGCGCTGGCGCTGATGGAGACACTGGCTGATTTTGGCGTGTCGAGCTACTTTGGCATCCAGACCTTTACCGCGGGCATCTACAAGGCCTGGCTGTCAATGGACAACCGGCTGGCGGCGGCCCAGTTGGCCACCGTGCTGCTGGCGCTGGTGGCCTTGCTTTTGTTTCTGGAGCGCCGCTCGCGCCAGAAACTTCGTTTTGCCGCCAGCCGGGGCGCCCGCGCCGGTTCCATGGATGCGCGACCTTTGCGGCTGGCGGGCGGGCAACAGGCACTGGTCTGGCTGCTGTGCGGCGTGCCGGTGCTGGCGGGGTTTGTGCTGCCAGTGCTGTTCATGCTGCGCCCGCTGATTGCCGACTGGTCGGTATTGTCGTGGGGCTCGTTTTTGGGCTGGACCCTGAACAGCGTGCGCCTGGGTGCCATCAGCGCGGTGCTGGCGGTGGCGCTGGCGCTGGCGCTGGCGTTCAGCGTGCGCCGCCGCCCCGATGCACCGACCCGCTGGGCCGTGCAACTGGCGGGCCTGGGCTATGCCGTGCCGGGCGCCGTGATTGTGGTGGGTCTGCTGCTGCCGGTGGGTTGGCTGCAGGCGAGGTGGCCCGAGAGCGGCGTGGGTTACCTCATGACGGCCACGGCTTTGGGCTTGGTGTGGGCTTATCTGGTGCGCTTTTGTGCCGTGGCGCTGCAGTCGGTGCAAAGCGGGTATGCCCGGATTCCGGTCAGTTTTGACGATTCGGCGCGCATGCTGGGAAGCGGCGAATGGGGGCTGCTCAAGCGCGTGCACTGGCCCCTGCTCAGGCGCTCCACGGCAGTTGCCTTGTTGCTGGTGTTTGTCGATGTGATGAAAGAGCTGCCCGCCACCCTGGTGCTGCGGCCGTTCAACAGCGACACACTGGCGGTCGTGGCCTACCAGCTGGCGCGCGATGAGCGACTGGGTGAGGCGGCGCTGCCCTCATTGGCGCTGGTACTGGTGGGGCTCATACCGGTGATCATGCTTAGCCGCACGCTCAGGCCGGGCGCAAGCTGAACGTAGAATTGCAGCCTGTAATTAAATAATTCAGCCCGTCTCAGGTAGATGGGCAAATAAGGACAAGTCATCATGCCGCTTCAGCCGAAATCGTCAGATACGCCAAAAGCAGCCAAAACCGATGAGACGTTCGAGTCAGCGGCCAACCTGTTTCGTGTCATGTCGGCGCCGATGCGGCTCAAAATCATCGACTGTCTGTGCGATGGCGAAAAAAATGTGAGTTACCTGCTGACGCAAGTCGACACCACCCAGCCCAACATGTCGCAGCACCTCAACACCTTGTACCAGGCGGGCATTCTGGGGAAGCGCCGCGATGGCGTGCAAATTTTTTACCGCATTGCCGACATGCGCATCGTGTCAATCTGTGAGGCGGTCTGTCACGAAATCAATCGCAAGACGACTGACACGTCTGAGTGACTGATTTTTCAGTCGCATAACCCATATGGGCTACCCAGCCCCACCCTTCGCGGTGATAGACGCTGGGAACCGGGTCAACAAAAATCGGCAGGTCGCAACGCGTTGTCTCTGAGGGGCAAGGCGGTTTGATTTATTTCGGCTGCAAGCCATCAACTTACGGAGATACCCCATGGAATTCAACAAAGAATTTGACGCGTCCGGCCTGTCCTGCCCACTGCCGATTGTCAAGACCAAAAAAGCGCTGAGTGACATGGCTTCTGGTCAGATCCTGAAAGTCATCTCAACCGACCCGGGCTCAGTCTGCGACATGGCTGCCTTTGCCGAGCAGACCGGCAACGACCTGCTGGAGCAGGGCAGTGAAAACAGCAAATTTGTGTTCTTCCTCAAAAAGGCCTGATCTCCCACCCAACCCTGCAATTTAATCCGGAGCTCACGCATGGCAACCAAAAAAATGGCCTTGATCGCCACCAAGGGAACGCTTGACATGGCTTACCCGCCATTCATTCTGGCCTCCACCGCCGCTGCGTTGGGCTGGGATGTGCAGATTTTCTTCACCTTTTATGGCTTGCAGTTACTGCGCAAGAATCTGGATGGCATCAAGATCAGCCCGTTGGCCAACCCGGCCATGCCGATGCCTGTGCCGATGCCCGTGATGGTGCAAATGCTGCCGGGCATGGAGTCCATGGCGACCATGATGATGAAGAACAAGATGAAGTCCAAGGGTGTCGCCTCGCTGCAGGAGTTGCGCGACATCTGCCTTGAAGCCGATGTCAAGTTTGTCGCCTGCCAGATGACCGTTGACTTGTTTGAGTTCGAGGTCAGTGAGTTCATCAAGGAGGTGGAATACGGCGGAGCCGCCACCTTCATGAAGTTCGCTGGTGAATCCGATGTCTGCCTGTTCATTTAAGCCATGATGAAACGACTGCTTCTGGGCGCAGCCCTGTGGTGCGTGGCACAGCTGAGCCTGGCGCTGTCACCTTATATCTACGCCAGCAAACTGCCGGCAGGCGAGTTGTCCGCCCAGTTGGCCCAGGTTGAGAAAAAGCTCCAGGCAGAAGGCTTTGTCGTGCTTGGCCAGCACACGCCCAAGGGCGTTGCCGGGCGGGCCAGTCTGGTGGTGTCAGACCCGGCCCTGCTGGCTGCGATTCGCGCCAAAGGACCCAGCAGCGCCATCGTTGCCTCAGGGATTCGCGTCGGGGTTGCCAGCGATGGCAGCGTGTCGTACATGAACCCGGACTACTGGTACCGGGCTTACCTGCGCGGCAATTTTTCTGGCGCGCAGGAGGCAGTCAACTCGGTGCAGAAGCGCCTCGTCCTGGCGTTGGGCGAGGGGGCAGGCTTTGGTGGTGATGTGCCACAAGCCGAATTGACTGGCTACCGCTACATGTTCGGCATGGAGCGCTTTGACTCGGCCAATAGCGAACTTGGCAGCCACGCCAGTTTCGACGACGCCCTGAAGGCGGTGCAGGCCAATCTGGCCAAGGGTCTTGGCGACACCCGTCGTGTCTATGAGGTGGTCATGCCGGAGAAGAAAATGGCGGTCTTTGGCGTTGCCATGAACAGCAGCAGCGACGGCGAAGGCTGGTGGGTCAACAAGATTGGCACTGATTTTCCGGCGGCGCTGCCTTATGAGCTGTTCATAGTGGACAACAAGGTGTACGCCCTGTATGCGCGCTACCGCATCGCACTGGGCTGGCCGGCGCTGGGCATGGGCCAGTTCATGACCATCATCAATGCGCCAGAGGCCATCCGCGCCACCATGGTTCGACTGGCCACCGCCAGCGCGCCGGGTCAATAAATCAAGCAAGCCCCACCGGGAGCCGTCAATGACAGAAGCAAGCGATTTGAGCAGCATGGTGGTGTGGGGCGGCTTTGCGCTGGCCTTCATTTTTGGCGCTGTGGCCAACAAGACCAATTTCTGCACCATGGGCGCGATCTCGGACGTGGTCAACATGGAGCACTGGGGCCGCATGCGCATGTGGCTGCTGGCGATCGCGGTGGCCATGGTGGGCACCAACGTGTTGTACCACCTGGGTCTGATAGATTTGTCAAAGTCGATCTATGTTCGCCCCAGCCTGCCCTGGCTGTCGCTGGTGCTGGGCGGCGTGGTGTTCGGTATCGGCATGACCATTGCCGCAGGTTGCGTCAACAAAAACCTGGTGCGCCTGGGCGCCGGCAGTCTGCGCTCGCTGGTGGTGCTGGTGTTTGTGGCGATCTCGGCCTACATGACCCTCAAGGGATTGTTCGGCCAGTGGCGTGCCGGCTACCTGGACCCTGTCACCCTCGATCTGTCGCAGTGGGGCCTGGCGGGTCAAACCCTGCCGCAAATTCTGGCCAAGCTGACCGGTCTGGCAGAAAAGTCGGCTCTGGTCGTCAGTGTCGCGGTGCTGAGCCTGGGTCTGGCGGCTTTTGCCCTCAAGGACAAGCGCTTTCGCGGCAATCCGGTGCAATGGCTGGGCGCCGTGGTGCTGGGCTTGCTGATTGTGGCCGCCTGGTACCTCACCGGTCACCTGGGTTTTGGCGAGAATCCCGAGACCATGGAAATGGTTTACTTCGCCACCAACACCCGCACGCTGGAATCGTTCAGCTTCGTCGCGCCAACCGCCTTCAGCCTTGAGTTGCTGATGCTCTGGACCGACCAGTCGCTGCGTGTGAGCTTTGGCATTGCCAGCGCGATTGGCATTGTGCTGGGGTCATTTGTGTATGCACTTGCCAGCCGTCAATTTCGCTGGGAGGGTTTTGCCTCAACCGAAGACTTGCGCACCCAACTGCTGGGCGCCGTGCTGATGGGTTTTGGCGGTGTCACGGCCCTGGGCTGCACCGTGGGCCAGGGCATGACCGGCGTCTCGACCCTGGCATTGGGTTCTTTCATCGTGCTGGCCAGCATCATCGGTGGTGCCGCTGCCACCATGCATTACCAAAACTGGCGCGCTTGAAACCGAAGCCGTTCGTTGTTGACGCCGACGAGTCGAATTTTGAAGACTCGGTGGTGGCGCGCTCGCACCAGGTTCCGGTGCTGCTCGACATCGGGGCTGAATGGTGCGGTCCGTGCCGGGTGCTCACGCCCTTGCTGGAGCGCCTGGCGCAAGACTACGCGGGGCGCTTTGTGCTGGCCCGGGTCGATGCCGATGAAAATATGCGCATCGCCGGGCGCCACCAGGCCAAGGGTTTCCCTACCGTGATCGGCTACAGTCACGGTCAGCTCACCGACCGTTTTCACGGCATGCAGACCGAAAGTTTTTTGCGCCGTTTTTTGGACCAGCTTCTGGCACACCACGCCAAATCGACCCAACAGGAGAATTCACAATGAACTTGCCAGAACGCGACGGCGACGGTTACCTGACCGACATGGGTGACTGGACTGAAGAAATCGGCCGTGCCATGGCCGAGGCCGACGGTTACGAGCTCGATGATGTCAAGTGGTCACACATCATCAAGGCGCGCGCGTATTACGAAGAATTCGGCAGCGTGCCGCCCATCCGCAAATTTGCCAAGTACATCGACGAAGACCAGAGCGCCGTTTTCAAATTGTGGATGACCGGGCCGATGAAGCCGATTACCAAGTACGGCGGTTTGCCCAAGCCTACAGGTTGCGTTTAAGGTGTGAGAGCCTTGTCATTGCGAACGCAGTGAAGTAATCCAGGATTTCTGAATTGCCTGGGTGAAAATGCCAATTCGAATTGGTTAACAGTACCCGCGCAGCAGCTGGCTTTGGCGGCTTCCTCATACTGGAGTACCAGAAATTGTCAGCCCCCAAAGCCAACCACTGCGCTAGCGCTCGTGCCAGTACATCGGACATGCAGCTGTATTTGCCTTGGTCTTCAAAACCTCCTCGTATCACCACATCGCATGGCAACCGGTAGGGGTGGTCACCGATTTCTGGTACCCCAGTATGAGGTGGCCGCCCCTACCGGTTGCCACGCGCAGCACCGCTGTTTGAACGCGGCAAGAAAAGCTAGCTGGCGAATTTTTAACGGATGTCTGGTTTGCTGCCAACAGGCCCGCGACGACGGATCTGCCAAGCACCGATGTGCTCCACAATGGTTTGCCAGGGCAGGTCGAGCAGGC
>NZ_JAABQC010000007.1 GCF_011391645.1 Rhodoferax sp. | reverse complement strand
AATGCTGCCCTGAAAGGCAAGAATGCCATGCCGGCTCAGGGTGGCGCAGATTACAGCGATGTTGAAGTGGGTCGTGCCCTGGTTTACATGGCTAACGCTTCGGGCGCCAGTTTTGCTGAACCCGAGGCTGGGTCTGCGGACGCAGCGACCGCACCGGTCGCCAACAATGCCAAGCCCTGAAGTGATGTTGAGCGCCATCGGGTTCAAGCGCGCGCCGGCGGGTGAATGCCTGGCCGGTGCGCGCGTGGTTCAACTGCTTTGCATGGGTGGGCGCGGTCCATCAGAAGAATCAGGTCTTTATTTAAATTTTTTGGCAGACTACAGATGAAAAAACTGGTTCTTGCTCAATCCGCTTTGCTCATTGCTTTTGCGTTGGCGCAGCCTTCGATGGCACAGACCGTGCAAGGCAATGCGGCCGATGGCCGCCAGAAAGTGACCCAGTGCATCGGTTGCCACGGTCTTGGCGGCTATCACGCCAGTTTCCCTGAGGTCTATCGTGTGCCCAAGATTGCCGGTCAAAGCGACAAGTACATTGCTTCGGCATTGATCGCCTACCAAAAGGGCGAGCGCCGGCATCCGACCATGCGCGGTGCCACCAGCAACTTGAGCGAACAAGACATCGCCGATATGGCTGCTCATTACGCCACTTTGGGCTCGACTTCAATGAAGCTTGGCAGCGGGGCCGGCAAGGCCAGCGCTGGCGCTTTGGCCCTGATCGAAAAGGGCGGCTGCAAATCCTGCCATGGCGACAACTTGAGCAAACCAATCGACCCAAGCTATCCCAAAATCGCTGGTCAGCACGCTGACTACCTTTTTGTAGCGCTCAAATCCTACAAAACAGACCCGAATGCTGTGGTGGGCCGCAGTAACGCGGTGATGGGGAGCATCGCCAAGCAATTCAGTTTTGCAGAACTCAAAACGATGGCTGACTATGTGGGTTCGCTGCCAAGCGAGCTCACGGTGGTGCAGGAGTCCAAGTTTCGTTGAAAGGCGCGGGTCATTTTTGCGCGTTGGTTAGATCCGGGTGAGGGCTTGCGCAGACGCAGTGCACGCTTTCAACCAAGTGTCATTGGTTGGTTTTGTTGTGTGGCATTTGGCCTGAATGTGTCAATTAAGAATGGAATGAGTGTTCATGATCAGAATATTTAGCAAATCTCTCCAGTGGCGCCCGGCTGCGCTGCTCGCCTTGGGGCTGTCCGGCGTGGCCAATGTTGCGCATGCTGCCACCGACTTGGCCGGCGGTCCGTCGGTCAATCAGTTGAATCTGCACCCGCCCGCGTCCGGCATTGCGGCAGCCCAATCGGAATTGCACTGGATGATGTTGGTGATTTGCGCCGTCATTTTTGTTGCCGTTTTTTCCGTGATGTTTTATTCGATCTGGAAACATCGCAAGTCAGTGGGACACAAGCCAGCCGACTTTCATGAGTCACTCACCGTGGAGGTGATTTGGACGGTCGTCCCCTTTTTGATCGTGATCGGCATGGCGCTTCCGGCCACCAAAGTGGTGATCGCCATGAAAGACACAACCAATGCCGACCTGACGGTCAAGATCACAGGCATGCAGTGGCGCTGGGGATATGACTACCTGCGTGGCGAGGGCGAGGGCATTGGCTTCATCTCGGCGCTCGACCGCAGTCAGCGCATCTTGTCGGATGAAGGCGGACCAAAGGCGGGTTATGCCGTCAATGATTACCTGTTGAAAGTGGACCATCCCATGGTGGTTCCCGTGGGGAAAAAAGTGCGTCTGATCTTGACTGCCAACGACGTGATTCACTCTTGGGCTGTGCCGTCTTTTGGGGTGCACCAGGACGCGATTCCGGGTTTTGTGCGTGACACCTGGTTCCGTGCTGACGCGGTGGGTGACTACTATGGTCAGTGTGCCAAGATTTGTGGCAAGGAGCATGCTTACATGCCGATTCATGTGAAGGTGCTTTCCGCCGCCGATTACACGCAATGGGTTGCGGCTGAGCAGAAAAAAATAGCTGCTCTGGCTGAAGACCCAAGCAAAGTATGGGATGTGGCTGAGCTGACCAAGCGTGGTGAAGCGGTCTACGCGGCCAATTGTGTCGCCTGCCATCAAGCCAATGGCAAGAGCCTGGGCCCGATCAAAGCCTTGGATGGCTCTGCGGTGGTGCTCGATGCCGACAAGACGAGCCAGATCATGGTGCTTTTGAATGGCCGCACGGGTGGCGCTGCCGCCATGCCGTCGTGGAAGCAACTTAGCGACACCGATATAGCCGCCGTCATCACCTATACCAAAAACAGTTGGTCCAACAAGTCAGGTCAGCTGGTTCAGCCCGCTGAGGTTGCACTGGCTCGCAACTGAGCCGTGGTGAACAAGTCAGACAAATCGCCAAGGAGAATTCAATGAGCGCCGTTTTAGATCATCCAGCCCACGGGCACGTTGGGCACGCAGATCACCACGACCACCACGCCCCGTCGGGCTGGCGTCGCTGGGTGTATGCCACCAACCACAAAGACATCGGCACGATGTACATGTTGTTCAGCTTGACCATGCTGCTGATTGGCGGGGTCATGGCGCTGTTGATCCGTGCCGAGTTGTTTCAGCCGGGACTACAGTTCGTCAACCCGGAGTTCTTCAACCAGCTGACCACCATGCACGGCATCATCATGGTGTTCGGGGCCATCATGCCGGGTTTTGTGGGTTTTGCCAACTGGATGATCCCATTGCAGATTGGTGCCAGCGACATGGCATTTGCACGCATGAACAACTTCAGCTTCTGGCTGCTGATTCCTGCGGCGCTGCTTTTGGTGTCCGGATTTTTCCTGCCTGGTGGTGCGCCCTCTGGCGGCTGGACGCTGTATGCGCCCCTGACCCTGCAAATGGGACCGGCCATGGACACCGCTATTTTTGCGCTGCACATTCTGGGCGCAAGTTCGATCATGGGTGCGATCAACATCATCGTGACCATCCTGAACATGCGCGCGCCCGACATGCCGCTGATGAAGATGCCATTGTTCCCCTGGACCTGGTTGATCACGGCGTTTCTCTTGATCGCTGTGATGCCGGTACTGGCCGGTGCGATCACCATGACCTTGACGGACCGCCATTTCGGCACCAACTTCTTCAATGCCGCCGGTGGTGGTGATCCGGTGCTGTTTCAGCATATCTTCTGGTTCTTTGGCCACCCTGAGGTCTACATCATGATCTTGCCGGCCTTCGGCATCATCAGCCAGATCGTGCCGGCGTTTTCGCGCAAGAAGCTGTTTGGCTACACCTCCATGGTGTACGCAACTTCCAGCATCGCCATTCTGTCGTTCATCGTCTGGGGCCACCACATGTTCTCGACCGGCTTCCCGGTCGCAGCCCAGTTGTTCTTCATGTACGCGACCATGCTGATTGCGGTGCCCACGGCGGTGAAGATATTCAACTGGATTGCCACCATGTGGCGCGGTTCCATGACCTTTGAGACCCCGATGCTGTTTGCGGTCGGCTTCATCTTCGTGTTCACCATGGGGGGCTTCACCGGTCTGATTTTGGCCATGGCCCCGATCGACATCCAGGTGCAGGACACCTATTACGTGGTGGCGCACTTCCATTACGTGTTGGTGGCGGGCTCGCTGTTTGCCATGTTTGCGGGCTACTATTACTGGTCGCCCCGTTGGACTGGTGTGGTGTACAGCGAAACCCGCGGAAAGATCCATTTCTGGTGGTCACTGATTTCATTCAACGTGACTTTCTTCCCGATGCATTTCTTGGGTCTGGCTGGCATGCCCCGCCGTTACGCCGACTACCCGATGCAGTTTACTGATTTCAATGCCATCGCTTCGGTGGGTTCCTTCTTCTTTGGGTTTGCCCAGGTGTATTTCCTGCTGTTCATTGTGCTGCCAGCCATGCGCGGCCAGGGTCAGCCGGCACCCCAGCGTCCCTGGGATGGCGCTGAGGGCCTCGAGTGGGAATTGCCCGCACCGCTGCCCTTCCATACCTTTGAAAACCCGCCCAAGCTCGACGCCACGGCGACCAAGGTCATTGGTTGATCCAGGATAAACGCCATGGAACAAAACAAAGTCGACCCAGGGAGAGCGATGAGCAACCGCAAATTGGGCCTGACGCTGGCCTTGATCGCCGTCGTTTTTTTTCTTGGCGTCATGCTGCGCATGAGTCTGTTTGCTCGTTGAGCCATGAAGTTCTGGTCTGAAAACAACTCGTTGAAGTTCAAACTGGCTCTGGTGGCGCTGGCGATGTTCGGCTTCGGCTATGCCATCGTGCCCTTGTACAGGGTGTTCTGTGAGGTGACCGGCATCAATGTGCTGGCGCTGGGTGATCGATTCATCGAAAGCGCAGGCAGCGCCAAACCCCTGAACACGCAGGTCGACTACGCCCGTACCGTGACGGTGGAGTTTGATGCCAATGTGCGCGGACTGTGGCGTTTCAAGCCTGAGAAGAACAGCCTGCGTGTTCACCCGGGGGAGATCGCCACGATCATGTATGAGTTCCAAAACATGCAGGGCCGCAGCATTACCGCACAGGCGATTCCCAGCTACGCGCCGGAACAGGCTGGCCCCAACTTTCACAAGATCGAGTGTTTCTGCTTCAAGGAACACACCTTGGCGCCGGGCGAGAAGAAGTCATGGCCTGTGGTTTTTGTGGTCGATAGCGCCCTGCCCAACGATGTGAAGAACATCACGCTTTCTTACACCTTCTTTGAAGTTGGCGGCAAGACGCCGTCAGCGCCAGTTGCGAGTCACCAGGCCAATACCCTGACAGTGAATGGTTCCTGATGGCAGAGCCGTTGCCTGAGGACAAAAACTCTGGCAAGGTGTCATTTTGGCGCGCTGTCCGGATCGTGGCCTGGGCCTTTGTGGGCTTGCGTGATCGCAGCGGCCACCAGCAGGACATGGCGCAGGTCAAGCCGGTGCATGTGATCGTCGTTGGCGTGCTGGCAGCATTGTTATTGGTGTTGTCTTTGGTTTGGTTGGTCAATACCGTGCTGTCAGCGTAAACCGGCTGGCGAACCGGATTGGTGAAAATTTAAGTGTTAAAGGTGAAAACAGAATGAGTACTACTGCACACGAGAAAACGCCCTACTACTATGTGCCGGCGCCTTCCAGGCATCCTGCCCTGGGCGCCGTGGGGCTTTTCTTTATGCTTTTGGGGGCCGGCAACTGGATGAACGGCATCACCTGGGGCAAGTACTCTTTTGTGTTTGGTTTGCTGTGGTTCCTCGTGGTTTTGTTCCAGTGGTTCAAGGAGGCCATTGGTGAAAGCGAAAGTGGCAAGTACGGCCGGCGCATCGACATCTCCTTCCGTTGGAGCATGGGCTGGTTTATCTTCTCTGAAGTGATGTTCTTCGGCGGTTTCTTCGCGGCACTTTGGTGGCTGCGCGTGCACTCGGTGCCCAGTTTGGCCAATGCAGAAAACGCTTTGCTGTGGCCCGAATTCAAGGCGCTGTGGCCCAGCGTTGTGGCCGGTGTGACGGCTGCTCCCGCCGGCATCATTGAGCCGTTCAAGGCCATGACACCGTTCTGGCTGCCCACTATCAACACGGCCTTGCTGCTGACGTCCGGGGTGACATTGACTGTGGCTCACCATGCGCTGCTTGCGGGCAACCGCAGCAAGACCATCAACTTCATGTGGCTGACGGTGATTCTGGGTTTGGTCTTCCTGTGCGTGCAAGGCTACGAATACTTCCACGCCTACAGCGATCTGAACCTGACGCTGGCTTCAGGGGTCTATGGTTCCACCTTCTACTTGCTGACCGGTTTTCATGGTTTTCACGTCTTCATTGGCATGTTGATGCTGCTGTTCATCACCCTGCGCCTGCGCAAAGGCCATTTCACGCCCGAGCACCATTTTGGCTTTGAAGGTGCCGCGTGGTACTGGCACTTTGTGGACGTGGTGTGGCTGGGTCTTTACATCGTGGTCTATTGGCTTTGACCTTGGCGGCCCTATCGGGCACCGCATGCCGCGGTGCTTGCCAAAAACGCCCGATAGGCGTTGGTTCTTCAGGGCGTTCCGGTGGGTGAAATCAGCCCCAGCCACCAAGCCATCAAAATGCTTGCGAACAGCAAAATGGAGAGGCTGACCCTGATCGCCAGTGACCTGGCCATGTGTCTGGCGCGGTCCTTGTCGCTGCCGTCTTTTTTCATCATAAAGACGAGCGCAGCCGCCAAGCTGCCCAAAATACCAACGAAGGCCACAATGACGATGTATTTCATGAACGGGATTATCACTTGAGTGCGCGCGGGCGTTTCTGGATCGCGAGTTGTTTCTCGCTGCTGTTGTTTGTGCTGGGTCTGGCGCTGGGGCAATGGCAACTGGGCCGCGCTGCTCAAAAACTTGCGCTGCGTGACGCGATCGCTGCAAACCAGGTAAAACCGCAACTGGGCAACGAGGAGTTTCTGGCCATGCTCAGCGCTGGCGAACTGCTTTACCGGCGCGTGAGATTGACTGGCCGCTGGTTGCCCGACGCCACGGTGTTTCTGGACAACAGGAGCATGAGTGGACGCGTGGGTCTTGTGGTGGTGACGCCTTTGAAACTCGAACCTGCAGGGCCGGTGATTCTGGTGCAAAGGGGTTGGGTGGCACGCAATTTTGTGGATCGCCAGGCGTTGCCCAATGTTGCAACCCCGTCAACGCTGGTTCAGATTGAGGGAATGGTATCCCCACCACCGTCCCGTCATTTTGATTTGGGCGGCAAAGATGACGCACGCATCAGGCAAAATCTCGACCCGAAGACCTATGGCGACGCTTTGGGTTTGAGTCTGGCGCCCGTGTCCATGCAGGAGACCGGCAACGAGCGCGACGGGTTGTCCAGAAATTGGCCGCAGCCGAATACCGGTGTTGACACCCATTACGGTTATGCATTTCAGTGGTTCACGCTGAGCGGGTTGGTCGCTCTCTATTACTTGTGGTTTCAAATTGTTAAACGTTCCCGACGCACCCAAGCCTGATAACTGGAACTCGCCGTTGACCATGGTGGTCAACACCGTGCCAAGTGCGCAGGAGGCTCTGCGCGATCCGCCGGGGCGCACGCGCCGGGGGCGAACCTGGCTGCTGCTGATCTGGCTGGTGTGTGCTGCGCCGGTTATCGCGTCGTACCTGACGTTTTACTTTTTGAGGCCGGATCGGATCAAGAGTTTTGGCGAACTGATTGAGCCGCAGAAGGAGATGCCGGTTTTGTTGACCAGCGGCCTTGATGGCAGGCAAAACCAGCTTGCCTCGCTCAGGGGCCAATGGCTGCTGATCAGCGTTGCGGGCGGCGCCTGTAACACCCAGTGTCAACAGCACTTGTATTTGCAGCGCCAACTGCGAGAGACCATGGGCCGCGACAAAGACCGGATCGATTGGGTCTGGCTGGTGGATGACCAGGCCGAGGTGCCGCAAGCTCTTTTGCCGGCCCTGAGCAGCGCGCTGGTGTTGCGGGTGGATGCCGCGGCCCTGGCGCAATGGTTGCAGCCTGGCAAGGGCATGAAGCTGTCGGATCATCTCTATGTGGTTGACCCTTTGGGCAAATGGATGATGCGCTTCCCGGCCGATCTGGACGTCGAGAACGCGGCCCAGGCCAAACGCGATCTGAGGCGCTTGCTGACCGCTTCGGTGTCCTGGGACAAGCCCGGGCGAGACGACAAGCCCTGAACTCGCCGTGAACTCCTTGTACGATCTATCACCTTTGGCGCAGATGCTGCTGATCGTGGCCGGCGTGGCGGTGCTGCCGGTTGCCTGGATCTGGCGCCGCCATCCCACGTTGCCGGCAAGACGCCATGCTTTGGCGATATTGGTCTTGTTTTTGACCTTTGACCTGGTGGTCTTTGGTGCCTTCACGCGGTTGAGCGACTCGGGTCTGGGTTGCCCGGATTGGCCAGGTTGCTACGGCCATGGTTCGCCGCTGGGGGCGCGACACGTCATTGCCGCCGAGCAAGCTGCCATGCCCACCGGGCCGGTGACGCAGGCCAAAGCCTGGATCGAGATGCTGCACCGTTACCTGGCCACGGCGGTTGGCGCCCTGATTGTGGCCATGACGGTCATCAGTTGGCTGAGCTGGCGCGCCGGGTTGGCGCCGCGTGTGCCCGAATTATCGCCCTGGTGGGCCACTTTTACCCTGTTCTGGGTGTGCCTGCAGGGCGCTTTTGGGGCGCTGACGGTCACCATGAAGCTGTTCCCCGCCATTGTCACACTGCATCTGGCTGGCGGCCTGGTGCTGTTGGCGCTGCTGGCGCTGCAGGTGGTGCGCGGCGGCGCGGCAACGCAGCGGCTGGCCATGCCGGCCGGACTGCGCCGCTGGGTTGCGCTGGGCTTTGCTTTGTTGGCGTTGCAAATTCTTCTGGGTGGCTGGGTCAGCACCAACTACGCGGTACTGGCCTGTACCGACTTTCCCCAGTGCCAGAACCGCTGGTGGCCCGAGATGAATTTCAGCCAGGGTTTTGAGTTGTGGCGCCACCTCGGCGTGACCGGAGCGGGTGAACCCATCGATTTTTCTGCCTTGACCGCCATCCACTACATGCACCGGCTGATGGCTTATGTGGTGCTGATCCTGCTGGCGCTGCTGGCCTGGCAACTCAATCGCCATGCAGTGTGGCGACCCCATAGCCGGGCGCTGGCCGCCCTCGTCGGGTTGCAACTGGCCACTGGTTTGAGCAATGTGCTGATGGAATGGCCGCTCTTGTCGGCGTTACTTCACACCGGCGGGGCCGCCGCGCTGGTGCTGGTGCTGACCTGGATTACTGCCAGCGCAGCACCCCAATCGTCCACCAGGAGGCCGGTCGGGCAGGGCGCCTTCGCTCAAGCCGGGAGCCTGCCATGAGCGCCATGGCCCAGCCTGCCACGAGGTCGGTTTTTGCCCAGTACTACGCGCTCACCAAGCCGCGCGTGATCCAACTGATTGTTTTTTGTGCCCTGATTGGCATGGTGCTGGCAGTGCCCGGCGTGCCATCCTGGCGCGAGGCGGGCGTGGCGGCCATAGCCTGTGTCGGGATATGGCTGGTTGCGGGTGCTGCGGCCGCCTTCAATTGCATCATCGAAAAAAACATTGATGCCAAGATGAAGCGCACGGCCTGGCGTCCAACGGCCAAGGGTGAACTGGGTGACACGCAAACGCTGCTGTTTTCAGCCACCTTGTGCGCGGCGGGATCTGCGCTGCTGTACTTTGCCGTGAACCCGCTCACCATGTGGCTGACGTTTGCCACCTTTATCGGCTACGCCGTGATTTACACCGTGATTCTGAAGCCCCTGACACCGCAAAACATTGTGATCGGTGGCGCCTCCGGGGCCATGCCGCCGGTGTTGGGCTGGACCGCCATGGCGGACAACGTGGGACCGGAGGCGCTGATCTTGTTTTTGATTATTTTCCTCTGGACGCCCCCCCACTTTTGGGCGCTGGCGCTGTACCGCGTGGAAGACTACCGCAAGTCCGGCCTGCCGATGCTGCCTGTGACCCACGGCCATGAATTCACCCGGTTGATGGTGTTGCTCTACACCTTCATCCTGTTGGCGGCGTGTTTGCTGCCCTTCATTTACGGCATGAGTTCCTGGCTGTATCTGGCGGTTGCGGTGGTGCTGAACGCCGGGTTCATACTGCATGCCTGGTGGTTGTGGCGCGACTATTCCGACCTGCTGGCGCGAAAAACCTTCCGCTTTTCACTGATCCACCTGAGCCTGCTGTTTGCCGCGCTGCTGGTCGATCACTATATTTGACTGCCGTGGGCGCAGGCGGTGCCGGTTTATGATCGATGGCATGAACAAACGAAACGCGCTTAAATCAATCGCAGCTTGCGTGCTGCTGGTGGGGGGCGCCGGCAGCATCACCGCCTGCTCGCCCAATGCCCCGAAATTCACGGCCATCGACATCACCGGCGCAGATTACGCCAAAGACTTTGCCCTGACCGACCACAACGGACAGAGCCGAACGCTCAAAGACTTCCACGGCAAGATTGTCATGATGTTCTTTGGGTTCACCCAGTGTCCCGACGTCTGCCCGACCTCCATGGTCGAGATGGCCCAGATCAAGCAATTGCTTGGCAAGGATGGTGATCGCCTGCAGGGGCTGTTTGTCACCATCGACCCCGAGCGCGACACGCCCGAGATGCTCAAGGAATACATGTCTGCGTTCGACCCGACGTTTCTGGCGCTGGTGCCCACGCAAGAGCAACTGGTTGTGCTGGCCAAAGACTTCAAGGTGTATTACAAAAAGGTGGATGGCCCAACCCCCACCAGCTACACCATGGACCACACGGCGGGCAGCTATGTGTATGACACCAACGGCCGTTTGCGCCTGTTCACACGCTATGGCACCAAGCCCGAGTTGACGGCGGCCGACCTCAGACAGTTACTTCTGCCCGCCGCCTAGCAGCCAGGGTTTGCCACGGCCGACATGCAGACATGATCTCCATCTCACCGGACTTCATGCTGTCACTGGCGCAACACCTTTGGCCACTGCTGGTGTCACTGTTTCACCTGACATGCGCCAGCGCTGTCACGGTGCATGCCTTGCTCAACAAGCGGGACGTGCACACGGCCATCGGCTGGATCGCCCTGGCCTGGCTAACGCCTCTTTTGGGCACCTTGCTGTACCTGATGCTCGGCGTGAACCGCATCCAACGCGCCGGTGTGGCGCTGGGGCTGAGTAATACCTGGCGCGGTGAACGGCGCAGCGCAAACGCTGCCAGAGAAGTTGATGCGCCTTGCCTGCCCGAGTTGGCAGGTATCAACCAACTCTCGCGTGAGGTCACGGAGCGCGCCCTGCTGGCCGACAACGCGGTGACGCCGCTGGTTCATGGCGATGAAGCCTTTCCCGCCATGCTCGCCACCATCGACGGCGCGCGCCAATCGGTGACACTTTTGAGTTACATCTTCAACGACGATGCGGCCGGGCGCCCGTTTCTGGACGCGCTGGTGCGGGCGATGGGGCGCGGGGTGCAGGTGCGGGTGCTCATCGATGCGGTGGGCGCGCGCTACAGCCGCGTCAACATGGTCAGGCGCCTGCGCCAGGCGGGTGTTCCGGTGGCGGCATTTCTGCCGCCGCGCCTGACCCGCTTGCTGGCCCAGGCCAATTTGCGCAACCATCGCAAAATCATGGTGGTCGATGGCGCGCATGGCTTTACCGGCGGCATGAACATCAGCGCCAGCCATTGGCTGTCCAAGCAGCCGCCAAAGGCCTTTCAGTGCCTCCATTTTGCCGTGCGCGGCCCGGTGGTGGCCGACCTGCAGCGCACCTTTGCCATCGACTGGGGTTTTACCACCGGTGAGACGCTGCAGGGAAGTCCGTGGTTTGCCGACAACCCGCCGTGCGGACCGGTGCTGGCGCGCGGTGTCTCGGATGGCCCGGATGCCGACATCGACCACATGCGGCTGGTCATTCTGGGGGCGCTTGCCACGGCGCGCCAGCGCGTGCGCATTGTCACGCCGTACTTTTTACCAGACAGCGTGCTGCTGACCACGCTGCAGGTGACGGCTTTGCGCGGTGTCGTGGTGGACATTGTGCTGCCCGGGCGCAGCAACTTGCCGCTGTTTGACTGGGCCATGCGGCCGCAGTTTGCCGATCTGGTTGCCAGCGGCTGCCGGGTGCACTTGACCGGCCCCGCGTTCGACCACACCAAACTCTTTCTGGTGGATGACGCTTGGTCGCTGATTGGCTCCGCCAACTGGGACGCGCGCAGCCTGCGCCTGAACTTCGAGTACAACCTTGAGTGCCACGATGCCCTGCTGGTGCGGCAACTCGACGTGCTCGTCGATGCGCGCGTGCAGCGTGCGCACCGGCTCACGGGGGCTGAACTGGCCGGTCAGTCCATGACCGGGCGATTGCGCGACCGCCTGGTGTGGCTGCTATCGCCTTACCTCTGAATCCCCGCGAAATGGACGCAGTCCCCGGGCATCTTGGGTGAACAGACCAGTCCGTCAAGCCAGCATGGCCTGAGGTGATGTAAAGTGACGGTATTCGATTGCCTGTTCCAGCTTGGACGCTGGACATAACTTAGGAGAAAAACATGCAAATTCAAGTCAACACCGACGATCACATCCAGGGCGGCGAGTCCCTTGCCCAGTGGGTGCAGGACGAAGCCGGCAGCCGGCTCAACCGTTTGAAGGAACACGTCACCCGCCTTGAGGTCTTCCTGACCGATGTGGATGGCGCCAAATCGGGCCATAAAGACAAACGCTGTCGCCTGGAAGCTCGCGTAACCGGCCGCAAGCCGGTCACAGTGACGGCCGAGGCCGAAAAAATGGGAGCTGCTTTGATTGATGCCGTTGAAAAACTGGCCCGCGCTCTGGACACCGATCTGGGTCGTGTCAAAGACCGCAACGGCCGCGACACGATTCGCGCTGCAGCACAAGAGTAGGGAGCGGGCGCCCCGGGTTACCCAGGGGCTGTTGCCACTGCTTGGCCAGCCCTTCAGGCAAATTCAACCAACGCCTTTTTCATCTTTTTCATGGCAGCGACCTCGATCTGGCGAATACGCTCGGCGCTGACACCGTAAACCGCTGCCAAGTCGTGCAGCGTCATGCCACCCGAGTTGTCGTCGTTCACTTTCAGCCAGCGTTCTTCCACAATGTGGCGGCTGCGCTCGTCGAGCGTGTTGAGCGCCAGCGCAATGCCGTCGCTGGCCAGCACGTCGCGGTGGTGCGCTTCCAGCATCGCGGTGGGTTCGTGCGCGACATCGGTCAGATAGGCAATCGGGCCAAAGGCGTCCTCGCCGTCGTCTGAGGGGCTGGGGTCCAGCAGCACGTCGCCGCCGGCCAGACGCGCTTCCATTTCGATCACTTCTTCGCGTTTGACGTGCAACTCGGCGGCCATGGCATCGATCTGACTCTGGCTCAGCGAATTGCGATGCGTGTCCAGATCAGCGGCGGCATCATCGCCCTGGTAGCGTTGCTTCATGGAACGCAGGTTGAAAAACAGCTTGCGCTGGGCTTTGGTGGTGGCCACTTTGACCATGCGCCAGTTTTTCAGGATGTACTCGTGAATCTCGGCCTTGATCCAGTGCATGGCATAACTGACCAGCCGCACGCCCTGGTCCGGGTCAAAGCGCTTGACCGCTTTCATCAGGCCCACATTGCCTTCCTGGATCAGGTCGCCGTGCGGCAAGCCGTAGCCCAGGTATTGGCGCGCAATCGACACCACCAAGCGCAGGTGCGACAGCACCAGCCGGCCAGCGGCTTCCACATCATTGTCCTGGCGCAGTTTGCGGGCGTAGGATTGCTCTTCGTCCAGGGTCAGCATGGGCATGCGGTTGACCGCCGAGATATAGGCGTCCAGATGGCCCAACGCGGGCACCACCGACCAAGGGTTGGTCAGCGCCAGGGTGTTGCCGTTAGTGACAGTCATGGCTTCTCTCCTTGTTGCTTGAGGTTGTAATATTAGCACTCCCTATGAGTGAGTGCCAATTGAAAAGTTCAATTCCCGGATGGCGTCAGGAGCGGATCAAAATTTCTTTTCATTGCCGAGAATCGATTTTGCGTCCGTCATAATGGATTGCGTCAGTTTTCATCAGCCAAACCGGCCCTGATTGGCAGGGTGATCCAGGTCGCGCATGATGCCGGTTCCCGATTGAAATAATGGCGCTTTGGGCGTGATTGCCGTGCATGCCTCAACTTTGAACAAGCTGGGTTTTATGTGTCAACTTCTGGGAATGAACAGTCACTTGCCGGCCAGCCTGACGCTGAGCTTTACCGGATTCTCAAGGCGAGGCGGCGGTACCGATCACCACAGTGACGGCTGGGGCATTGCTTTTTTTGAGAGCGACTGTGCCACGCCCGGCAAGGGGATCCGCCATTTTGTGGACAAATCCAGTGCTGCCACCTCGCCCATTGCCCAGATGCTCAAGAGTTTCCCCATCAAGAGCCATAACGTGGTGGCGCATGTGCGCAAGGCCACAGTGGGGCAGGTGGCGCTGGAAAACTGCCATCCGTTCGTGCGTGAACTGTGGGGCCGGAACTGGGTCTTTGCCCACAACGGCGACCTCAAAAATTACGCCCCCAGGTTGCATGGCAGCTTTCACCCGGTCGGCAACACCGACAGTGAGCTCGCTTTTTGCTGGCTCATGCAGGAGCTCGCCAAATCGCACGCCGGCGTGCCTTCGGTGGTCGAGTTGACCCGCACCCTGCGTGAACTGGTTCCGGTGATTGCCAGACACGGCACCTTCAATTTCTTGCTCAGCAACGGCCAGGCCCTGTGGGCGCACGCCACCACCAAGCTGCACTATGTCATGCGCGGGCACCCATTTCGCCTGGTCCACCTCAAGGACGAGGACCTCTGCGTGAATCTGGCAGATCTCAATGGCCCGGAGGACCGGCTGGTGATTGTGGTGACCGAGCCCCTGACCACCGACGAGGACTGGGTGACCATGGCCCCCGGCGAACTGCTGGTGTTTGTGGACGGTGGGCTTTCTGACGACGGCGCGACTGCCCAAGCGCAGGCGGCATAACCGGTTTTGAACGCGCCTTTCAGCCCGATTCCCAAGCGCAGAAACTGGCTCTGACACAATGCCGCTGTGCTGAAAATCTTTGTTGTCACCTTCCCCTTTTTCGCGCTGGTGCTGTGCGGTTATCTGGCCGCGCGCCGGCGCATGTTGCCGCTGGAAGCCATTCCGGGGCTGAACGGGTTCGTGTTGTTTTTTGCCCTGCCGTGTATGTTGTACCGATTCGGCGCCAGTACACCCATCGGCCAATTGCTGGATGTGGGTGTTTTCGTCACCTGGCTTTTTTGTGCACTGGTGACCGTCGGATTCACGGTGGCGGTCAGCCTGAATGGGCGTATCGGCTGGAACGATGCCTCTTTTGGCGCGCTGGTGGCGGCGTTCCCCAATTCCGGTTTTATGGGTGTGCCGCTGTTGGTGGCTTTGCTGGGGGCGTCAGCGGCGGGCCCGGTGATCCTGACCATGGTGATTGACATGATTGTCACCACCTCGCTGTGCATCGCGCTGTCCCGGCTGGATGGTGCCGATAAACATGGTGCCGGCAAGGCGTTCAAAAATGCCCTCAAGGGCGTCTTGGCCAACCCCATGCCATGGGCGATATTGGCGGGAGCGCTGGTGTCGGTGCTGGGCTGGGAGCCACCCAAGCCGGTCGCGCAAACCATTGGTCTGCTCGCCGATGCGGCCTCTCCGGTGGCCCTTTTCACCATTGGCGCGGTGTTGGCGCGTGCCCAAATGCTTTCCAAAACCGGTCACGCCACTGCGCCCCTGCTGCGCGACTATTTGCCGGTGGCACTGTTCAAGCTGTTTTTGCATCCGCTGCTGGTGTTGCTGGTGGGTGCCGGGTTGATCGGTCTTGGGATGCCACTGTCGCGTTTTGCCCTGACGGTGATGGTGCTCACCGCGGCATTGCCGAGCGCCAGCAATGTGTCGCTGCTGGCGGAGCGCTTTGGTGCTGACAACGGACGCATTGCCCGCATCATTCTGGTGTCCACCGCAGCGGCCTTTCTGACCTTCTCAATGGTTGTGGCACTGATGGTCTGAGCCCGCCGGACATGGGTTCAGTGCCGAAGGCGCGCGGATTTTGATCTGCATCAATACAGGGTTTCCCCTGACGGGTGTAATCGCCACTTGAAGTTTTTTTGACTTCCTGGGTTATTCACAGCCGTTATAGAAAGCACACAATGCCTGCCTGGTTTTCGTATACCTTCCTTTCTGTGGTCGTGGTGCTTGCCAGCACCGCCTTGTTTTTCTTTACCTTGACGCGCGGCGCCTTGCTCGTGCGCGGCATCACCGGGCGGCTCACGCACGACGCGGCGCATGTGTATCCAATCTATTCCAACATGCGCCTGATTCGCCTGATCGACTGGCAGCCCATCATTTCCGCGATTTTGCTGTTCCAGTACAGCAACCTGGTGTCCATCATCGTGCGCGGCCTGAGCCGCGACAATTTAAAGGGCAAGCAGGTGTTGATTACCTCCTGCGCCTTTGGCAACGTGATGCCGCGTGTGGCGCAGGCTGCAGTCGATGCCGGCGCCAGCAAGGTGCTGGTGGCTGACATCATTCAAAACGAACTGGACCATGCCGAGCGCAAGCTGGCCGTGCACGCCGGCAAAACCGTTTACACGCAGGACAATGCGGTGGCCATGCAGCAGGCTGATGCCTCGGTGCGGGCCAATGTGATGTTCTTCCTGTTGCATGAGTTGCCGCACCATCTCAAGGTGGAGGCCCTCAACGAGGCCATGCGGGTGCTTGAGCCAGGTGGCAAGCTGTACCTGGGGGAATTCCACAAGCCCCGTCCGTGGGTGCTGCGCGCCTTGAGCTGGACCTATTTCAAGGTCTTTGAGCCCTATGGTCTGGCGCTGTGGAACACCCATGACCCGGTGCTGCAACTGCAAGCCATGCCCGGCGTCACCTGTGAGCGTCACACCGTGTTCTTTGACAATTTTCAGGTGATTGTGGCAACCAAAGCGGCTGCCTGAAACTTGCCGCGCCCGGATTGCCGCTCAAATGTTGAGCGGGTCCACATCAATGGCCCAGCGCAGCACGCCTTTGCATTCTGGCAATGTCCGGGTGTGGTGCAGGTCGGCCTGCCAGGCACTCAAGAAGCGCTGCAGCACGGCGCGTGACGGGCTCTCCACCAGCATCTGGGCACGCTCCACATCGGCGATGCGGGCCATGGCCATGGGCACGGCGGGGTACAGGGTGAGCTGAGCGAGCAGCCCGGCCGTGTCGCTGTGCCGCTCGGCCGCCGCACTGGCCAATTTCAAAAACCCCTGAGCAGCCTCCTGGGAGCGGGCTTCAGCGCGCACCAGCGCCTGAAAGCTGAACGGCGGCATGGCGGCTTGCTGGCGCTCTTTGAGTTGCGACGCGGCAAAGGCCGGGTAGTCGTGTTTTTTCAGCGCCTCGTAAAGGGGGTGTGTGGGGTGAAAGGTCTGCAGCCACATTTCACTCTGATGCGTCACGGCCTCGTCACGGCCGGCCCGGCCCGCGGCCTGCATCAGCAGGCTGAACAAACGCTCGGGCGCGCGAAAGTCGCTGGAAAACAGGGCGTTGTCTGGGTTCACCGCCGCCACCAGCGTGATGCGGCGAAAGTCGTGCCCCTTGGCAATCATCTGGGTTCCCACCAGCACGTCCACGTCACCGCCATGCACCTGGGCGAGTTGTGATTCCAGCGCGCCCTTGTGCCGCGTGGTGTCGGCATCAATGCGCACAATACGCACCGGTTGGCCATCCGGACGGCGGATGTCTGCCAGCAATTCGGCCAGATGCTCTTCCAGCCGCTCGGTGCCGCGCCCCAGCGGCGCGATGTCGTGGTTACCGCAGGCCGGACAAGTGCGTGGCACGCGCTCGGTCAGGCCGCAGTGGTGACAGCGCAGGGTGCGGTCAATTTTGTGGAACACCCGGTAGGCGCTGCAGTGCGGGCATTCGCTTTTCCAGTCGCAGTCGGTGCATTGCAGCACCGGGGCGTAGCCACGCCGGTTCAGAAACACCATGCTTTGCTCGCCCCTGGCGACACGCTGCGCGATGGCGGCCAGCAGCGGCGGCGAGACGATGCACGACTTGGGCTGGTGGTTCATGTCCACCCGGCGCACCCGGGGCAACTGGCCGTTGCCAATACGACTGGGCATCTCCAGCCGCAGATACCGTCCACCTTCTGCGGCCGGTCGGCTGTGGTGCCAGCTCTCCAGCGACGGTGTGGCTGACCCCAGCAGCACTTTGGCGCCTTCCTGGCGGCCGCGGTAAATGGCCAGGTCGCGCGCCGAGTAGCGTGCGCCTTCGCCACTTTTGTAGCTCGGGTCATGCTCTTCATCAACCACGATCAGCCGGAGCTGTGGCATCGAGGCAAAGACCGCCATGCGTGTGCCCAGCACAATGCGAGCCGCGCCACTGTGGGCGGCCAGCCAACTGTTCAGGCGCTGTGCCGGCGTCATGCCGCTGTGCATCGACACCACGGCATCGTTGCCATACATCTGGCAAAAGCGGGCCTTGAAGCGGTCTTCCAACTGCGGCGTCAGGTTGATCTCGGGCACCATCACCAGGGCCTGTGCCCTGGATGAGTTGGCCAGCAGTTCCGCAGTGCACTGCATGAACACCTCGGTTTTGCCGCTGCCGGTGGCGCCAAACAGCAAGAATGGCCCCTGATTTTGCTGAAACTGGCCGATCACTCTGGCCTGCTCGGCGCTGAGTGCGACCGGGTCGGCTGTGTTGCCGGCTTTCCCTTGCGGCGCGGGGCAGGTGTTTTGTGAAACGGCCGATGTGTCTGCCGCAGCGGTTTTTGCCAGTTTCTTCAGTTTGCGGGCCAGCTGCAAGCTGCTCATGTCGCGCAGCTGTGGCGGCAGGGCGGCCAGCGCCACCTCACCGGCCGCTCGCTGGTAGTAGCCGGCGGCAAAGCTGATCAGGGCGCGCCAGTTGGCATTCAGGGCTGGCAAGGTATCGAGCACGGCTGTCACGGGGCGCAGTCTGGCCGGGTCCAGCGCACGGTCGGGCGGTTGATCCGGCGCCTGATCCCATGTTACGCCCAGCAGTTCGCGTTGACCCAGCGGCACGCGGACCAGGGTCCCGGGCGGCAGCACGTTATCGCTCAAATAGGTGAATGCGCCGGCTATCTGGCTGTAAACCGGTGTGTGCAGCAGCACCTGGACCAAGTGGCTCATGGGAACCGGGTTTGCAGTCTTTTGTTCAAGTGAACTTGCGGAAATCACGTTAAGTGTTTGATTTTGAGAGCTTTTACAGGTCATCCAAGTTATCTGTGGATAACTTTGTTGATAACGGGTCGGTAAAGCCTGCGAGGCCTTGAAAATCAAGGCCTCGCTTAGCCTGCACAGAAAAATGGCAATTTAAAAAACTGTTATTTATCAGATACTTGCACTCGCTATGGCTTTTGTAGCGAGTGGATTGCCGGCGCCATAATTTGCTGCGGTGCGACATCAATTTTGTGCATAAGTAGCAAAATATTTTGCGCCGGACACTGGCAAAGAGGCTAAAAAAATGCTAGTCATGCGTTTGCAGTCAGCAAGCGCCACGCATCTGGCGCGAATGGTTGTGCACGGCCTGAACCAGGGCTGCCACATGCTCAGGCGGTGTGTGCTGGCTGATGCCATGGCCTAAATTGAAGATGTGTGTGGGGCCGCTGCCCGAGCCGCTGTGCGGGGTGCCAAAGGCATTTAGCACCTTGACCACTTCGGCCTCAATTTGCGTCGGTGAGGCGAACAGCACGTTGGGGTCCAGGTTGCCTTGCAAGGCCTTGCTGCCGCCGGCGATGACCCGGGCTTTGGCCAGGTTCACGGTCCAGTCCAGGCCCAGCACGTTGCAATCGAGCTGTTCCATCTCCTCCAGCCACAGCCCGCCGCCCTTGGTGAACACAATGCTGGGAATGCGGGCGCCGTTGTATTCCTTGTGCAACCGCGACAGCACCTGGCGGGTGTAGGCCAGGCTGAATTCCTGGAACGCGCCATCAGCCAGCACGCCGCCCCAACTGTCAAAAATCATCACGGCCTGGGCACCGGCTTCAATCTGGGTGTTGAGGTAAAGCGCCACCGCCTCGGCATTGATTTGCAGCATTTTGTGCATCAGGTCAGGGCGGCTGTACATCATGGTTTTGACCAGCCGGTAGTCGTCCGAGCCAGCACCCTCGACCATGTAGCAGGCCAGCGTCCAGGGGCTGCCGCTGAAGCCGATCAGTGGCACTTTGCCGTTGAGCGCCTTGCGGATCGAGGTGACGGCGTCGAACACATAGCGCAGCTTGGCCATGTCAGGCACTTCCAGCTTGGCCACAGCCGCCTCGTCGCGCACCGGCGAGGCAAACTTGGGGCCCTCGCCCAGCGCAAACGACAGCCCCAGGCCCATGGCATCAGGCACGGTCAGGATGTCGCTGAACAAAATCGCGGCATCAATCGGGAAGCGTTCCAGCGGCTGCAACGTGACTTCGGTGGCAAAGGCGGTGTTGGTGGCCAGCCCCATGAAGCTGCCGGCCTTGGCGCGGGTGGCGCGGTACTCCGGCAAAAAACGCCCGGCCTGGCGCATCATCCAGACCGGTGTGTAGTCGGTGGCCTGGCGCAGGCAGGCGCGCAGGAAAGTGTCGTTCTTCAGGGGGGCAAAGGAGGCGGTGGTGGTCATGGAATTCATGGCCTGATTGTCGCATTGCGCCGCAGCCCAGCGGCGCCAGAGTGGCAAATCCAGCCGCTAGAGCTCTGCCAGCGCGCTGCGCACCTCATTGACTGACAAGATTTCTGACAGCACAACAGGTGCGCGGCCGGCTTGGTACAGCACGTAGACCGGCACACCGTTGCGCCCCAACTGCGCCAGAGCCGCAGTGATGGCAGGGTCACGACGCGTCCAGTCGGCGCGCAACAAGGTGACCTTTCGGGCCGCAAAGTCGGCCAGCAGGTCGGCATTGGCCAGTGTGGTTTTCTTGTTGTATTGGCAAGTCACGCACCAGGCCGCCGTGAAATCCACAAACACCGGGGCGCCCGCAGCCAGCGCCTGATCCACTTTGCCCGGGGCCCAGGGCTGCCACAGCGCTGAGTTGGCCGCTGGGTTGGCGTTTTCCAGGGGTTTGATGATGTTCTGGCCAATTGAAGCCATTAAGAAAGCCAAGGTCGCGACGGACAGCGTGGTCATCACCAAGCGGCTGCGACCCTGCAAACCCAGGGCCCAGATCACCAGCGCCAGGCTCAATAACAACGCCAGCAGGGCAGCGGCACCATCAATGCCGCTTTGCTGGCCCAGCACCCAAAGCAACCAGACCACGGTGGCAAACATGGGGAATGCCATGGCGTGGCGGAAAGTGGCCATCCAGGCCCCGGGTCGTGGCAATTTGCGGGCCAGCGCCGGCGACCAGCTGGCCGCCAGATACGGCAGGGCCATGCCCAGCCCCAAGCTTGCAAAGATGGCCAGCGCCTGCCAGGCAGGCAAGGCCAGCGCCAGGCCCAGCGAAGCTCCCATGAATGGCGCGGTGCAGGGCGAGGCGATCACCGCCGCCAGAATGCCAGACAAAAAGGCATCCACAGACGGATTCTTGGCTTCCAGCAGGGCCACCCGGCTGGGCACAAACTGGCCAAATTCAAACAAGCCAGCCAAATTGAGACCGATCACGGTGAACAGCGCGGCCAGCGCGGCCACCACCGCCGGTGACTGCAATTGAAAGCCCCAGCCCAGTTGTTCGCCGGCACTCCGGAGCAGCAGCATCAAGGCGCCCAGCGCGACAAAAGACAGCACCACACCGGCGCTGTAGGCCAGGCCGCCCACACGCTGGCGGTGCTGGTTGCTGCCGTGGCGGGCAAAACCGACCACCTTGATGGCCAGCACCGGGAACACGCAGGGCATCAGGTTCAGGATCATGCCGCCCAGCAGGGCGCCGAGCAGGGCCAGCCAGAGCGAGGAGGGCAGGTTCGCCGGCGCGCTGCTGCCGGGCGGGTACTGCGCTGCTGCGGCTTCACCCAGTGGCGCCAAGGCAATGGGGGCAGGCCAGCTGCCGCTGATCCTGGCCTGGCTGACAAAGCCCAGGCGCGCGCTGCCCACTTGCCCGGTCAGCACCAGCGGCATCACCTCGGGGCTGGCGCTGCGGTGGGACGAGAGCGGTACCGCAGCCGTCCATAAAGCGCCTTGCCAGCTTTGCTGCCATTGGGCAGCGGTTTCGATGATTTCCGGGGTTTCCGGAAAGAAGTCGAGGGTTTTGCCGCGCAGGCTGGCAGGCAGGCCGGATACGGAAACCTTAAGCACATTGTTCTCGACCGTCATGCTGGCGGGTTCGTTGAGCGCCTGCGGCTGGGCCTTGAAGGCGGCATCGAAAATGGCACCGTTGATCGCGGTGGAGCCCTTGACCGGCAGGCGCAGCACAAACTCGCCGTCTTGCGGCACGCATTCGAGCTTGCATACCAGCCAACTGGCTTGCAGTTTGACTTCAAGTTCCGGGTTCAGCAGCGAGGGTTTGAAGTCCGGGGTGATCGTGAGCGGCACCGGCAACAGCACGCTTCCCTCATAGCCGTAGTTGGCCAAGTTGCCGATCGGGATTTTGACCGGGAGCGGCCAGGCGATGTCGCCGGCCAGCACCCCAGCGGGCAGCGTCCAAGTGAGGCTGGTGGCCAGACCGGAGTCGCCGGAATTTTTCCAGTAGGTGTGCCACAGAGGCTGGTGCACCAGTTGCAGGCCGACCCAAACCGTTTTGCCAGGGTCCACACCATCGGGCGCGTGCGCCATCAGTTCGGCACGCACCTGCTCGGTGGTGACCGTGTTCTTTACGGCATCCTGCCCTCTGGCGCCCGTCGACAGTGTGCAAAAAGCGATTAAAAACAAGGCGGCGAGAGGCTGCATCAGGGGTTTCAGGAAGGTCATAGGGTTTTAGGAGGCTGGGCAGGTCGGGAAGTTCCGCAGGCTGAGGGTGGACGCGCTCATGGACTCGGCGCGTCAGGCGGGAACAGCGGCGCCTGATCTGCCTGAGGGGTGAATACCGGTGGCAGTTTGGCGGGGGCCTTGATGCGCAGCTGCTTGTTGACATTTTCCTGGCCAAACACCACCTGAATGGCCGACACACTGACGCCAAACAGCGGCGCCAGAAAGCGCACCATGTGGTCGGTGGCCTTGCCGTTCAGGGGCTTGGCCGTGACGCTGACCTTGAGCTGCTTGCCAAAAGGCTTGCCAATCGCGTCCTTGCTGGCGCTGGGTTTGCCCAGGATATTGACCACCAGCACATCGCCATCCCAGGCAAAGAAGGAGTCACCAGTAAGGTTGCGCGCGCGTTTTGGAGGCATGGGGCAATGATAGCGGGCTCTACAATCTGTCCTTTTTACGTGGTTCCACCATGTCCAACTTGCCCGCCTGCCCACAATGCGCCCTAGAGAATACTTACCCGGACGGTGACAACTATGTTTGCCCGGATTGCGGTTTCGAGTGGCACCAGACAGCGGTTTCAGAAGCCGGTGAAGAGACCGGTGGCCCCGTGAAAGATGCCAACGGCAACGCGCTGGCCGATGGCGACACGGTGATTCTGATCAAGGACCTGAAGGTCAGGAGCTCGTCCATCGTGTTGAAAAAGGGCACCAAGATCAAGGGCATCCGCCTACCCGAGGGCGCGGGCGACCACGAGGTCGACTGCAAGACTGACCAGGGCGCGTTCATGCTCAAGGCCGAGTTCATGAAAAAGGCCTGATCGCACCATGACCACTTCTTCACGCTTTTGGGCCGACTGGACCACGCTTGACTTTGAACGCCTGCGCAGCGCTGGCGTGGCGGCGCGCAGCATTGCGGTATTACCGGTGGCGGCAACCGAGCAGCATGGCCCGCACCTGCCGCTGAGCGTGGACACCGTGCTGGTCGATGGCATTGTGGACGCTGCGCTGGGCCATCTGCCGGCTGAATTGCCCGTTCTTTTTTTGCCGACGCAAAGTGTCGGCCTGAGCCCGGAGCACGCGCGCTTTGCGGGCACGCTGACCCTGAAAAACGAGACCATCCTGAGGCTCTGGACCGACATTGCCGAGTCGGTGGCGGCAACCGGCATCACCAAACTGGTGCTGTTCAACAGCCATGGCGGCAATATCAGTGTGATGGACCTGTTGGCGCGCGACCTGCGCGCGCGCCTGGACATGCTGGTGTACAGCGTGAGCTGGTTCAATTTGCCCTTGATCGACGCGCTGGGACAGGACGTCAATGCGCTGTTTGGCCCGGAAGAGCACCGTTTTGGCATCCATGGCGGTGACATCGAGACCTCGATGATGCTGGCGCTGGATCCGGCCCATGTGGACTGGGCGCAGGCGCGCAACTTTGAGTCAAAGGCGCAGGCGCGTGCCGGCCAGTTTGACATCCTGGGCAACGGAAAAATCGCCAAACTGGGTTGGCAAACGCAAGACTACAACCTGGCCGGAGCCGTGGGTGACGCGGCCAACGCCACGGCGGAAAAAGGTCGGGCCATGGTCGACGCCGCCGGGCTGGCGCTGGCCAGGCTACTGACCGAGATTGACCGCTTGCCGGCCGACACCCTGATGCAGCGACCCGCGCCGGGGTGATGGCGCCCTACGACCTGATGGCACTGGGTGCCGCGGCCTGCTGGGCGGTGGGCAGTGTGATGTCGGTGACGCCCGCGCGCCATCTGGGCGCCTTTGCCTTCACGCGCTGGCGCATGGCCATGGTGGCCGTGATGTTGTGGGCGGTGGTGGCGGTGCAGGGCAGTTGGCACAGTTTTGATGGTCACGCCTGGGGCATCATGGCAATCAGCGGGCTGATCGGCGTCTTTATCGGTGACACCGCCTTGTTCGCGGCCATGAACCGGCTCGGTCCGCGCCGTGCGGGTGTGCTTTTCGCCACCCACGCCGCCTTCAGCGCGGCGCTGGGCTTCGCGCTGCTGGACGAGCGCATGAGTTTGCAGGCCCTGTTGGGCGGAATGTTGACGCTGGCGGGTGTGATGCTGGCTATTTTGCTGGGTCGGCACAAAGGCGAAACCCATGAATGGGAGGCTGACCGCGGGCATGTGGGTTTGGGTGTGGCGCTGGCCTTGCTGGCAGCGCTGTGCCAGGCCGTGGGCTCCCTGATTGCCAAGCCGGTGATGGCACAACAGGTGGACCCGATCATGGCCTCGGCGGTGCGGGTGACGGTGGCCACAGCCGCGCATGCGGTGTTGTTGCTGGCCGGGTTTCGGGCGGCGCGCGCCAGCCGGGCCCCCACCTTGCGGGTGCTGGCGCAAACCGGCCTCAACGGCTTTATTGCCATGGGGATCGGCATGACGCTGGTGCTGCTGGCGCTTGAAAAAGGCGATGTCGGCATGGTCGCCATTTTGTCGTCGGTGTCGCCCATTCTGGTGTTGCCGCTGTTGTGGTTGCAGCTCAAGCGTGCGCCTGCTCCCGGGGCGTGGCTGGGCGCGGTGCTGACAGTGATTGGAACGGCGCTGATTTTGTGGCGTTAGGCGCCGGGCTGGGTGGACACCGTTAGAGGTGAGCCTCTAACTTTTTTGTTGCACTGCAACAAAAAAGACTTGCGTGGGCGCGGGTTTTCCCTATAATTCAATCCATGCTGCACTGCAACATAAACCGCTTATCCGGACGTTTCACCGCAATTAACCCACCTCAAAGGACCATCATGTTTATTACCGCTGACCAAATCACTGCCAACAACCAAGCCAATTTCGCCACCGCCAAAGCGCTCGCCACCAAATCTTTCGCTGGCTTTGAAAAGCTGGTTGAGCTGAACATGGCTGCTGCCAAGGCTTTGATGAATGAGTCTTTCAGCCACGCCCAAGCCGCACTGGCTGCCAAAGACCTGCAGCAAGCCCTGGCCCTGCAAACCGAGTCGGTAGCCCCCATGGCCGAAAAGTCGGTGGCCTACAGCCGCCACGTGTATGGCATCGCTGTTGAAACTGGCGCTGAATTCACCAAGGCGCTTGAAGGCAAGGCTGCCGAAGCTCAAAAAGCGTTCAACCAGGCGGTTGAAAACGTGGTCAAAAACGCACCGGCCGGTACCGAGTCGGCAGTGGCTGCTTTCAAGAGCGCTCTGGCTTCCAGCCAAAACGTCATTGACTCGGCTCAAAGCTCGGCCAAAAAGGCCTTGGCTGTGACCGAAAGCAACGTTGCTGCCGTGACCGAACAGGCGTTGAGCGCAGCCGCCGCTGTGTCCAAAAAGGCTTGATCAGCCACTGCCTGCGGGCGTTCTGAAAGGCACCTTAGGGTGCCTTTTTTTGCTTCTGCGTCATAGAATGCGACTCGATTCTAAAATTTGAGAAGACCAAACTTTGCTGTCTGCCGCCCTTGAGCTCACCTACAGCATGGCCATTCTGGTGGCCATGGTGCTGACCTCGGGTTTGATCCGGCGCAGCCAGGAATCCGTCTCGCGGCAAGCAATTTTGCAGGGCCTGTTGTTTGGCACAGCCACCATGATCAATATGGCGGTTCCGATGCATTTGGGGCCCGGGCTGATTTTTGACCCGCGCACCGTCACGCTTAGCCTGTGCGGCTTGTTTTTTGGCCCATTGGCGGCGGGTGTGGCCGCCGGTCTGGCGCTGGTCTATCGCGTGGCTTTGGGCGGTGTCGGCCTCACCATGGGTGTTTTGGTCATCATTTCTGCTTCGGCATGGGGATGGTATTTTTACCGGCGCTGGAGCCAAACCGGGCAAAGCATCCGCTTGCCGCAGTTGCTTCTGATGGGCGGGCTGGTGCATGTGACCGAGCTGTCGCTGATGGTGACCTTGCCGGCCCCGCTGGGGTGGCAGACCTTTCAAAGCCTGGGTTTGCCGATCATGCTGGCTTTTCCGCTGTTGACCTTGCTGCTGGGCAAGATGTTGGCCAGTCAGGATGCCGAAGTCCAGTCGGTGACAGCACTGCGCAAAAGCGAGGAGCAGCATCGCGCCATTCTGCATACGGCGATCAACGGCTTTTGGCTGACTGACTTGCAGGGGCGGCTACTTGAGGTCAACCAAGCCTATGCGCGCATGAGTGGTTACACCGTTGCCGAGTTATTGAACATGCGCATCAGCCAGCTTGAGGCTGAGGAGTCTGCTGGGCAGAGTCTTGCGCACCTCCAGAAGGTTGCGGCCGTTGGCTCGGACCGTTTTGAAACCCGGCACCGCACCAAGGACGGCAAGGTGTTTGACGTTGAAGTCAATGTCAGCTACCTGGAAGCCGACGGTGGGCGCATGGTTGCCTTTTTGGATGACATCAGCGAGCGCAAGCGGGCTGAGCAAGCCCTCATGGAGGCCAAGACGCTGAACGAGGCCATCGTGGAAAACGCGCCGCTGATGATTTTCCTCAAAGATGCCAGCAGCTTGCGTTTTGCGGTGCTGAACCGTGCCGGCGAAGAGTTGTTGGGGTATGACCGCAACGCGTTGATTGGCAAGAGCGATCTCGACTTTTTTCCACCGGGGCAGGCCGAAGGCTTCATACGCAGAGACCGGGAGGTTCTGGATGGCCAAATGGGTGCGCAAGACACGCCGCTGGAACCGGTCCAGACCGCCCACAAAGGGTTGCGCTTTCTGCACACACGCAAGGTGGGCATCCGCGGTGGTGACGGCCGGATGAAATACCTGCTGGGCATCTCGGAGGATATTACCGAGAGCAGAAAGGCCCAGGAAAGGCTGCAACTGACGGCCAATGTCTTTACCCACGCGCGCGAAGGCATCATGATCACCGACGCTGCCGGAATCATCGTGGACGTCAATGCATCATTCAGCCGTATCACCGGTTATTCGCGCGAGCAGGCGCTTGGGCAAACACCCCAAGTTCTGAGTTCAGGTCACCAGACGCCGGAGTTTTACCAAACCATGTGGTCTGACTTGGACCGTGACGGTCAGTGGTACGGTGAAATCTGGAACCGGCGCCGAAACGGCGAGGTGTATGCCGAAATGCTCAATATTTCGGCGGTTACCGATGCGCAGGGGCAGGTGCAAAACTATGTGGCGCTGTTTTCTGACATCACCGCCATCAAAGAGCATGAAAAAGCGCTGCAGCATATGGCCCACTACGACGTGCTGACCGGGTTGCCAAATCGGGTGTTGTTGGCAGATCGGTTGAACCAGGCGATGACCCAAAGCATCCGGCGCAGCCAGCAACTGGCGGTGGTTTACCTTGATCTGGATGGTTTCAAGAGCGTCAACGACGGCCATGGACACGAGCTCGGCGACCGCCTGATCACCCACGTCGCCAGCCGCATGAAGCACGCGTTGCGCGAAGGGGACACCCTGGCGCGCATCGGTGGTGACGAATTTGTGGCGGTGCTGATCGACCTCATCGATAGCCAGGCGTCGTTGCCGATGCTCAACCGTTTGCTGTCTGCTGCTGCCGAGCCGGTTAAATTGGGCGACGTGATGCTGCAGACATCGGCCAGTCTGGGCGTTACCTTTTACCCGCAAACCGACTCGCTGGAAGCCGACCAATTGCTACGCCAGGCCGACCAGGCCATGTACCAGGCCAAACTTTCCGGAAAAAATCGTTTTCATTTCTTCGATGCCGAGCAGGACCGCAACACGCGGGGCCATTTTGAGAGCGTGGAGCGCATCCGCAAAGCCCTGGTCGCCCGGGAGTTGGTGCTTTATTACCAGCCAAAAGTCAATATGCGCACCGGAGCCGTGATTGGGGTTGAGGCCTTGATTCGCTGGCAGCACCCCGACCGCGGCTTGCTGTCACCCGCCTTGTTTTTGCCGGTCATTGAAGAGGATGCGCTGGCTGTGACGGTGGGCGAGTGGGTCATCGACACGGCCCTGGGCCAGCTCGAGCACTGGCAGAACGACGGCCTGGCCCTGCCGGAAGGCTTCAATGTCAGCGTCAACGTGGGTGCCCGGCAACTCCAGCACGGTAATTTTGTCGCGTGTCTGCGGGAACTGCTGGCGGCACACCCGCGGGTGCGTCCGGCGCAACTGGAGGTTGAGATCCTCGAAACCAGCGCCCTCAATGACATGGCGGGTGTTTCGCAATTGATTGAAGACTGTCACCAGATCGGTGTTCAGTTTGCGCTGGACGACTTTGGCACGGGCTACTCATCGCTGAGCTACCTCAAGCATTTGCGCGTGGGTCTGCTCAAGATGGACCAAAGCTTTGTGCGCGACATGCTCGATGACCCGGACGACCTGGCCATTTTGCAGGGGGTGATCGGTCTGGCTGCAGCGTTCAAGCGCAAGGTCATCGCCGAAGGGGTTGAGACCGTGGCGCACGGCAACTTGCTGCTGCAAATGGGCTGTGATCTGGGTCAGGGTTATGCCATTGCCCGGCCCATGCCGGCGCAGGATCTGCAAAACTGGATGCAGCACTGGCAGCTGAACCCGGTATGGGGCCCGGCGCAGGCCAGAGCCGAAGCCTGATGCGGGCTCAGGCGTGGCTCACCCATTTTGCGTAATCGAGGTGCTCCAGGTGGGGCAGGGTGTTGTAGGTCAGCAGTGAGTGGCGTTTGGGGCTGAAGGCAAATTCGGTCACGGCCGTGTTGCGCAGGCGCATGTTGAGCTCCACCGTGGCCTCGGGCGGCGTGCCCAGCACATGGCCGATGGCGCTGGCAATCGGGCCACCGCTTGACACCAGCAACACCCGTTCAGCGTCGCTTTGGCGCACATGGTCAAGCACCTCGATCACCTGTTGCCCAAAAGCATGCCAACCGGGCATGTCTTGCGGCTGGGTGTTGCCAAGCATCCATTGCAGCAAGCCGGTGCGCAGCAGCCGGAAGTGCTTGCGGTATTTGTCCGGCGCGGGGGTGCGATCCAGCGGCTCGGGGTGAATGGCGGCAATCACAGCGTCGCTGTTGTACTCGTTCAAACCGGTCCATTGCGTGGCAGCCAATGGCTGGCCCAGCCCTTCACCCATGCCGGTCAGGGTTTGCGTGTGCCGGCGCAGGGTGCCGCTCAGAACCATATCAAAGTTGATTCCCTTGCTGGCAAAGTAGCGACCCAATTGCACGCTTTGGCGCAGGCCCAAGTCGCTCAGTTGATCGTAATCCTCAGCGCCAAACGAAGCCTGTCCGTGGCGGACCAGATAAAGAGTACCCATGGCTTTTATTTAACCGTTATGGGTCTGCGTGCCTGTCAGCCGGGTGATCTGTGCAGTGACCATGGCGGCGTTTCAGCCCGGCAGGCTGGCGGCATAAGTTTTGACTGCCCGCGCCAAAGCCGCCACGCCGCGGTGAATCTCGTCAACACTGGGCGTGACGAACGACAGGCGCAGGGTGCGCTCGTCGCCATGGTCGGCGTAAAAAGGCGCGCCGGGTACAAAGGCCACCCCTTGTTCCACGGCAAAGGGCAGCAAATCCACCGCGCTCATGCCTTTGGGCAGACGCGCCCACAGGAACATGCCGCCGGCGGGGGTGTTCCAGGTCAGCGTGTGGTCGGTGTCGCCGGACGGCATTTCGTGTTGCAGAGCCTCCAGCATGGCGTCGCGCTGAGATTTGTACAGCGCGCGAATGGTCGGCACATGGCGCTCCAGAAACCCGTCTTTCATGACTTCGGCCACCATGCGCTGGTTGAAACCGGGGCTGTGCAGGTCGGCGGCCTGCTTGGCCTGCAGCAGCTTGGGGTACACCGCCTTGGGCGCCACCACAAAGCCCAGTCGCAGGCCCGGCGCCAGCACCTTGGAGAATGAGCCCAGATAAATGCAGCCATCGGGGTTGCGGGCGGTCAGCGGCGCGGGCGGTGGCACATCGAACCACAGGTCGCCGTAGGGGTTGTCTTCAATCAGGGGCAGGCCGCGCTCGGTGGCCAGTGCGCTCAGGGCGGCCCGGCGACTCTCGGACATGGTGTTGCCGGTTGGGTTCTGAAAATTGGGCAGCACATACAGAAAACGGGCATCGTCCGCTTTTTGGGCCAGGTCGTCAATGTCCACGCCGTGCGCGTCGCTGGCCACACTCACCACCCTGGGTTCCATCGGAATGAAGGCCATGACCGCGCCCAGATAGGTGGGCGACTCGACCAGAATCTTGCTGTCGGCGTCAATCAGCACCTTGGCCACCAAATCGAGTCCCTGCTGAGAGCCAGTGGTGATCAGCACCTGTGTCGGGTCAACGCGCCATGGCAGCATGTCGGCCACCATCTCGCGCAGCGGCCCGTAGCCTTCGCTGGCGGCGTACTGCAGGGCCCCGGCCGGGTCGTCACGCAGCACTTTGGCGCAGGCGGCGTCAAACTCGGCCACCGGAAAGGTTTTGCTGGACGGCAGGCCGCCGGCAAAACTGATGATGCCCGGCTTTTCGGTGACCTTCAGGATTTCGCGGATGATCGAGGGGTTCATGCGTGCGGCGCGGCGCGCCAGATGCCAAGGGGAGTGGGAGTCGGTCATGAAGATTGCTTTGGTGAGCTGGAAAAAACCGGCGCTGGTGCAGAAAATCGCCTGCCTAAAAACACGGTGGTCATCACCGCCAGCGCAAAGGCCAATGTTACCCACTCCAGAGGCTCGCCCAAAATCGGAACGGCGGCCAGGATGCTCAGGAAGGGCTGCAGCAGTTGCGTCTGACTCACTTTCAGGGCGCCGCCCATGGCCATGCCACGGTACCAGGCAAAAAATCCCGCCCACATGGAAAACACGCCCACGTAGACCAGGCCCAGCCAGGCCGATGGGGCAACGCTGTGCGCCGGCCAGGTGAGCAGCGCGCCGGGCAAGGTGATGGGCAGCGCCATCACGCAGACCCAGCAAATGACGCGCTCTGCGCCCAGGGCGTGGGTGACCTGCGCGCCGTACACGTAGCCGGTGGAGGCGGCCAGCACGGCGCCCACCAGCAGCAAATCAGCCCACTCAAAACCAAAGCCATGCCCCAGCTGGTGGGCGCGCAGCAGTGAAAACACCACCACCAGCGCGCTGCCCAGCCCGGCACAGACCCAAAAACCAAGCCGCGCGCGCTGGTGCAGCACCCAGGCGGCAATCGCCGCCGTGGCCAGCGGCAGCAGCGCGGTGATCACGGCCGCGTGGCCAGACGTGACCTGGCGCAGCGCAAAACCCAGCAGCAGCGGGTAGCCGATGGCGTTGCCCAGCAGGGCCATGCCCAGTGACCTGCGTTGCGTGGCGGTGGGCAGCTTGGAGCGGGTCACCCCCAGGAACACCAGCGACAGCGCACCGGCCAACACGGCCCGCCCGAACGTGACAAACCAGGGTGACAGTTGGGGCGCCTCAGTTGTGCCGGTGGCCAGCCGCGTCATCGGCAGGGTCACCGCAAAGATGGCAACCCCCAGCACGCCCAGCCACATGCCAAGGGTTTCATGCTTTGTGGCGCTCATGGGCAGGGCACCGACATGGCCCAATGGGCGGCACTGCAGGCGTGCAAGGCGGTGGTGTCAAACAGGGGCAAGGCGCAGTCTGTGGCCTGAACCAGCAAGCCGATTTCGGTGCAGCCCAGAATGATGGCCTGCGCGCCTCGTGCGCCAAGTTCGGCAATCACGCGCTGGTAGTCCTGGCGCGAGCCAGCGTTGATCTGGCCCAGGCACAACTCCTGGTAAATGACCTGGTGCACCCGGTCGCGGTCGGCCTGGCCGGGTGTCAGAACAGTCAAGCCCTGTTGCTCGAGTCGCTGGCGATAGAAGTCCTGCTCCATGGTGAAGCGGGTGCCCAGCAGACCCACGGTGGTGTAACCGGCCTGCCGGATGGCCAAAGCGGTCGGGTCGGCAATGTGCAGCAGCGGGATGCCCACCGACGATGTGATCGCATCGGCCACCTTGTGCATGGTGTTGGTGCACAGCACCAGCGCGTCAGCACCGGCGCCTTCGAGTCTTTGCGCAACATCGGCGAGCAGGGCACCGGCCGCCTGCCACTGGCCGCTGGCTTGCAAATGCTCTACTTCTGCAAAGTCCACGCTGTACAAAACGATTTTGGCGGAATGCAGGCCGCCCAACCGGGCCTTGACGGTTTCATTGATCAGCCGGTAATACGGCACGGTCGATTCCCAACTCATGCCGCCGATCAGACCGAGGGTTTTCAGAGGGTAAGTTGTCATGGGCGAGTTCCCTTGTCTTTTGAGGTCGGTTCAGACCGTGGCCATCCACAGCGCCGTGGCCACCAGCACGCCGGCCATGCAGCGGTTGAACCAGCGCAGGCGCCGACCGCCATGGGCAGGGTCGGCCAGCCATTGGCGCAACAACGTGCCCACCAGCGCGTAGCAGAGGTTGCTGGCCAGGGCAAAGGCCAGCAGCAGCGGCAGCACCACCGCAAAGCGTTGCCACAGGTCGTCGCGCCCTGCCAGCCAGCCGGCCACCACGATGAGCGCCAGCATCCAGGCCTTGATGTTGAGAAACTGCAGCATCACGCCCTGCCAAAAGCTCACATTGAGCTGGCCGGCATTGGCCTGCGCCAGCTTGTGCGATTGCCAGAGCTTCCAGGCCAGCCAGAGCAGGTAGGCCACACCCGCGCCCTTGACGCCCAGGCGCAGCGGCGGCAGGCTTACCACCAGCGCGCCCACGCCGCCGGCGCACAGGACCAGCAGCAAGCCCCAGCCGACCGGCACCGCCAGCACAAAACGCATTGCCCGGCGCAGGCCATAGTTGGCGGCCAGCGCGGTGGACAGTGTGGTGTTGGGGCCAGGTGTGAAGCTCACTGCCGTGCACAGCATCAACAATGCGGTGATCTCGGCGCCGCTCATGGAATGGTCACCTCAGGCCCGTGGTGCGCAAGTGGACGCGGGGCGGGCGTCAGGCGCGGGTGGTGGAAAGCAAAACCGGGCGCCCTGGCGCGTCAGTGCACCACGACCGGGTTTTGCGCCAGTTCGGCGTATTGTTCCAGCGTGTGTTCCACTTCTTCCTGGGTTGGTGTGTTGTTTTGCCAAGCGGAAATTTGCTGTTGAAACAACTCAGCCCAGGAGCCGTCAAGGTACACCTCCTTGTTGGCGCGCTTGTCCACAATCTCGAAGCCGTGGCGCACCAGCTGCGGCACGATCAGCAACTGCTCGCCAGCCTTCATGTCGTCAGGCTGAACTTCAGCCGTGACGGCGTTGGCCAGCATGTGGGTGACCGAATAAGTGTCAGAGTCGTAGAGCGTGTGCATGCGTCAAATTATCCATGAATCCATATGGCCTTGAACTTGGTTACAAATTGGTCAATTTCAAGGGCTTGCAACGGCTTCTGAAGATTCCCATTTTTGGTCCGCATAGTCGCCATTGGATTCGGTGATGCGTGTGCGCACAGGCAGATAACCCAGCGCGGGAGCCAGCCAGACCTCCACCATCTGGCCGTAGAGCTCGCGTGGCTGGCGCACCAGTTTCAAGCCCAACTGCGGGCCGCCGGGCAAGTCCAGCGCCTCTGTCTCGCCAAAGGTAAACAGCCACGTCTCGCCATTGCGCGGACCAATGGTTTGCACGCTCAAGCTGGTGCCCGCGGGAAAGCTCTGCGGTGCGCTGGCAACCAGGGCGCCCAGCTGCAACAGCACGCTCAGGCGGTCCTGGGCGCCGGGCTGCAGCGCCAGTTCGGGGGTATTGGCGCTGAAGGTCACCACGCCCCGCTCGCGGTTGAAGTGGGCGGCCACCTCGCTGCGTGACTTGTCAGAAAACCGTTCCGGGGCGAGGCCATTTTGAACAATCTGGCCGCGGCTGGTCTGCACCCGCGACAGGCCAAAGGCACTGAAAGTCAGGCGCGCCTCGTAACTGAGTTCATGCTGCTGCCACAACAACTCGCTTTGCAGCATGTAGGGAAATTTGTTCGACTCCACCCGGTATTTCAGCTTGATGGAGGCCGGCAAGCTGGTGGGGTTGAAGACTGCCTCATTGGTTTTGGGCGGGGTTGCGGGCTCGGCGGCTGGCGCTGCATCGCCTGTGTCACCAGCCTGCCCGGCCGCAGCGGCAGGTGCGCTGGCCGGGTCAGCCGCAGGCTCGGGGCGACGGGCTTCAGTGGCCGCTGCCGATGGCAGGCTTGCCAGAGAGGCACCGCTGTCTGCCGGCACCTGCCCGTCTGGCATTGGCTGCGGAGCCACAGGAGTGGCTTTGGGCAGGGTGTCTGCGGATTTGGATTTGGATTTGGGTTTGCCCGTGATGGTGAGCGCCGCCTGTGGGGGTGCCGTGGCAGGTTCAGCAGGCAGAAACACCGTGCGGGTTTCAAAGGTGGAGGTGACTTGGTCGGGTGATGTGCGCAGGTTGACAGGCAGCCTTTGCAACAAGGCCAGGTGCACCAGCAGCACGGCCAGGGTCAGGGTCAGCCAGGCTTTCAGGGTCATGGCAGCGCCTCAGGCTTGTCTTGCGGCTCCAGCATTCACGACAATTGCACGACGAAGGTTTTGATGCCGCGCAGCAGCATCTCGATCGACACCGCCACCAGCACCAAGCCCATCAGGCGCTCCAGCGCCACCACAAAACGGTCACCGGCGACGCGCTGGATGCGCTCGGCCAGCACCAGCACCACGGCACTGACGCTCATGGTCACGCACAGCGCGGCGATCCATTCCAGCCGTTTCTCGGGCGCTTGCGAGACCAGCAACAGCACGGTGGCCAGCGCCGACGGACCGGCAATCGCGGGGATGGCCAGCGGCACGATCATCGGCTCGCCCAAAGGCTCCTCCGACTCCACCTTGGGGGGCGGGAAGATCATGCGCAGCGCGATCAAGAACAGAATCACGCCACCGCCAATCTGCAAGGAGAGCTCGCTGAGGTTCATCACCCGCAGAAAGCTCTCGCCGATGAACATGAAAGTCAGCAGCAGCAAAAAAGCGATCAGCACTTCGCGCAGGATCACGCGCGCGCGCCGCTCGGGCGCCACATGCTTGAGGGCGTTGGCAAAAATCGGGATGTTGCCGATCGGATCAGTGATCAGGATCAGCAAAATGGTGGCAGAGGCAAAGGTGTAGTTCATGCGCGCTGGAATGTCTGTCGGAGGTGACAGGATAGCAGGCTTGACTCCCGGCAGTTGTCTTGGCTGCGGGCGGGATCCCCCGGCGGCACCTTGCGATGGCTGCCGCGCGAGGAAACACACAGGTGGCGTCAACCGATTTTTCTGCGCACCAGGAAAAGCGACATGGTGGCAATGCGCACCAGGTTTTCTGCCACGCTGCCCATCATCATGCGTTCAAAGCCGCGTCGGCCATGGGTGCCAATCACGATCAGGTCGGCATCCCATTGTTGGGCTGCCCCCAAAATCATTTCTGCGACGCGTTTGTTTTCCGACTCAATCAGGATGTGATAAGGATCCAGATTCGCCTCCTTGGCCTTGGCCATGGCGTCTTCAAGCAGCGCCTCGGCCGCTCGGCGCATTCCGGCTTTCACCTCGTCGACATTGATCAAGGCGCCCATGCCCATGCTGTTCTGGCCCAGCGGGCCGGCGTCCAGAACAGTGCCGATGCACAGGCTCATGCCTGGCAGGCGGGCGAACTGAATGGCCTCGACCAGCGCGGACTGCGCCGTGGCACTGCCGTCGATGGCGACAAAAATACGTTTACACATGAATTAACTCCTGAAAAATGGAACGGGTCAAAGCTTGGCGGCCAGCATCATCGGGTCGGTGATGCCGAGGCCATAAATGGCGATCATGGTCAGCACACCCGCCATGACAAGGTAGTACAGCGTCGGGATGATGGTCATGCGCAGAATCGCGCCCTCGCGCCCAAGCAATCCCACCGTGGCCGAGGCCGCCACCACATTGTGAATGGCGATCATGTTGCCCGCGGCAGCCCCCACGGCCTGCACGGCCACCAGCATGGCACCGGAGACGCCGATAAGCTGGGCGGTGTCAAACTGGAACTGCGCCATCATCAGGTTGGAGACCGTGTTTGAGCCGGCGATGAAGGCGCCCAGCGCTCCCACCGATGGTGCAAAGAACGGATAGATGCTGCCCACGCTGCTGGCCACGAGTTCGGCCATGGCGCGCGGCATGGAGGGCAGGTCGGCCATGTTGACGCCCGAGTTGATCAGAATACGCACCATCGGGATGGTGAACATCAGCACAAAGCCGGCACCAAGCAAGGTGCGTGACGACTCACTCACCGCGGCCTTGAGCTCCGAGAACTTCATGCGTTGCAGCAAATAAGTGGCCAGCACCACCATGATCATGATGCCGCCCGGCAGGTACAGAAACTCGATGCTGCCCGACAAACCGGTTTCGCCCAGGATATTTTTCCAGCTCAGAACCAGATTTTTCGTAAAGAAGGCTTTCACATCGGTGTTGACGCGCGACAGCACCAGCAAGCCAGCCAGCAACAGGTAGGGCAGCCAGGCCAGGCCGACCGACATGGGGGCCTTGGCGGTGAGTTGGTCGAGCTTGATCTCGATGCTGCCCATCCACAGGTGGGACCACTCTTTGGGGTCAGCAAAGTCCCACGACTTTTTGGGCACCAAAAAGCCCATCTTGGCAGCGGGCACCACAATCGCCAGGCCCACCAGAGCGCCGATGATTGACGGAAATTCCGGGCCCAAAAAGACACCAGCCGCCGCATAAGGCAGCACAAAGGCCAGACCCCCAAAGATGGCAAACGGGGCAATCGCCAGGCCTTCGCGCCATGACTTGTTGCGGCCAAAAAAGCGCGTCAGCATGGCGCACATCAGCAACGGAATCATGAAACCGATCAGCGCATGGGTGATGGCGACTTCCGAGGTGATCAGCCGGTAAAAAACCTCCCAATCGGAACCCTTGGTCAGCAGCTGGGCCGAGATGCCGGCCTTGTCCAGACCGCCGGTCACGCCCACCACAATGGGCGTGCCCACCGCGCCAAAGGACACCGGGGTGGACTGCACCATCATGCCCAGCATGACTGCGCCCATGGCCGGAAAGCCCAGCGCCACCAGCAACGGCGCTGCCACCGCAGCCGGTGTGCCAAAGCCGGAGGCGCCTTCAATGAAGCAGCCAAACAGCCAGGCCACGATGATGACCTGCACCCGGCGATCCGGGCTGATGTTGGCAAAGCCACCGCGAATCGCCTTGATGGCACCCGAATGCTTCAAGGTGTTGAGCAGCAAAATGGCACCAAATATGATCCACAGCACCGCGCCGGTCAGGATCAGGCCCTGCAAGATGGACGCGATCACGCGGTTGGCCGACATGCCCCAGGCGCCCAGGGCAATCGCCACGCTGAGGATCAGCACCGCCGGCATGGCGCGTTTGGCCGGCCAGTTAAAACCCACCAACAGCACCGCTGCCAGCACCAGTGGTGCAAAGGCCAGCAAAGAAAGCAAAGTTTGATTCATGAGGGCCTCCTGCAAGTTGCAGTTTGTGGATGGAAGTGAATGGCGCGCCAGTGGTGCATGATGAAAGTCTCCTTGTTGTAAAAAATGGAAAGGCGGTGGCTTGAAAAAGGGATTAACAGCTCGTCGTTGCGTCAACCCGGCTGCATTCTTCAAGCAGATAGGCGATCGAGTGGTAGGGGCGGCCGGTCTCGGCGGTCAGACCGATTTCGCAGGTGCGGTTGGTGGACACACCTTCGCAGCAGTTGCTTGGCAAGGCGTCGTGCACTTTGCGCAGCGCATGCACATTGAGTTCTGGCACGGCAAAGCCGCGGTCGCCGCCAAAGCCGCAGCAGGTGATGCCGGCGGGCTCGATGACCTGCTCCACGCAGGCCGCCAGCACGCGGCGCAATTTGGCGTCCGATCCGGTGCGACGCACGCTGCAATTGATGTGCAGCGCAATCGGCCCCGGTTTTTTGGCGAGGTACAGGCGCGGCAACAAGGCATCGTGGGCGAACTCGTGAAAGTCGAGCAGTGCCAGCCCGCTGCCGGCGAGTTTCTTCTGCATGCGCACCGAGCAGGTGCTGGCATCCATGATGACCGGGTAGAAGCCGCCCTGGCCGTCGTCAGCGGCTTTTAACAGTGCCTGTGTCACCGCATCGCTCATGGCGTCGGCTTCTTCAGCCATGCCCTTGCTTTCGAGCATCTGGCCACAGCACAGTTTGTCAAAACCCTCGGGCAGGATCGGTGCGTAACCGGCGCGCACCAGCAGTTCCATGATGACTTCGGGCAGGGTGGGCTCAGCGGCGCTGTTGGCGCCAAAGATGCGTCCGCCGCAGGCCGGGAAGTACACCACCGGGTCACCCTCGCCAGCGTAGGGCGCGGGCGCTTTGCCAGCCTGGGGCATGCCGCGTTTCCACTTGCCGCCCGACAGTTTGGCCAGCCAGTTGTCGCCCACCACGCTGGCGGCCACTTGCCCCAGGCCAATGCCCAGGCGTGAGGCGGTGGCCACCTTGCCAAAGTTGTCAACCGTCCATTCCCCCACCTTGCGTGAGCCCGAACCCATGCCGCGCCCGCGCAGCAGCCGGGTCAGCGCGCCGGTGTCAATGCCCACCGGGCATGCGGTGGAGCACAGTCCACACCCGGCGCAGGTGTCCAGGCCAAAGTAGGCAAAGTCGGCTTCCAGGTCGGCCACGCTCTCGCCTGCCGCTGTGCGGCGCGACAGCTCGCGCCAGCTCACAATGCGCTGGCGCGGTGACAGCGTGAGCCGGTGCGACGGGCACAGCGGCTCGCAAAAACCACACTCGATGCAGCGGTCAACCATCTCCTCGGCGGCTGGCATGGGCTTCAGGTGTTTCAGGTGCGCTAGCGGGTCGTCGTTCAGGATGACGCCGGGGTTGAGCAAATTTTGCGGGTCAAAGAGTTGCTTGATACGGCGCATCAAATCGGTGGCCTGGGTGCCCCATTCCTTCTCGACAAACGGCGCCATGTTGCGCCCGGTGCCATGCTCGGCCTTGAGCGAGCCGTCGTATTTGTCCACCACCAGCTCTGCCACGTCGTCCATGAAGCTTGCATAGCGGTCAATTTCAAGTTGCGTGGAGAAGTCCTGTGTGAAGACAAAGTGCACATTGCCTTCCAGCGCATGGCCAAAGATGATGCCCTCGGTGTAGCCGTGCTTGCGCATCAGCGCCTGAATATCCAGCACCGCATTGGCCAGCGATTCAAGCGGAAATGCCACGTCTTCAATGATCACCGTGGTGCCGGTGCGGCGCATCGCCCCCACCGACGGGTAAGTGCCCTTGCGCACTTTCCAGTACATGTCGCAGGTGGCGGGGTCAATGGAAAACGTGGGTGGCTCAATGGTTGCGATGCCTTCCAAAGCGGCCATGGCGGCGTCCATGCGCAGTTGCAGCGCCACCGCCGTTTCAGCGCGCACCTCGATCAGCAGGGCGGCAGCCTCGTCGCCCAGGCTGCGCATGATGGGTGGCAAACCAGGTTTGTCCTGCACCGAGCGCAGGGCGGCGCGGTCGAGCAGTTCGACCGCCGCGACTTGTTTGGTTTTGAGGCCAATGACCGCCTGGCAGGCGATCTGGATGCCTGGAAAAAACACCAGCGCGCTGGCCTTGAACGGGTCTTCGGCCACCGTCTGGTAGGTGATGCGCGAGATAAACCCCAGCGTGCCCTCGGAGCCAATCATCAGGTGCGCCAGGATGTCGATCGGGTCACAGTAGTCCACCAGCGCATTCAGGCTGTAGCCGGTGGTGTTTTTGATTTTGTATTTATGGCGAATGCGCGCGGCCAAGGCCTCGTTGGCGCGGGTGCTGGCCCCCAGGTATTGCAGTTCGTCCACCAGGGTGGCGTGGCTTTGCCGAAAACTTGCCACGCTGAACGGGTCTTCGGTGTCAAGCAGCGTGCCGTCGCCCAGCACCACGCGCATGCCAGCCAGCGTGCGGTAGCTGTTTTGAGCCGTGCCGCAGCACATGCCGGAGGCGTTGTTGGCGGCAATGCCGCCGATCTTGCTGGCGTTGATGGAGGCCGGGTCGGGTCCAATCTTGCGCCCGTGGGGGCTGAGGCGAAAGTTCACCTCGCCGCCAATCATGCCCGGGCCGGCGCGCACCGTGGCGGCATCCGGACCAATCTCGCAGGTGGCAAAACCCTCGCCAATCAGCGCCAGCACACTGTCTGTGACGGCTTGGCCTGACAGGCTGGTGCCCGCTGCGCGAAAGGTCACCGGGCGGCCCAGCCTGCCGAGTGTTTGCAGCAGCGCCTGCACCTCTTGCTCGGACTCGACCACTGCCACCACCTCAGGCGTGAGACGGTAAAAACTGGCATCGGTGCCGTAGGCGAGCCGCCGCAGCGGGTCGCTGATCACCTGCTTGGACGGCAAGATGCGCGCCAGCACATCTGTCAATTGGCTCATGGTTTGTCTCCTGAATTCTTATGTTGGTAAAGTGGTATTACCAAACAACGACTGTAACCCCTTGCATTTTTGAAAAAACTAGGGTTTACCCTGGCCATTTGTGTGCAATTTTCAAGCATCAGTTGAAATATCATGCAAGTGGTCTTACCATTTATTGCCTTATGACTCCTCTGCGCCCTGTTGTTGTTCGCCTGGCCGACTCCGTGGCCAGTGAACTCGAAAAAAGAATTCTCGAAGGCTCGCTCAAGCCGGGCAACCGCTTGCCGTCTGAGCGAACGCTGGCGCTCGACCTGGGTGTGTCGCGCCCGTCGCTGCGCGAGGCAATGCAAAAACTGGTGTCCAAGGGCTTGCTGACCACGCGCCATGGGGGCGGCACTTTTGTCACTGACCGGCTGCAGGCGCACTTTGTCGACCCCTGGCAAGACATGCTCAAGGACAATCCCCTGCTGCACCGCGACCTGCTGGAATTTCGTCAAATGCTGGAGAGCCAGGCGGCATCACTCGCCGCCGACCGGGCCACTGATGCCGACATCAGCCGCCTGGACGCAGCCTTTGCGGCGCTGGAGGACAGTTACACCCGCGATGATTTGGCAAACTGTATTGACGCCGACGTGACTTTTCACCAAGCGGTGGCCGAGGCTTCGCACAACGTGCTGATCGGCCACCTGACGGCCAGCCTGATGCGGGTGATCCATGGCCATGTGTCCAATAATCTGGAGCATCTGCATGCGCGACCGCAGCGTTGGAACCAGTTGCGCTCGCAGCACCGGGCCATCTGGCAAGCCATTCGGGAGCACAACCCGCAACAGGCGGCGCTGGCCGCCAGCGAACACATTGACTTTGTGCGCCAGGGCATCGAGGACAAAGCGCTGGACGAGGAGCGGCGCGCCAGTGCGCTCAGACGCAAGGGTGAACCAGCGGCACTTTAGTCAGGTGGCGTACACGGCGTCGAGCGCGGCAAAGCCCTTGATCTCGATCGGGTTGCCAAACGGGTCACAAAAAAACATGGTCCATTGCTCCCCCGGCTGACCGGCAAAGCGTATTTGTGGCTCCAGGATGAAGTCGATCTGCGCGGCTTGCAGCCGTTGCGCCAGTGCCTGCCAGTCGGGCAGTGCCAGCACCAGGCCAAAGTGCGGCATCGGCACCAGGTGCTCACCCACATGGCCGGTGGCGGCTGTCTTGAAGGGCTCGCCCAGATGCATCGAGAGCTGGTGGCCAAAGAAATCAAAATCGACCCAGGTGGCGGTGCTGCGGCCCTCTTGGCAACCCAGCACGCCGCCGTAAAACTGGCGCGTCTGGTCAAGGTTGGTCACGTTGAAGGCGAGGTGAAATAGGCTGTTCATGGGCCACAGGATAGCAGGCCGGCGCCGCCGAAGCCAATGTCATAATCGCGCCCCATGAGCTTTCTGCAAACCCTGCGCAACACACCCTGGCTCGCCAAACTGGCGTTGCTGTGGTTTGCCTTGACGCTGGGGGCAGCCGTGGCCTCGCCCATGGTCAACCCGCAGCAGGAACTGGTGATTTGCACCGGCGCAGGTATGCTCAGGGTGGTGCTGGCCGATGACGGCATGGTGACCACCGCAGCCGCCGACGCGGGGGACGCGCTGTTTTGCCCGCTGTGCATGGTGGGCGGTGCACCGGTGCTGTTTGCGGCGAACACGGTGGCACCACCGCACCCGTTGAGCCATGTGCTCAAAAGTATTCCGGCGGCACACATTGCCGCCCTCACCGCTGCGCCGCCGCCTGCGCGCGGGCCACCCCAAGCCTGAATGCCCTGATTTTCAGGGCGCCTGGCGCACGTTGCGCTTTGGCTGGAGGCAGATTGATTCAATGGTTCAGGTTGCGTGCTTGAGCACCACGCTGTGTTGGCTTGTTGCCGCACTGCCCCGAATTGCGCGGATTATTGCTATTTAAGTAATAGCAATAATCGGTGAATTTGAAAAGGTCTGGAACTCTATTTTGTTTGTCAACCCTGGTCGCTTCGACCCGTTAACCCTAAAGGAATTCCCATGAAATTGACACCATTCGTGACCGCCATTGCCCTGGTGGCTGCAAGCTTGAGCGCTTATGCCGCTGGCGAACCCATTGAGGTGCAAAACGCCTGGGCGCGCGCCACCGTCAAGGGCCAAATGGCCACTGGCGCGTTCATGACGCTTACCGCCAAGGAGGGCGCCAGACTGGTTGGCGCAGCGTCTCCAGTGGCTGGCGTGGCGCAGGTGCATGAAATGAAGATGGACAACGGCATCATGAAAATGGCCGAGGTCAAAGGTGGTCTGGAACTGCCTGCTGGCAAGCCAGTCGAACTCAAGCCCGGTGGTTTTCATGTCATGCTGATGGATCTGAAAGAACCGTTGGTGAAAGACAGCACCGTGCCAGTCACCTTGCTGTTCAAGGACGCCAAGGGTGTCGAGAGCAAGGTTGAGCTGAAAATGCCGGTGGCCATGGCGGCCCCCGGCGGCAGCGGCAAGCCCCCCGTCATGGACCATTCCATGCACGGTATGCCGGCCGCAAAACCAATGGGCAAGCCGTAAGCCAGGCCGCAATTCGTTCCGGTTGAGCCCAGGCCCGCGTTCTCACTTTTCTTGCGCGTCGCCTGAGCTGCATCCGCGCAGCCCAGATCTGAGCGCTGCGCGCCAGCCCATTTTTGGGCCCTATGGTAAAGGCATTTGTGCCATTGCCTGTATTTTCAATGCTTTCAGAAAATCACCATGTCAGCCCTCAAACTCAACGAATTCACCCGTGCCATGGCGCTGGCCATTCCCGCGCTGTGCCTGCACTGCGGCCATGGGCTGGCGCAAGAGGCAGTTGCCGCCACGCTGCCTGCCATGACCGTCACCGCCAGCAAAATCACGCCGCTCCCAGCCAGCGCATCGGTTGACAAGACCAGCCTGGCACCCAAACTGGCGGCCACCAACGACACCGCCAGCTTGCTGTCGGATATCCCGGGCCTGAGCCTGAACGGCGCGGGCGGTGTCTCAAGCCTGCCCGCCATCAACGGTCTGGCCGATGACCGGCTGCGCATCAAGGTTGACGGCATGGACCTGATTGCCTCATGCCCAAACCATATGAACCCGGCGCTGTCCTACCTCGACCCGACCAGCGTGGGCCTGCTCAAGGTGTATGCGGGCATCGCACCGGTCAGCAGCGGGGGTGACAGCATTGGCGGCACCATCATTGCCGAGTCGCTTGCCCCCGAGTTCGCCGAGCCTGGACAAAAAGCGATCACCAAGGGTGAGTTGGGCACCTTCTACCGCAGCAACAACAGCGCCAGCGGTGCCAACCTGTCGGCCACCTATGCCACGCAAGCGTTCAACATCAGTTACAGCGGGGCGACCAGCAAAGCTGGCAATTACAGCGCCGGCGCCGATTTCAAAACCTATGACTTCACCGGCCGCCCGGGCCACAGCTTGGCGCGCGAAGAAGTTGGTTCCACCGCCTATGAAACCCGCAATCACGCGCTCGGGCTGGCGTTCAAAAATGACGACCACCTGTTTGAAGCCAGGCTGGGCATCCAGGACATGCCGTTCCAGCTCTACCCGAACCAGCGGATGGACATGCTCTACAACAAGCAGAGCAGCCTGAACCTGCGCTATCTCGGTCAGTTTGACTGGGGCTCACTGGAGGCGCGCGCCTACCAGGAGAATGTGGACCACTTCATGGACTTTGGTCCGGACAAGCGCTATTGGTACGGCACGGCTTCCGGCGGTGGCACCGCGCTCAACGGCACACCCTGCAGCCTGATCAGCAGCGCCTGCGCTGCGGGCATGCCGATGTACACCGAGGGCAAAACCACCGGCGTGAGCGTCAAAGCCGATGTCGCCCTGACCCCGCAAGATCTGCTCCGTGTGGGTGCTGAACTGCAGCAGTACCGCAACAACGACTGGTGGCCGCCCTCAGGCGCTGGCATGTTTCCGGGTACTTTCTGGAATATCAAAGACGGCGAGCGTGACCGCACGGCGCTCTTTGCCGAATGGGAAGCACGCAAGAGCGCGCAGTGGATGACGCTGCTGGGCGCCCGCGTGGAGCAGGTCAGGATGAATGCCGGCGATGTGCGCGGTTACAGCACAGCGACGACTGCCATGGGATTCCAGGCGCGTGACGCGGCTGCCTTCAACGCACAGGATCACAGCAGCACCGACATCAATGTCGATCTGACGGCCCTTGCCAAGTACACCGCCAATAACAATTACGACATCGAATTCGGGTATGCCCACAAGGTGCGGTCGCCCAATGTCTATGAGCGCTTCCCCTGGACGACCTGGCAGATGGCCGCCCTGATGAACAACTTTGTCGGTGACGGCAATGGTTATGTGGGCAACCTCAGCCTCAGGTCTGAGGCTGCCAACACCCTGAGCGCCACCTTTGACTGGCATGCCACAGACGGCAGATGGGCCTTCAAGGTCACGCCGTTCTACACCCAGGTGGACGACTACATTGACGCTGTGCAGTGGAACGCCACTACCAACGCCCCTGCCACCAACCTGGTCACAGAGAAGTTCAGCGTGCTGAAGTACATGAACCAGTCGGCACGGCTTTATGGCGTGAACCTGTCGGGCCACATGCCGCTGACCAAAACAGCGGCTGGTGACATCGGCCTCAAAGGTTTGCTTAACTACACCCGTGGCAGCAACGAAACCACCGGGGGGAACCTGTACAACATCATGCCTTTGAACGCCAAACTGGCCGTGACGCACTCCACGGGCGGCTGGGCCAACAGCGCCGAGTTGGTCGTGGTCAACGCCAAAGACGATGTGTCTGCCATGCGTAACGAGATCAAGACCCCTGGCTACAGTCTGGTCAACCTGCGCGGCAGCTACGCCTGGACCAAAGTGCGGGTTGATGTTGGCGTGGAAAACCTGTTTGACAAGTTTTACTACCTGACCACGGGGGGTGCGTACACCGGCCAGGGCACCACCATGGCCAACCCGTCGCTGCCCAACTACCCGCAGTGGGGCACCGCCGTGCCGGGCATGGGACGCTCGGTCTATGTTGGC
>NZ_JAABQC010000079.1 GCF_011391645.1 Rhodoferax sp. | reverse complement strand
CTACTTTGCCCAGCAGGAACTCGACGTGCTGCGCCCGGCCGACACACCGCTGGAGCACATGATCCGCCTGGTCAAGGACATGACGGCGGCCGGCAAGATCATCGGCCAGCAGACGCGAGAGCAGGATCTGCGCAGTTTCCTGGGCACCTTCAACTTTGGCGGCGACATGGTCAAGCAGGCTGTCGGTAGCATGAGCGGCGGCGAAAAGGCACGGCTGGTGCTGTGCATGATTGTGTGGCAGCGCCCCAACCTCTTGCTGCTTGACGAGCCCACCAACCACCTGGATCTGGCCACGCGTGAGGCGCTGGCCATGGCGCTCAATGAATTTGAAGGCACCGTGATGCTGGTCAGCCACGACCGTGCCCTGCTGCGCTCGGTGTGCGACGAATTCTGGATGGTGTCGCACGGCGGCGTGGAGCCCTTTGACGGCGACCTCGACGACTACCAGCGCTACCTGCTCGACGAGGCCCGGCGCCAGCGTGAACTCATCAAGGAGGCCAGCAGTGCAGCCGCCAAGGCCGAGCGCAAAGCGCAGGCCGAAGCCGCGGCGCAGGCAGCCAAGGCCAAACACAAGCCCGCGCCCAGCGGTTCGCTCAAGCGCAAACTGGCCGATATCGAGGCCCGCATGGCCACGCTGCAGGCCGAGGGCACACAACTGGAAGGGCATTTGTGCCAATCCCCGCCGCCCGCCGACTTTGCCAGCCAGGGCAAGCGCCTGAAGGCGGTCAACGAAGAATTGCAGCGCCTGGAAGAGCAGTGGCTGGAGCTGTCCACCTCAGAGATCGTGTAGAAAGTTGGCCCGCATGAACCAAAACATTCTGATCACTGGCGGTGCCGGCTACATTGGCAGCCACACCTGTGTGCAATTGCTTGACGCCGGCTACAACGTGACGGTGTTTGACAATTATTGCAACAGCAAGCCGGCGGCGTTGGACCGCGTGGAGCGCATTGCCGGCAAAGGCATCACGCGCGTCACCGGCGATGTGCGTGACCGGGCCGCGCTGGAAGCCGCGCTGCGCAGCAGTGGTGCCGCCGCCGTGATCCACTTTGCCGGACTCAAGGCGGTGGGTGAGTCGGTGCAACTGCCTCTGCAGTATTACGACAACAACGTGGTGGGCACGCTGCGGCTGCTGGAAGCGATGGCGGCGTGTGGGGTGAAGACACTGGTTTTCAGCTCGTCGGCCACGGTCTATGGCGACCCGCAGCGGCTACCGCTCACCGAAGACCACCCCTTGAGCGCCACCAACCCTTATGGCCGCAGCAAGCTGGTGATTGAAGATATGTTGCGCGACGCGTTTGTGGGCGACAGCAGTTGGCGCTTTGGCATCCTGCGCTATTTCAACCCGGTGGGCGCGCATGCCAGCGGGCTGATTGGCGAGGACCCGCAGGGTGTGCCCAATAATTTGCTGCCTTTTGTGGCGCAGGTGGCGGTGGGACGGCGCGAGTACCTTAACGTGTGGGGCAATGACTACGCCACGCCCGACGGCACCGGCGTGCGCGACTACATCCATGTGGTCGACCTGGCCGATGGTCACCTGTGCGCCTTGCGCATGCTGGCGCAGGCCGACGCGGGGCTGTGCACGGCCATCAATCTGGGCACCGGCACGGGTTACAGCGTGCTGGACATGGTGCGCGCTTTTGAGCAGGCCAGCGGTCGCCCGGTGCCCTACCGGGTGCAGCCCCGGCGGGCGGGCGACGTGGCGGCCTGCTATGCCGAGCCTGCCCTGGCGCAGCGGGTGCTGGGCTGGCAGGCCACACGCGGCCTGCAAGACATGTGCGCGGACGCCTGGCGTTGGCAAAGCGGCAATCCGAAAGGGTACTTGTAGCAGGGCATTTGCCAGCGGTGGGTGCCCTAGAATCCAGAGTATGCATTTGGCATGGTTTCAAGGGGATAGTCCATGATTTTGGTGACAGGCGGTGCCGGCTTTATTGGCGCCAATTTTGTGCTTGATTGGCTTGCGGTGCATGACGAGCCGGTCATCAATCTGGACAAGCTGACCTATGCGGGCAACATCGAGAACCTGCAAAGCCTGCAAGGCGACGCCAGGCACACGCTGGTGCAGGGCGACATTGGCGACCATGCGCTGGTGGCACGGCTATTGGCCACGCATCAACCCCGCGCCGTCATCAACTTTGCCGCCGAAAGCCATGTGGACCGTTCCATTCACGGCCCGGGTGAGTTCATCCAGACCAACATTGTGGGCACCTTCAACCTGCTGGAAGCAGTGCGCGGCTACTGGTCAGAACTGCTCGCGGAGCAAAAATCGGCGTTCAGGTTTTTGCATGTGTCCACCGACGAGGTGTATGGCTCGCTCAAAAATGACGATCCGGCCTTTACCGAGTCCAGCCACATCGAGCCCAACAGCCCGTATTCCGCCAGCAAGGCGGCCAGCGACCATCTGGTGCGCGCCTGGCACCACACCTACGGCCTGCCGGTGCTCACCACCAATTGCTCCAACAACTACGGGCCCTACCACTTCCCGGAAAAGCTCATTCCGCTGCTGATCGTCAATTCGCTGGCGGGCAAGCCGCTGCCGGTGTATGGCGACGGCCAGCAGATCCGCGACTGGCTTTATGTGAAGGACCACTGCAGCGCCATCCGACGTGTGCTGGAGGCCGGTCGCCTGGGAGAAATCTACAACGTGGGCGGCTGGAATGAAAAGGCCAATCTGGAGATCGTTCATACCGTTTGCGCCCTGCTTGACGAATTGCGCCCGCGCACCGATGGCAAGCCATACAAAGAGCAGATCACCTATGTGACCGACCGCCCCGGCCACGACCGTCGCTACGCCATTGACGCCCGCAAGCTGGAACGCGAGCTGGGCTGGAAACCTGCCGAAACGTTTGAGAGCGGCATCCGCAAGACCGTGCAGTGGTACCTGGGCCACCCCGAGTGGGTTGCCCATGTGCAAAGCGGCGCCTACCGGGACTGGGTGCAAAAGCAATACGCATGAAAATTCTTCTTCTCGGCAAAAACGGTCAGGTCGGCTGGGAGCTGCAGCGCAGCCTGGCTCCGCTCGGTGAGCTTATTGCGCTGGACCGCCACAGCACTGACTTTTGCGGCGACCTGGGCAATCTGGCGGGACTGGCAGAGACGGTCCGCACCCTTCAACCCCAAGTGATCATCAACGCCGCGGCCTACACCGCCGTGGACAAGGCCGAAAGCGAAACCGAGCTGGCGCGCGCCATCAACACCCTGGCGCCCGAGATGCTGGCCCGCGAGGCGGCCCAACTCGGCGCCTGGCTGGTGCACTACAGCACCGACTATGTGTTTGGCGGCGGCGGCGACCAGCCCTGGCACGAGGACGACCCCACGTTTCCACTGAACGTCTACGGCCAGACCAAGTTGCTGGGCGAACACATGATTGACTGGATCTGCCCACGGCACCTGATTTTCAGGACCAGCTGGGTGTATGCGGCCAGAGGCGGCAACTTTGCCAAGACCATGCTGCGCCTGGCGCAGGAGCGCGAGCAGCTCACGGTGATCAACGACCAGTTTGGCGCGCCCACCGGCGCCGATCTGATTGCCGACGTGACCGCCCACGCCGTGCGCCAGGTGCTGCAGCCGGGTGCTGATGCGCAGGCACTGGCCGGCACTTACCACCTGGTGGCCAGCGGCTGCACCACCTGGTTCGAATACGCCAACCATGTGATCGCGCAGTCGCAAAAAATTCAGCCCGCGCTCAAAATCAAGGCCACCGAGGTCAAGCCGGTGCCCACCAGCGCCTTTCCCACGCCCGCCACGCGTCCGCACAACTCGCGCCTCGACACCGGCAAGTTACAAACCACTTTTGGTCTGACCTTGCCCGACTGGCAACTGGGCGTGAACCGCATGCTCGTCGAAACACTTTAAACCCAAACAATCATCACCATGACACAACGCAAAGGCATCATCCTGGCCGGTGGCTCTGGCACCCGGCTTTACCCGGTCACGCAGGCCGTCTCCAAGCAACTCATGCCGGTTTATGACAAGCCCATGATCTATTACCCCCTGAGCACGCTGATGCTGGCCGGCATCCGTGAAGTGCTGGTGATTTCGACGCCGCACGACACACCGCGCTTTGCCGAACTGCTGGGTGACGGAAGCCAGTGGGGCATGACAATCAGCTACGCGGTGCAGCCCTCGCCTGACGGCCTGGCGCAGGCCTTCATCATCGGCCGCGACTTTGTGGCAGGGCAGCCCAGCGCGCTGGTGCTGGGTGACAACATTTTTTATGGCCATGACCTGGTCAAGCAACTGGCCCACGCCGACGCGCGCCAGCTTGGCGCCAGCGTGTTTGCCTACCATGTGACCGACCCCGAGCGCTACGGCGTGGTGGCGTTTGACGAGCACAAGCGCGCCATCAGCATCGAAGAAAAACCCAAACAGCCCAAGAGCAATTACGCGGTGACCGGCCTCTACTTTTACGACAACCAGGTCTGTGACATTGCCGCCCACATCAAGCCCTCGGCGCGTGGCGAGCTGGAAATCACTGATGTCAACCGGCACTACCTGGAGCGGGGCCAGCTCAACGTCGAAATGATGGGCCGCGGCTACGCCTGGCTCGACACCGGCACCCACGACAGCCTGCTCGAAGCCGCCAGTTTTATTGCCACCCTGCAAAAGCGCCAGGGCCTGCAGGTGGCCTGCCCCGAAGAAATTGCTTTTAATTTGGGCTGGATCGATGCCAACCAAATCCTGAAGCTCGCCACGCCCCTGTCCAAAAATGGCTACGGCCAGTATTTGCTGAATCTGCTGAAATAACACCATGCCTTACACTGTCACCCCCACCGCCCTGCCCGGCGTGCTGATCCTGGAACCCAAGGTTTTTGGCGACGCGCGCGGGTTCTTTTTTGAAAGCTTCAACGCGCGCGACTTTGCCCAATGCACCGGGCTGGACGTGCCTTTTGTGCAGGACAACCACAGCAAATCGGCCAAAGGTGTGCTGCGCGGACTGCATTACCAGATCGAGCATCCGCAGGGCAAGCTGGTGCGCGTGACCCAGGGCGAGGTGTTTGACGTGGCGGTCGATTTGCGCCGCAGCTCGCCCCATTTTGGCAAATGGGAGGGCGTGCTGCTGTCCGCCGACAACAAGCGCCAGCTCTGGATTCCGCCGGGTTTTGCGCACGGCTTTCTGGTGACCAGCGACAGCGCCGAGTTTTTGTACAAAACCACTGATTACTGGTACCCAGAGCATGAGCGCTGCCTGCACTGGAACGATCCTGCGTTGGGTGTTGAGTGGCCGGTTGCGGCAGCGCCGCTGCTGGCCGCCAAGGACCAGGCCGGTCTGCCGTTGCAAAGCGCTGCCACCTTTGCATGAGCTTTCACCCTGAGCCCGCCCAGGGCGTGGAGCGGCCAGATTCTTTGAGGGTCCTGTTCTGGGCCTTCACTTGGCTTGCCTTGCAGGGCTTTGGCGGCGTGCTGGCGGTGGTGCAGCGCGAACTGGTGGAAAAGAAACGCTGGCTCACGCACGCGCAGTTCATTGAAGACTGGGCGGTGGCCCAGGTGCTGCCTGGCCCCAACGTGGTCAATCTGTCGCTGATGATCGGCGACCGCTACTTTGGCTGGCGTGGCGGGCTGGTGGCATTGGCAGGCATGTTGACGTTTCCGCTACTGATCGTGTTGGTGCTGGCGGGCTTGTATGCCGGTGTTTCCGATGTGCCGCAAATGCAGGGAGCCTTGCGTGGCATGAGCGCGGTGGCGGCCGGCATGATCGTCTCAACCGGGTTGAAAATGCTGCCCGCCCTGAAAACAAATGTGCTGGGTAACTCTTGGTGCTGGGTCTTGGCTGGGCTGACTTTTGTCGCCATTGCCTGGTTGCGGGTACCCTTGATCTGGGTGCTGGCTGTGCTTGGCGGGGGCTCGGGCCTGTGGGCGTACCGCCGTCTGATGGCGCTGCAAACGCCAAGGACCAGACCGTGAGTACCAGCTTGAGCCCGGCCGACTGGCTGGCCCTGCTGGCGCATTTCTTGTCCCTGTCGCTGCTGGCCATTGGCGGGGCGATCACCACCGTGCCTGACATGCACCGACTGCTGGTGGACCAGCATCAGTGGCTGAGCGACAGCCAGTTCAATGGTGCCATTGCCCTGGCGCAGGCGGCTCCCGGCCCCAACGTGCTGTTTGTTGCGCTGCTGGGCTGGCAGGTGGGGCTGAATGCGGGCGGTGGCCTCGTCAACAGTGGTGTGGCCTGGGGCTTCGCCATGCTCGGCATGTCTCTTTCCATGCTGGGCATTTTGCTGCCCAGCACCACCCTGACCTTTGCCGCCTCGCGCTGGGCGCATGCAAATCGTGAGTTGCTCGCCGTGCGCGCCTTCAAGCAGGGCATGGCGCCGGTGGTGGTTGGCCTGCTGGTGGCCACAGGCTGGATTCTGACGGCCAATCAGGGCGCGGATCTGGCGCACTGGCCGCTGTGGTTGCTGACAGCAACCGTCACACTGCTGGTGTGGCGCACCCGCCTGCATTTGTTGTGGTTGCTGGGGGCCGGCGCAGTGTTGGGCTGGCTGGGCTGGGTGTGAGCCAGGACTAACGCGGGTTTTCAAAAAACAGGTAATTGGAAGCGTAGTCGCTGATCTCGAAATAGACTTTTTTTTCACCCGGATCGGCAGCAAAGTTGAGGTTTTCGTCCATCACACCGTAGCCAAACCGGTAGGGACGTGGCACCTTGTCCTGTGTGCCCATGGCGGTTGAGAGCTTGTCAATTTTCAGAAAACGGCGCACCAGCTTGTCGCCAGCGTAAAACTCCAGCACGCCGTTGGTGCCAGTCCAGTTCTGGATGTCGCGGCTGATGACATTCTGCTGTTCCTGAGTGCAACTGGCGAGAAAAAACAGGGCACTCAAGCCCGCCGCCACGACTCTGGTCGCTCTGATTTGAATAACATTCATGGATTTCTTTCCGTTAAGAAGAATACGGCAGTGTCACAGGGGAACCGTCGATGCGCGCTGACGCATGGCTTCATACAGGCACACGCCGCTGGCCACCGACACATTGAGGCTTTCCACCGCGCCGCGCATCGGGATGCTGACCAACTCGTCGCAGGTTTTGGCGGTGAGCTGGCGCATGCCATCGCCCTCGGCGCCCAGCACCAGCGCCACCGGGCCGCGCAGGTCGGCCTGGTACAGCGTTTTGGTGGCCACATCGCTAGTGCCAATGATCCGGATGTTGCGCTCTTTCAATTCGTTCAGGGTTCGTGCCAGGTTGGTCACCATGAAGTACGGCACGGTTTCGGCCGCACCGCTGGCCACCTTGGCCACCGTGGCGTTGATGCCGGCCGCGTGGTCCTTGGGGGCGATCACGGCGTGCACGCCGGCGCCATCGGCCACCCGCAGGCAGGCGCCCAGGTTGTGCGGGTCGGTCACGCCGTCGAGCACCAGAATCAGGGGTTGTTCGCGCTCATTGACCGGACGCTCAAGCTGCGAGGCCTCCAATTGTTCCAACAACTCGTCGAGCGAGGTGACTTGGGTCAGCTCGTTCACCCGCGCCGCCACGCCCTGGTGCCCGTGGCTGCCGCACAGTTTGGCCAGGCGCATGCCGTCGGCCTCGAGCAGGCGCACACCCGCCTCCTTGACCTTGTCCACAAACTGGCGCATTCGCGCGTCACGGCGGCTCGGGTCAATGTAAATTTCGACAATGGATTTGGGTGCGGTCTTGAGGCGCACACCCACGGCATGAAAGCCGAACAGCACTTTGGGATTGGACATAGACCGCGATTATCGCGGGTCTGAATTCATTCGCGGCGAGGGCGCCGCTCCCACAAAGGCGCCGCTCCCAAAAGGACGACGCAGCCACATGGGTGATGTGGATGCCAAATTTTGTGGGAGTTGCGCCCTCGCGACGAAGCTTTTAGCCTTTGAATTTGCTGGCGATCTCGGCCACGCGCTGCCCGAACAGGCGCGCGGTTTCCAGATCGCCCGCGTTCATTTCTGCACCACCCGCGTCACCTGGGGTTTGCGCCATGGGACCGGCGCTGGAGCCCAGGTAGTTGATGTCGTCGCGCTTTGATGCCTTGGTGTTGTTGTAGTGCAGGCCCGTGCCAACCCAGATGCCGCCATGCTGCATAGCCAGCGTCATGAAGTAGTGCAGCGTGGAATGTTTGTCGCCGTTGACGTTGGCGCTGGCGGTAAAGCCGCCAAAAATCTTGTCTTTCCAGGACTGGCTGAACCAGGCCTTGCTGGACGCATCGGCAAATTTCTTGAACTGCCAACTGACGCCGCCCATGTAAGTGGGGCTGCCCATGATGATGGCGTCAGACTCATTCAAAGTGGCCCAGTCGTCTTCGGTCAGGTTGCCATCAGCGTCAATGGCGATCAGATCGGCGTTGGCACCATCGGCCACCAACTGCGCCATGCGCAGGGTGTGGCCATAGCCCGAATGAAAAATAACTGCAACTTTTGCCATGGTGAAAGTTCCTTGATGAATTGAAGACATAAAAAAGCTCAAGCGCACAAATCAAAGACCAGCACCTCGGCGTCCTGCGCATCAGCCAATACCACCCGGGGCTCATCGGCCAGCAGGGCGGCGTCGCCGGTCTGCAGGGCCATGCCATTCACTGTCAGGGCGCCGCGCACCAGGTGCACATAAGCCTTTCGGCCGGCAGCCAGGTCCAGTTGCGCAGTTTGCCCGGCGTTGAACAGTCCTGCATACAGACGGGCATCTGCATGGATGGTGACCGAACCCAGCGCGCCGTCACTGGAGGCCACCAGGCACAGGCGGCCCTGCTTGGCGGCGTCGGTAAACGTGGTTTGCTCGTAGCCGGGCTCGACACCCAGCACGTTGGGTGTGATCCAGATCTGCAGCAAATGGGTGGTGTCATTGGGGGCGTGGTTGAACTCGCTGTGCTGCACGCCAGTGCCGGCGCTCATGCGCTGCACGTCGCCGGGTGGTATGGCCTTGACGTTGCCCATGCTGTCCTTGTGCGCCAGCGCGCCCTGCAGCACGTAGGTGATGATTTCCATGTCACGGTGGCCGTGGGTGCCAAAGCCCTTGCCAGCGGCGATCCAGTCTTCATTGATGACGCGCAGGTTGCCCCAGCCCATGTGGGCAGGATCATGGTAGCCGGCAAACGAAAAACTGTGGAAAGATTTGAGCCAGCCATGGTCTGCGTAGCCGCGCTCTTGGGAAGGTCTGAGGGTTAGCATGGTTTATCTCCGTGATGAGACTCTACTGTACGCGGCAAAACAGGCTGGCACGCGCAGCCCATTTGATGGCATCATTCAATCTGTTTGAATTAAAGATGGCACACCATGCAAACAGCCCGCAATGTTTTAACACCCGATGCACTCGCCATGCTGCAAACCATTGGCAGCACCGGCAGTTTTGCCGCAGCGGCGCGTTCGCTCGGCATGGTGCCCAGCGCCCTCACCTACCGTGTGCGCCAGTTGGAGGACGCGCTTGACGTGTTGCTGTTTGACCGCAGTTCCCGCCGTGCCCTGCCCACCGTGGCCGGCCAGGAATTGCTGCGCGAGAGCGAGCGCCTGCTGGAAGATCTGGCGGCGGTGGCCAATCGTGTCAAACGGGTGGCCACCGGCTGGGAGCCGCAATTGACGCTGGCGGTGGACAGCATCATTGCCAAGGCCACGGTCATGGAGTTGGTCGACAGCTTTTTTGCCATGAACCCGCCGACCCGTATCCGCCTGCGCGACGAGACCCTGTCGGGCACGCTGGAGGCCCTGACCAGCGGCGAGGCCGATCTGGCGCTGGGCGTGGCCGACCTGGTGCAAAACACCGCCATTCATGCCAAGCCGCTGGGGGACGTGCGCTTTGTCTATGCTGTTGCGCCGAATCATCCGCTCGCCAATGCACCAGAGCCGCTCACCGACGAGGCCATGCGAGCGCACCGCGCGGTGGCGGTGGCAGACACCATCAGCCGCGGCCGTGGCGTGACGATTGGTTTATTGGGCGGGCAGGATGTGTTGACCGTGGCCACCATGCAGGACAAGCTTGACGCACAGTTGCGCGGCCAGGGCTGCGGTTCGTTGCCCGTTTGCATGGCCGGGCCATTTATTGACACCGGTCGGCTGGTGGTCAAAAAAACCGAGCGCCCACCCCGGGTGGTGCGCGTCAACTACGCCTGGCGCGCCACCGGCAGCGCGCCGGGGCGCGCTTTGCAGTGGTGGCTGGCCCAGCTGGAGAGCCCCACCACCCGCACCGCTTTGCTGGAGCGGCACCGGGGCGTGTAAAGTCGGTCACATTCACATGGATTTAAATTGTCATCAACTGGAGAAAAATATGAGTTCTGCGCAACGCGCACCCCGACATTTTGCGGTGATCGGCGCCGGCATGGCTGGCATCACCTGTGCCCGCACGCTGGTGCAGGCCGGCCACCAGGTCACCATTTTTGAGAAAAGCCGCGGCACCAGCGGACGCATGGCCACGCGCAGCAGCGCCTTTGGTTCGTTTGACCATGGCGCACAGTACTTCACCGCCCGTGACCCGCGTTTTTTGCAAGCCCTCGAAACCACGCCAAAACTCTGCAAACGCTGGAGCGCCAACAGCGTGCAGGTGCTCGACGAATTGGGCCATGTCGCCGCGCCGGGCTTGCCCGGCCACGATGCGCACTGGGTGGGTGTGCCGGGCATGAAGTCGCTGGTGAGTGGCTGGGCCGAGCCGCTGCAGGCCGCCGGGCGCATTGAAACGCAAACCCGCGTGGCGCGCATCGAGCCCGATGCCGTCAAATCCGGGCAATGGCAACTGCGCACCGAAGGGCTTGATGGATCGCAACATGTGTTTTCGGGTTTCGATGGTGTTTTATTGGCTATTCCCAGCGCCCAGGCGCACAAGCTGCTGCAGGACTCAGAGCAGGCCAAGCCCTGGATCAAGTCCATTGAACAGGTCAAGGTAGCCCCCTGCTGGACGCTGATGCTGGCTTTCCCGCAAGCCGTTCAACCCGGTCTGACGACCCTGGGACCGCAGTGGAGCGCGGCTCGCAGCACGCACCACCGCATTGGGTGGCTGGCACGGGAGTCAAGCAAACCCGGGCGCGAATCGATCGAGCGCTGGACCGTGCAGGCCAGCGCGGCCTGGTCGCAAGAGCACATCCACGACGACTCGGCCCGCGTCGAGGCAAAGCTGCTCAGGGCCTTTTCCGAGGTGACCGGCATCCGCGCCGAACCGGCTCATGTCGACAGCCAGCGCTGGCTGTACGCCAAGACGGTGCAGCCACTGGGCAAAAGCCATCTGTGGGATGCGAAAAAAGGGCTGGGCGTGTGCGGCGACTGGTGCCTTGGGCACCGGGTGGAAGACGCGTTTGTGTCGGGTCTGGAGCTGGCGCTGGCCGTTGCGTAACTACATTGGCCGCTTTGCGCCCTCACCCACCGGGCCGCTGCACGCGGGCTCGCTGGTGGCGGCACTGGCCAGCTGGCTTGATGCCCGCGCGCAGGGCGGGCAGTGGCTGGTGCGGATCGAGGATGTGGACAGCACGCGCTGTCTGCCCGGCATGGACCAGACCATCCTGCAGCAATTGGCGGCTTTTGGGCTGATCAGCGACCAGCCCGTCCTCTACCAATCCGGGCGCATCCATCTTTACCAGCAGGCGCTGCAACACTTGATCGCCAGCGGCCACGCCTATCCCTGCAGTTGCAGTCGGCGTGACATCGAACTGGCGCAACAACGCAGCGGCCATGTCAAACCGCGCCACGGCGAGCTCATCTACCCCGGTACCTGCCGCCATGGGCTGCATGGCAGGCCAGCGCGCGCCTGGCGCCTGACCACTGAGGCAACCCACCCGCTGCTCTGGCAAGACCGCCGCCTGGGCGAACAAACGCAGGATGTGGCGGCCGAGGTGGGTGACTTTGTTTTGAAACGCGCCGACGGTTGTTTTGCCTACCAGTTGGCGGTGGTGGTGGATGATGCCGCGCAAGGCATCAGCGACGTGGTGCGCGGCGAAGACCTGGCCGACAACACGGCACGCCAGATCCTGCTGCAACGCGCCCTGAACCTGCCCACGCCGCGCTACCTGCACACCCCGCTGGTGCTGGGGGCCAACGGCGAAAAACTCAGCAAACAAAATGGTGCGCAGGCGCTGGACAGCCTTGACCCGCTGGTCGAACTCAACCGCGCGGCGGCGGTGCTGGGCCTGAGCGCGCCGCCTGCGCCCGCCGATGCCTTTGCCAACTGGGTGGCGCAGTGGCGTTGTCTCTACAATCTGCCCCCGTGAAAGACACCCAAAACATTCCCCCCAAACCGGCAGAGCAGGCCCGCACGCCGCGCGTGCGCCCGCAGTCATTGGCGGACGTGGCCTACCCCAAAACCATCAAGAGTTTTGTGCGCCGCGCCGGCCGCACCACCAGCGGCCAAAGCAAGGCGTTTGACGAACTGGGGCCACAGTTTTTGCTGCCCTACCAACCCACCGCACTCGATTTCTCAGCGGCTTTCGCCGATGCTGGTGGCGTTGCCGACACCAGCACCATCCGGCCCACGGTGCTGGAGATCGGTTTTGGCATGGGCGAGGCCACGGCGCACATCGCAGCCCTGTTGCCCGACACCAACTTCTTGTGCTGTGAGGTGCATGAACCCGGGGTGGGCGCGCTGCTCAAGCGCGTTGGCGAGCAGAATTTGCGCAACATTCGCATCTGCGCGCATGACGCGGTTGAGGTGATTGACCACATGCTGCTAGAGCAAAGCCTGGAAGGCGCGCACATCTTTTTCCCTGACCCCTGGCACAAAAAAAAGCACAACAAGCGCCGTCTGATCCAGGCGCCCCTGATTGCCAAACTGGCGGCGCGCCTCAAGATGGGCGGCTACCTGCACTGCGCCACCGACTGGCAGCCTTACGCCGAACAGATTCTGGAAGTCCTGGGCGCCGAACCGCTGCTGAAAAATGCCGCCCCTGAAAAGCATCCGGAATTGCTGGGCTATGCCCCCAAACCGCATTACCGGCCGCTGACCAAGTTCGAGAACCGCGGCCTCAAACTGGGCCATGGCGTGTGGGACCTGGTGTTTGAGCGCATTTAAACCAGCCACACGCCAGGGCATTGGCCCGAGTTGCGTCGGCTTGCCCGCCGGGCCGTGGCCGACCCTGCTGGACTTTTTGACCGAGCGCTTCCCCAACATCACGCCCC
>NZ_JAABQC010000078.1 GCF_011391645.1 Rhodoferax sp. | reverse complement strand
CACCCGGTCACGCTCAAGGCCACCAACTTCAACTGCTATGACAGCCCGATGCTCAAGCGCGAAGTGTGCGGTGGCGACTTCGAGACCACCATCGACCGCACCCTGTTCGGCATGAACTACGGCATTGACTGGGGTTTTCCCAAGAACGTCCGCCTGCTGATCCAGGTCGAGGCCGTCAAGCAGTAAGCGCGCAGACGTCCCGCCCAAAGGCCTCCACCTGCGCCCAGTCGGTGAACTCCACCACCGCGGTGGGGTCGGTGGGGCCTTTGGTGACCAGCATGATGAGGCGGATCATCTGCCGGTCAAAAAATCCATAACTCGGGTAGTCCAGCTTGCCCGCAAAAACGCCCAGCAGGCGGGGCTGCCAGCGCACCGTCTTCATGAACTTCTGCAGATAGGGGTTGGTCTCGGGCCGATTTTTATTGGGCTTGCGCGCCACGATATTGACGGTAAAGAAGGCACTCGGGCGACTCTCAAGCAAGGCCTGATGCCGGCCGATGAACTCGGCCACGATCGGCTGGTGATGGCCGTAGCGGATGCTGGCACCGATCACCACGCGGTCAAAGCCGGACAAATCCAGCGCGTCGGCGTTGGCCAGCAGCGCCACCGTCACCTGCCGGCCCAAACCCTGCATGACGCGCCTGAGCCGCTCGCAAATCAGCGCGGTGTGGCCGTCGGTGGTGGCGTAGGCGATCAATATGCGTTCAGCAGCGGGTTGCGTCATGACAGGCCTACCAGTGTTACAGGGGGTGTTCAGTGTAAAACTTGCCGCCGTGGTACAGCAGCGGCGAGATGCCATCGCGGTGCGCGCAGTGCTCCACTTCGCCAACAAAGATCACATGGTCGCCCTCGGTATAGCGGCTGCGGTTGAAGCACTCAAAGGTGGCCACCGCACCCGCCAGCAAGGGCGCGCCGCAGGCACCCTCGACAAATTCGACATCGGCAAAACGGTCCACGCCGCGGGTGGCAAAGCGGGTTGCCAGCGCCTGCTGGTCGGCCGCCAGGATGTTGATGGCGTAATGCGAGCCCTTGCGAAAGGCCTCCATTGAACTGGCGGCCTGCGACAGACTCCACAGCACCAAAGGCGGCGTGAGCGACACCGAATTGAAAGAGTTGGCGGTCAGGCCCACCAGATGGCCGTCAGGCGCGCGCGCCGTGACGATGGTGACTCCGGTGGCGAACATGCCCAGGGCAGTGCGGAACTCGGTGCTGGAAAAAAGGGGGGGGCGGGCGCTCAAGCCCTGGGATTTCAAAAACATTGCCCGCAATTTAACCGATATCCCATCAACACGGCGCACCGGCGGGCAATACCGCGTCAAAATCTGAACCATTCACCTGTCGCCATGAGAATGGGGCAACGCAAGGGTATTCCCTTAAATCGAATTCAATTTGCGCAAATATACTGTCTTGGCAGTTCTTTTGTAACCATCAGAACAGCAAGCGAGTTTGGAGCCCTTCGGGGCTCCTTTTTTTATGCCTGGTCGGCTTTGGGCAAGCGCTGCAACTGCAATTGCGCCAGCGCGCTGTACAGCGGCACACACAGCAGGCGCGACACGCCGCTGGCCACCACCGCCGTGGCCATCAGGCTCAGCACCAATTGATGGCCGGCCACCATTTCCATCACGATGATGAACGAGGTCAGCGGGGCCTGCGTGACGGCCGCCAGAAAACCCACCATGCCCAATGCGATCAGGGTTGGCGCGTTGGCATAGCCAATCAACTGCGCCACGTCATTGCCCAGGGCGCCACCAATGGACAGCGCGGGCGCAAAGATGCCGCCGGGCACGCCGGCCCAGGCGGTGATCCAGGTGGCCATGAACTTGAGCAGCACGTAAAACGGCGAGGTGTCGTCATTGCCCTCGAGCATGGCACGGCTGTGGGCGTAGCCGGTGCCAAAGGTGTTGCCATGGCTGGCCAGCCCGATGATGGCGATGGTCAACCCGCAGGCGGCGGCAAAGGCCACCGGGCTGCGCTTGCGCCAGCGGCTGAAGCGGTCACCTGACTCGCCCCGGATGGACACCAGCAGCACCCGGGCAAACAAGCCGCCCGCCAGGCCGCTGAGCACCGCCACCAGCAGTCCTGGCAGCAGCAGCGCCATGCTCAGGTTTTGCACCCGAATCACCCCAAAGTAAGTCGAGTTGCCGTAGACCGACACCGCCATCAGGCCGCTCAGCACGATGGCCGCCAGCAGCAAGCCGCTGGAGCGCTGCTCGGGCTTGCGCGACAGCTCTTCAATGGCAAACATGACACCGCCCAGCGGCGTATTGAAAGCCGCGGCAATGCCGGCGGCGCCGCCCGCCATCATCAGGCCGTGCTCGGACACCTGCGATTTGTCGGGCAGCCAGCGCCGGGCATGGTGCATGACGCCGGCGGCAATTTGCACCGACGGCCCCTCGCGCCCCAGTGACAGCCCGGCCAACAAGCCCCAGGTGGCCAGCGCCATTTTGGCGAAGCTGAGCTTGAGCGACACAAACAGGCTGCGGTTGGCCGGTGAGACGCTGCCATCGAGTGCCGCCATCACCTGCGGAATTCCCGAGCCCGCGCTGCCCATGGCATAGCGGCGCATGACCCAGACAATGGCCGCGGTGCACAGGGGCGTCCAGAGCAGCGGCGACCACCAGTAGAGCTTTTGCACATGCTCAAAGGCGCCAAACGCCAGCTCGGTCATCCAGGTGAACGCCACCACGGTCAGGCCGGCCAGGGCGGCAAAAACCATCACCAGCACACGCCCGGTCCAGGCACGCCAGTCAATCACCTCTTTGTGGATGGCATTCAGGATTTCGTCACTGTTGACATCTGAATTCATGGGCTTCATGGGGCGGGGCGGCAGGCGTTGGGAGAGGGCAAATCAGCACGGATTGTGCGGGCAAAGTACATTGTGGCAAACGTATTTAAGCATAATGCCCCCAAGTGGGCCGCCGTGTTGGACAGGTGCCACAGTCAACCGCAAGGAGAAATGTCATGATCAAAGTCGGTTTGGTGGGTTTCGGCAAGGCGGGTCAAGCGGTGGCGCAAGTGCTGCAGGAGGACCCGCGCTATGAACTGTGCTGGATCGCGCGCCGCTCGGCCGCCACAGAAACCGCCCCGGGCATGGACGTGCCCGTGGTTGGCTTGACCACGCCCGATGAATGGGGCCAATGGCTGGACACCCACCCAGTGGACGCGCTGGTGGACTTTTCCCGCCCCGAGAGCCTGCACCTGTACGGCGAACAGGTGCGCGCGCGCGGGCTCATGCTGGTCAGCGCCATCTCGGCCTACAGCGACACCGACCTGGCTTACGCCCACACCCTGGCAGCGGACGCCCGCGTGCTGTGTTCACCCAACATCACGGTGGGCATCAACTTTTTGATGATGGCGGCGCGCCTGTTGCGCAAGATCGCGCCGTTCGCCGATGTGGAAATTGTCGAGCAGCACTTTCGGGACAAGCCCGAGGTCTCTGGCACGGCGCGCAAAATTGCCCAAACCATAGACGTGAACGAGGACCACATCACCTCGCTGCGCCTGGGTGGCATTGTCGGGCACCACGAAGTGATCTTTGGCTTCCCGTACCAGACCGTGCGCCTGATTCACAACTCGATCGAGCGCCGCGCCTTTGGTACCGGCGCCGCGTTTGCACTGGCCGAACTGGCCAAGTGTGGCAACGGTTTCTACACCTTCGAGGACCTGATGATGCTCATGGTGCAAAAGGAGTTGGCGAACACATCTGGTCACTGAAAGTTGCGGCACGCTGGCCGATTCGGCTCTATGATTCCGGGCTAATGTATTTGCCCCAAGGTTTTTTATGCCGCGCACCCATTCACCCAACAGCCAGTCAGCCAAATCCAGCCAGGTTTTGCGTCGTTTTCGGGTGGTTTTCAACGCCATACGCAGCCATTTCAGACAAATTGAAAAACAGGTCGGCTTGGGTGGGGCGCAGGTCTGGGCACTGAGTGTGATTCGCGACCAGCCCGGCATTGGCATGGGTGAACTGGCCAAAGCCATGGATGTGCACCAGTCCACCGCCAGCAACCTGGTGCGGGCCCTGCATCACAAGGAACTGATCCGCATGGACAAAAACGCCCAGGACAAACGCCACGTGCACCTGCACACCACGCCCGAGGCGCTGACCTTGCTGGCCAAGGTGCCGGGGCCGTTTGAAGGGGTTCTGCCGGCAGCGCTTGATGAGTTAAATCCGCAAACCCTGCAACGACTGGATCAGGATCTGGCCGAACTGATCGCGCTGCTCAAAGCCGATGAGACCGCTGGCAATATACCGCTGGCGCAGTTGTAGCGCGGCAAGCTCAGCCGGGCGTTCCCAGAAGCTCCCAGCGCTCCAGCGCAGTCATCAACTCATCATCGATCTGCGCGCTGCGAGTGGCCAGTTTCAGGGCGCGGGCGTTGTCAATGGCGTACAGGCTGCCGTCGGCCAGCAATTCGGCAATCTCTTTCTGCTCGGCCTCCAGCGCCGCAATCAGCTCCGGCAAGGTATCCAACTCACGCTGCTCCTTGAAACTGAGCTTGCGGGTTTTCGCGGGGGCGGCACTCGGTGCAGCCGATGCCACAGGCGCAGCCGGGCTGCCTGATGCCGCCGCTTGCGCCTTGGCGGCCGAATCGCGCTCGTAGTGAAACGGCTGCGCACCTTTTTGGCCCTTGCTTTTGGCAATCTCGTTGGCGCGCTTGCTTTGCGTCAGCCAGTCGGTCACGCCGCCCTCATACTCGCGCCACCGCGCATCGCCCTCGTAGGCAATGGTGCTGGTGACCACGTTGTCAAGAAAAGTGCGGTCGTGGCTTACCAAAAACACGGTGCCCTCGAAGTTTTGCAGCAGCTCCTCGAGCAGCTCCAGCGTGTCGATGTCGAGGTCGTTGGTGGGCTCGTCGAGCACCAGCACGTTGGCGGGCCGGGCAAACAGGCGCGCCAGCAGCAGCCGGTTGCGCTCGCCACCACTCAAAGACCGCACCGGCGAGTTGGCGCGCGCCGGCGAGAACAGAAAATCACCCAGATAACTTTTGACATGCTGACGCCGGTTGCCAATTTCGATCCACTCGCTGCCCGGGCTGATGAAGTCTTCTAGCGTGGCATCCAGGTCCAGCGCATTGCGCATCTGGTCAAAGTAGGCCACGGTGATATTGGCGCCCTGGCGCACCGTGCCCCAGGCGCTCTCGCCGGGGCCCGGCTTGGGCGCGTTGGCGGGGGCGGGGTCAGCTTTTAGTTCACCCAGAATCAATTTGAGTAGCGTGGTCTTGCCGGCGCCATTAGGCCCGAGCAGGCCGACCTTGTCACCGCGCAGGATGACGGTGGAGAAGTCATCCACAATTTTGCGCTCGCCAAAACTCTTGCTCACATGGGTGAGTTCGGCCACCAGCTTGCCGCTCACGGCTCCGCTGGCCACGTCGAGCTTGACGCTGCCCAGCGCCTCGCGCCGCGCTTCGCGGTTGGCGCGCAGCACGGCCAACTGGTTGATGCGGCCCTGCGCCTTGGTGCGCCGGGCCTCGACGCCGCGGCGTATCCACACTTCCTCTTGCGCCAGCAGCTTGTCGGCGCGCGCGTTGATGACCGCCTCCTGCGCCGTCTGCTCTTCTTTTTGAACCAGGTAAGCGGCAAAGTTGCCGGGATAGCTCAGCAGCTTGCCCCGGTCCAGCTCAACAATGCGGGTCGCCACATTGTCCAGAAACGAGCGGTCGTGCGTCACGGTCACGATGCTGCCCTTGAAGTCGCACAGCAGCCCTTCCAGCCATTCGATGCTGTCCAGGTCCAGATGGTTGGTGGGTTCGTCCAGCAGCAGCACGTCGGGCGCCGCCACCAGCGCCTGCGCCAGTGCCACGCGTTTTTTGTTCCCGCCGGACAGCGTGCTGATGCGCGCGTCGGCGTCCAGGTGCAGGCGGTGCAGGGTTTCGCCCACGCGCTGCTCCCAGTTCCAGCCATCCAGTGATTCGATTTCGCTTTGCATCGCGTCGAGGTCGCCATGGCCCTGCGAATACTCGTCAATCAGGTCGCGCACCCGGGCCAGGCCGGCGCTCACCGACTCGAACACAGTGGCATCAGAATCAAGCTGCGGCTCCTGCGCCACATAGGAAATGCGGGTATTGCCCTGCACCTGCAGGGTGCCGTCGTCGGGCTTTTCCAGCCCGCCCAGAATCTTGAGCAGCGAGGATTTGCCCGCGCCGTTGCGGCCGATCAGGCCGACGCGCTCCTGCGTTTCCAGGGAAAAGGTGGTGTGGTCCAGCAGCGGAACGTGTCCGAAAGCCAGTTGTCCGTCAAGGAGTGTGATAAGTGCCATGTGGCGCGCATTATCCCCTGCCCTGCGCGCCCATCAGGCCGGCTCAATCCAGCAATGAATCCGCCGTCACATAGGCGTAGCCCAGCGCGCTGGCCACCGCCTCATAGGTGACTTGGCCGAGCGCCACGTTCAGGCCACTCTTCAAATCCGGGTCATCCTTGAGCGCCCGCTGCCAGCCCTTGTCGGCAAGCGCCACGGCATGGCCGATGGTGGCGTTGTTGAGGGCAAAGGTGCTGGTGCGCGCCACGGCGCCGGGCATGTTGGCCACGCAGTAATGCACCACGCCGTCGACCAAGTAGGTGGGCTCGGCGTGGGTGGTGGCGTGCGAGGTCTCAAAACAGCCGCCCTGGTCAATCGCCACGTCCACCACGACGGCGCCTTTTTTCATGCGCGAGATCATGCTGCGCGTGACCAGCTTGGGCGCGGCGGCGCCGGGAATCAACACGCCACCGATCACCAGGTCGGCGTCAATCACGGCGTCTTCGACGCTCTGCGCGTTGGAGAACATCGTGTGAATGCGGTTGCCAAAAATCAGGTCAAGCTGGCGCAGCCGGTCCATGTTTTTGTCGAGCACCGTCACCCGGGCGCCCATGCCTACGGCCATTTGCAGCGCGTGCGTGCCGACCACACCGGCCCCCAGAATCACCACATGCGCGGCCGGCACACCGGGCACGCCGCCGAGCAGCACACCCATGCCGCCCTTGGATTTTTCCAGGTGCGCGGCGCCGGCCTGCACCGCCATGCGACCCGCCACCTCGCTCATCGGCGCCAGCAGCGGCAGGCCGCCGCCGGGGCCGGTGATGGTCTCGTAGGCAATACACACCGCACCGGATTTGACCAGCGCCGCCGTTTGTTCCGGGTCAGGCGCCAGGTGCAGGTAGGTGTACAAAATCTGGCCCGGGCGCAGCATGGCGCACTCATGGGGCTGGGGCTCCTTGACCTTGACGATCATCCCGGCGGCGGCAAACACCTGCGCCGCATCCGGGGCCAGCGTGGCGCCGGCGGCCAAATACTGCTCGTCGCTCAGGCCGATGGCGGCACCCGCGCCGGTTTGCACCAGCACCTGGTGACCGTGCGCGCAGAGTTCGCGCACGCTGGCCGGCGTCAGACCGACACGGTATTCGTGATTCTTGATTTCCTTGGGCAGCCCGATCAGCATGGCAATCTCCTGTAAATCGAAAAACCAAAGTGTGCGCCAAACCGACTGACAATGACCGCCTGTTTGAACACATCCCATCAAATTTTGTCATCCACCCTGCCACCCGTTGCCCCCGCGCCACCCTCGCGCCCCCGTTGGCTGCGCTGGGTCTGGCTGATCTGCGGCACCTTGAGCCTTGCCTTGGGCATTATTGGCGTGGTGTTGCCCTTGCTGCCGACCACGCCGTTTGTGCTGCTGGCCGCCTATTGTTATTCCCAGGGCAGCGCGCGCTACGAGCAGTGGCTGCTGGCGCACCCGCGCTTTGGCCCGATGGTGCGGGACTGGCGCAACCAGCACGCCGTGCCCCTGCGCGCCAAGCAATTCGCCTGGACCATGATGGCGATCAGTTCCGGCATCGCCTGGTGGTTCATGCCGCCCCACATCGGCTGGGTCCCCGGCGCCTGCTGCGCGCTGGTGGCGCTCTGGATGTGGCGCCTGCCCACAAGTGACAGGCGCTGATCAACCGTCCCTCAGCGGCTGCTCGGAAAACTGAACACCGCCCCCTCGCGCACGCCGGCACTCGGCCAGCGCTGGGTGATGGTCTTGCGCTTGGTGTAAAAGCGCACGGCATCGGGGCCGTAGGCGCTCAGGTCGCCAAACAGGCTGCGCTTCCAGCCGCCAAACGAATGGTAGGCCACCGGCACCGGCAGCGCCACATTGATGCCGACCATGCCGACCTGGATGTGGTCACTGAAGTAGCGGGCGGATTCGCCGTCGCGGGTGAAGATGCAGGTGCCATTGCCGTACTCATGGGCATCGATCATGTCCATCGCCTCCTGCAGCGTCTTGACACGCACCACGCCCAGCACCGGGCCAAAGATTTCTTCCTGGTAGGTCACCATGCCGGGCTTGACGTTGTCAAACAGGCAGGCGCCCAAAAAGTAGCCGCCTTCATAACCGGGCACGCTGACACCCCGGCCGTCGACCACCAGCGTGGCGCCCTCTTTCACACCCTGGTCAACATAGCCCCTGACCTTATCGAAATGCGCCTTGGTCACCAGCGGCCCCATGTCGCAACTCGACTCGGTGCCGGGGCCGACCTTCATCTTGGCGATCTCGGCCTTGAGGCCGGCCACCACCGCGTCGGCGGTGGCATCACCCACCGCCACCACCAGCGGAATTGCCATGCAGCGCTCGCCGCACGAGCCATACGCTGCGCCCATCAGGGCATTCACCGCGTTGGGGATGTCGGCATCGGGCATGACCACGGCGTGGTTTTTGGCGCCGCCCAGCGCCTGCACCCGTTTGCCGTGGGCGCAGCCGGTGGCGTAGATGTATTCGGCAATCGGCGTGGAGCCAACAAAACTCACGGCCTTGACGCGCGGGTCGGTCAGCAAGGCATCCACCGCCTCCTTGTCGCCATGCACCACGTTGAGCACGCCCGGCGGCAGGCCGGCCTGCAGCGCCAGCTCGGCGACCATCAGGGCGCTGGACGGGTCGCGCTCGGACGGCTTCAAAATAAACGTGTTGCCGCAAGCCACGGCCATCGGCCACATCCACAGCGGCACCATCACCGGAAAGTTGAACGGGGTGATGCCGGCGGTCACGCCCAGCGCCTGGAACTCGCTCCAGGAATCGATGGCCGGGCCGACATTCCGGCTGTGCTCGCCCTTGAGCAGCTCGGGCGCGTAACTGGCGTATTCGACGTTTTCAATGCCGCGCTGCAACTCGCCCATCGAGTCGCCCAGCACCTTGCCGTGCTCGGCAGTGACCAGCGCGCAAATGGCGTCGGCATTTTCTTCGAGCAGCACCTTGAGCTTGCTCATGACGCGGGCACGCTTGAGCGGCGGCGTGTTGCGCCAGGCCGGAAAAGCCGCATGGGCGCTGGCAACGGCCTGCGCCACCGTGAGCTTGTCGGCCAGCAGCACGCGCTTTTCGGCCTGACCGGTGGCGGGGTTGAAGACGTCGGCCTGGCGTGCGCCGCCGTTGACCAGCTGGCCGTCGATCAGGTGTTGGATTTGCGGAAGGTTTTGCATAAGTTGATTGACTCTAAAAAATGGATTGCCGCGCTACGCTCGCAATGACCACCCCACATCAGGCAGTTTGGTTGATGGTTTCACCCAGGGCATTGACCAGGCTGTCGATCTGCGCAGGCGTTGAAATGAAGGGCGGGGCCAACTGGATGGTGTCGCCGCCGTAGCGCACATAGAAACCTTTGGCCAGCATGGCCTGGGCGATCTGGTACGGACGCTTGGCGGGTTCCCCCGGCAGCGCGTCAATGGTGAAGCCGGCCGCCAGACCATAGTTGCGGATGCCGGTCACATGTTTGGCCCCTTGCAGGCTGTGCACCGCGTTCTCAAAGTACGGGCTTAAGCTTTTGACACGATCCACCATGGCTTCGCGCTCCAGAATGTCAAGCACCGCCAGCCCTACCGCACAGGGCACCGGGTGCGCCGAGTAGGTGTAGCCGTGAGCGAATTCGAGCATGTAGTCGGGGCCACCCTGCGCCATGAAGGTGTCGTAAATGTCCTTGCTGGCCAGCACCGCGCCCAGCGGCTGCGCGCCGTTGGTGATCTGTTTGGCCACGTTCATGATGTCGGGCGTCACGCCAAAAGCCTCGGCGCCGGTGTAGGCACCCATGCGGCCAAAGCCGGTGATGACTTCATCAAAGATCAGCAGGATGTTGTGGGAGGTGCAAATCTCACGGATGCGCTGCAGATAACCCACCGGCGGCACCACCACACCGGCCGAACCCGACATCGGCTCGATGATGACGGCGGCAATGTTGCTGGCATCGTGCAGCGTAATCAGCTTGAGCAGGTCCTCGGCCAGCACCACGCCATGCGGGCCGTCAGCCGGCGGCATGCCGCGGTGGAACACGCCCGCAGGCGGCTGGGTGTGCGGCAGATGGTCGGCGGCAATGCCCTGGCCAAAGGCCTTGCGGTTGGCGCCAATGCCGCCCACCGAGATGCCGCCAAAGTTGACGCCGTGGTAGCCTTTTTCGCGACCTATCAGCAGGCTTTTGCTGGCCTGCCCTTTGGCGCGCCAATAGGCCCGCGCCATCTTGAGCGAGGTGTCGGCCGACTCCGACCCGGAGCCGGTGAAGAACACATAGTCAAGCCCGGCGGGTGTGAGTTCTTTCAGCTTGTTGGCCAGCGCAAACGACAGCGGGTGGCCAAACTGAAAGGCGGGCGAATAGTCCAGGCTGGCCAACTGCCTGGCCGCCGCATCGACAATTTCTTGTCGGCCATGGCCCAGTCCACAGGTCCACAGGCCCGACAAGCCGTCAAAAATCTTGCGGCCGTCGAGGTCAGTGTAGTAGCAGCCGCTGGCCGAGGCCATCATGCGCGGATGGGCCTTGAAGTCGCGGTTGCCGGTGTAGGGCATCCAGTGCGCATCAAGCCAGGCGGCGTCGGTGCGCGGGCGGTTCAAGACTTGGGCATCGGTCATGTTCATGGGGTTCTCCTGGTTCGCAATGAGACAATAACCGCGCATTGTGGGCTCATCTGTTACTCTTATAAATGTTGAAGTATCACAACTTGGTTGCTAATTTATGCAAGTAAAAACGCGTGCTCCGCTGGGGCAGTTGAGCGATATGGACATCCGCCTGCTGCGCGTGTTCAAGACCGTGGTGGACTGCGGCGGCATGGCCGCGGCCGAGCTTGAGCTCAACATTGGCACCTCCACGGTGAGCCGCCATGTCAAGGACCTGGAAACACGCCTGGGCTTGAGCCTGTGCCGGCGCGGCCGCGCCGGGTTTGCCCTGACGCCAGAGGGCGAGCAGATTTATGCCGAAACCCTGCGCCTGCTGGCCGGGGTTGATGACTTTCGCAGCCGCGTCGACGAGATTCACCAGCGCATGGGCGGCGAGCTGCACATTGCCGTCTTCGACAAGACCGCCAGCAATCCACAGGCGCACATTGGCACCGCCATCCAGTTGTTTGCGGCACAAGCCCCGGATGTGCGCCTGCACCTGCATGTGGCGCCGCTCAACAGCATTGAGCGCGGCGTGCTCGACGGCCAGTTTCAGGTTGGCATCATCCCCGGCCACCGCAGTTCGGCCGTGCTGACCTATGACGAACTGTTTAGCGAGACCATGTTCCTTTATGCCAGTGCCGATCACCCCTTGTTTGCAACGCAGGCAACGCACGAGCCGCAAAGCTGGGATGCGCTGCAGGCTTACGCTTTTGCCGGCCTCGGCTACCACTCGCCCAATATGGAACTAACGCAGCAGGTCAAGCTCAGCCGGGCTGCCACCGGCTATGACCAGGAGTCGATTGCCACGCTGATTTTGTCGGGCTGCTTTTTGGGCTTCTTGCCCGACCACTACGCCGAGAGTTTTGTGCGCCAGGGCCGCATGCACGCGGTGCAGCCCGGGCTGTTTACCTACCAGTGCAGCTTTTTCAGCATCGTGCGGACCTCACCGCAGCCGGCGCGCGTGACTCAGGCGTTTCAGGCCGCCCTGAAAAAGGCGCACCAGCCTTACTGCTTACCCGCTTGACGCTGCTTTTTCGCCTGGATCACGGTCCAGGCCAGGCGCCCCGCTGCCACCACGTTGACGGCTATCACGGCCATCGCCGGCCAGAAAGGCAACTCATAACCCGAGGCGGCGGACGACACGAGCAAGCCGCCCAGCAGCAGCGCAGCGATCAGCATGGTGACCGTGGCGCCATTCACGGCGCCACGTTGCAGGTGTTTTGAAGTCATGGTGCGGGTATAAAAAGGTTAAAGTTGGACGCAATTCTACGGACTGCCCAATACACCCCATGACACCTGAGCACAGCCTGATCGACTGGGGCATTGTGGCCATTTTTGTCACCGTTTATGTCGGCATGATATTGGGCGGCCTGCCGCGCCTCAAACTCGACCGCGCGGGGGTGGCGCTGCTGGGCGCCATTGGCGTGATCGGCCTGGGTGCCATGAGCACCGGGCAGGCGGCAAGCGCCGTGGACTTGCCCACCATGCTGCTGCTGTTTTCGTTCATGGTGGTGTCGGCGCAAATGCGGCTGGGCGGCTTTTACACCGCCGTCACACGCCAAGTGGCCGCGCTGCCGCTGGGGCGCAACGCCCTGCTGGGCGCCCTCATTTTTGTAGCAGGCGCCTTGTCGTCGGTGTTCTCCAACGACATCATCTGCCTGGCCATGACACCGGTGGTAGCACAACTGTGCCTGCAGCGGCGCCTCAACCCGGTGCCTTTTTTGCTGGGGCTGGCCTGCGCCGCCAACATTGGTTCGGCGGCCACCCTGATCGGCAACCCGCAAAACATGCTGATCGGCTCGGTGCTGCAGTTGCCCTTTGGCGCCTATGTGCGCCAGGCCCTGCCGCCGGTGGTGTTGAGCCTGCTGCTGCTGTGGGCCTGGCTGGTGTGGGTGCCTGGCCGGGAAAAACCAGGCGCCGCACCGGGGGCGATGCCTGTCGAGCTACCCGAGGGTTATGGCCCGCTGCAAGCCCCCGCGTTTGATGCCTGGCAAACGGCCAAGGGGCTGGCGGTGGCGGCGGCACTGATGCTGGTTTTCTTGTTTACCGACTGGCCGCGCGAGGTGGCTGCGCTGGTGGGCGCGGGTGTGCTACTGCTGAGCCGGCGCCTGCACTCGTCGGACGTCATGGGTTTCATTGACTGGCAATTGCTAGTGCTGTTTATCGGCCTGTTTGTGGTCAA
>NZ_JAABQC010000077.1 GCF_011391645.1 Rhodoferax sp. | reverse complement strand
GATAACTCCTCCCCTCCCAAACGGCCCAGCGTGTCAACCTGGCGCAACAAGGCGCGCGTCGGCAAACATCACTGAGCCGACCCAGGCGAGGGCACAACCGATTGCCACGCCGACACACAGCAGCCACGCGATTGGACGGATACCTATGCGAACGAGCCAGGCACTCATATTGCAGTGGGTGTCTTGGTCAAGCTCCGCTGGGCTCAAAGCGGCAGGCTGACTTTGATCGATTGAAATTTATGCGCATGCAATGAAGTATCGTGCATTCGATGGCGAACTGGCCAAGCAAAGAAATGTACTAATTCTTGCTTGCTCGGTGAGCTCACACCTCCCAGGCTGTGACGAATGCCCCCGCAAGGCCCAATTGAGCTTGATTTGCTTCGCTTGATCCCTCTGCGCATCGCACTTCGCCACCAGCGGCGACCCTCGTGCTTCAATAAAGTATTTGAGTGCCAAAGTCGGCTATTTGGCAGGCAAATCGCAAATCTCAGCTTAGGCTCCGTGCCTTCTCGAGTCATTCCCGACCAAAAACCCAGTGACTCCCGACGCTGCAAAAAGAGTCCGGCAACAACAGCCTCGACCCGGCTGCATTTTTATTTATAAAACGCCTCCACCCGTCCCTTGAGCTTGATCAGCAGCGGGTTGCCCTTGCGGTCGCGCGTTTTGCCGGCGGGCACTTTGACCCAGCCCTCGCTGACGCAGTATTCCTCGACGTTGAACAACTCCTTGTCGTTGAGCCGGATGCCGATGTCATGCTCGAACACGGCCGCCACATGGTGCGGGCTGCGGGCGTCACCGGACAGGTGGTCAGGAAGTTCTGGTTTTTGTGGGCTGTCGGTCATGAGGTTCTTCTATTTGATGAAAGTGAACAAATGCCGATTTTCCAACATTTGGCACCGGCCAAGTCTGTGTCATTCACAGCGCCTCGCGCAACGTCATCAAGTGCCAGCGGCCATTGGTCCATAAATTCTTGGTGCTTGGTTCATGCTCAAGCAGCAAAGTGCGCAACAGCGGCCCCAGCGGCGTGGTGTCGGGGTTGGCCAGCATCACGTAACGCGCCTCGCCATCCTCGCGCTCTTCCTGCAGCTGCCCGACCCAATCCATTTCCACCAAGGTTTCCAGCACTGGCTCAAGTTGCAGGGCATCAACCTTGAGGTGCTGCGTCAAGCCAGTCATGGTCAAGCCTTTGTCTGGCGCGGTGCGCAGGGGCTCCAATTGCTGCAGCACCTCAATGGCCAGAAGAAACTGCCAGCCTTGGGCACTGACCCGGCGCCGCACACCACTGAGCAGGCTGGGCAGATAGGCGGCGATGACCGCGCCCAACAACACGATCACCCAGCCCACGTAAATCCAGATCAGCATGATGGGCAGCGTGGCAAAAGCCCCGTACAGTACCGAATAGGTCGGCACCTTGCCCAAATAAATGACCAGCAATTTTTTGGCCAGCTCGAAACCCACCGACACAAAGAGCCCGCCGACCAAGGCGTGCGCCCAATGCACCCGGGTATTTGGCACATAGCGGTACAGCGCGGCCAGCCCCAGAGCCAGCAGCACAAATTGCAGGGTATCGAGCAGCAGTCCGACGCCACCCGGCAGACCGCCGACCAGCCCTTTGGAGGCCGACAGGGCATAAGACGTCAGGCTCAAGCTGAGTGCCAGCAACACGGGGCCAAGCGTCATCACGGCCCAGTAAACCAGCACGCGCTGCCCCAGGGGCCGACGTTTGCGCACCCGCCAGATGGCGTTCAGGGTGCGGTCAATCGTCAAAATCAGCGCCAGCGCGGTGACAAACAAGACGCCCAAGCCAACGCCGCCGAGTTTGCTGGCCTGGCCGGCAAATTGGGTCAGGTAGCCCAGCACTTGGCGGGCAATGTTGTCCGGTATCAGGCTTTGAACCAGCCACTGCTGCAGCACCACTTGAAATTTGGCAAACATCGGAAATGCGGTAAACACCGCCAGCACCACCGTGACCAGAGGCACTAATGCAATGGTGGTGGTAAAGGTCAGGCTGCTGGCCGTGAGCCCCAAACGGTCTTCGCGGAAACGCTCGAGTAGCGTTTGCGCGGTATTTCTCCAGGGAAAATTCGACACGTCATTTAGAAAGACATCCAGCCTTTGGGGCCAGGCCGTGCGTGCTGTGGGTGATGAGCTCATGGCCGCTATGATGCCACTGTCATGAACCCAACCATTACTTCCCCCCTTACCCCGGCCACAACAGGCGTGGCCTTGACCCGAATTCTGGCCGTTGGCAGCCTGCTGGGGCTCATTGTCCTGGGCCTGGCCTGGGAACTGCTGCTGGCGCCACTGCGCCCGGGCGGCTCCTGGCTGGCGCTCAAGGTGTTGCCATTGTGCGTGCCGCTGGCGGGCCTGCTGAGAAACCGCATGTACACCTACCGCTGGGTCAGTTTGCTGGTTTGGTTGTACTTTACCGAAGGCGCAGTGCGCGCCTACAGCGACGCCGCGCCAAGCAATTACCTGGCAATGGTCGAAGTTTTCCTGTGCCTGACGCTGTTTACCGCTTGCGCACTGCATGTGCGGCTGCGGCTCAAAAACGCCGCCAAAGCAGCCAACACCCCTCTTGAAACCGCTCCCGCCAGCCATGCAGACCCTGCTCTCTGACCTGAAAACCATCGTCGGGGCCACCCATGTTTTGACCGACGGCGACCTCAGCGCCTGGACCCAGGACTGGCGCAAACGCAGCCATGGCAGGGCGCTGGCCGTGGTGCGCCCAGCCTCCACCGACGAGGTGGCGCAAGTGGTCAAGGCCTGCGCCAACTATTTAATGCAGCACCCCGACTGCGGCTTGAGCATCGTGCCGCAAGGTGGCAACACCGGTCTGGTGGTGGGCTCCACGCCCGACGAGACGGGTCGGCAAATCGTGCTCAGCCTGCAGCGCATGAACGCCGTGCGCAGCCTGGATGCGGCCAACCTGACCATGACGGTAGAGGCCGGCTGCATTTTGCAGTCGGTGCAGGAACGCGCCGAATCCGAGGGCTTTCTGTTTCCGCTGAGTCTGGCGGCCGAGGGTTCGTGCACCATTGGCGGCAATTTGGGCACCAACGCCGGCGGCACCCAGGTGCTGCGTTTTGGCAATGCGCGTGACCTGTGTCTGGGGCTGGAGGTGGTGACCCCGCAGGGCGATGTCTGGCAGGGCCTGAGCGGCTTGCGCAAGGACAACACCGGTTACGACCTGAAAAATCTCTACATCGGCGCCGAAGGCACGTTGGGCATCATCACCGCCGCCACGCTCAAGCTGTATCCGCAACCCAAGGCACAACTCACCGCCTGGGCCGCTGTGCCGTCGATGGAGGCGGCCGTGCAACTGCTGGGGCTGGCGCACCAGCACCTGGGGGCCAGCCTGACCGGGTTTGAGATGATGGGCCAGTTTGCCCTGAGCTTGGTGGCCAAACATTTCGAGACCTTGCGCGTGCCGCTGTACCAGAGCAGCGCCTTTTGCGTGCTGCTGGAAAACGCCGATGCCGAGTCAGAAGCCCATGCCAGAAGCCAGTTTGAGGGCTTGCTCGAAGCCGCGCTGGACGATGGCTGTGTGACCGACGCCGTGGTCGCCGAGAACCTGGCGCAGGCACAAACCCTGTGGCAGATTCGTGAGAGCATTCCGCTGGCGCAAGCCCAGGAAGGGCTCAACATCAAACACGACATTTCGGTGCCAGTGTCCGCTTTTGCCACCTTTGTCGCCCAAACCGATGCGCTGCTGGCACAGGCCATCCCTGGTGTGCGGCTGGTGAACTTTGGCCACCTGGGCGACGGCAACCTGCACTACAACGTGCAGGCGCCCGAGGGGCAGGATGCGGCTGTTTTTTTGCGCGAGCAAGAAGTGCGCGTGAACCAGATTGTGTTTGATTCGGTGCTGGCGCATGGCGGCTCGATTTCGGCCGAGCACGGCGTGGGCAGCCTCAAGGTGGATCACCTGACTCACTACAAATCACCGGTGGCCTTGAACACCATGCGCGCCATCAAGCAGGCACTGGACCCGCACAACCTTTTGAACCCGGGGCGGGTGGTGCGGATCGGCTAGCGGATCAAGAATGCCAGCACCCGCTCAGCCAGCTTGCCATAAGGCGGCCACAGGAACCTGACCGTGCTGAAGCGCGCCTGGTAAAACACCGGGCGCATTTTGGAAAAGGTCTCGAAGCCTTCATGGCCGTGGTAATGCCCCATGCCGGAATCACCCACACCGCCAAAGGGCAGGTCGTGCTGGCCCACATGAAACAGAGCGTCATTGACTGACACGCCGCCCGACATCACCCGGTCAAGGATGGTTTGCACCTGCGCCTTGTCATGGCTGAACGGGTACAGCGCCAGCGGGCGCGGCCCGGCGTTGATATGGTCAAACACCTGGTCCAGATCGGTATAGCTGCACAGCGGCAGGATCGGACCAAAGATTTCGCGCTGCATCAGCAGGGAATCTAACGGCGCGTCCAGCACGATGTGCGGCGCGATTTTGCGCGTGGCTGCATCGAAGGCGGGCCCGTCCAGCAGCGGCAGCACTTGGGCGCCCCGGTCCCGGGCGTCTTGCAGCGCAAACAGCAGCCGCTCAAAGGCGCGCTGGTCAATGATGGCGGTGTAGTCCGGGCTGTCAAGCCGCGGGTAGCGTTGCCGGGCAAAGGCGCGTGCCAGGCGCACAAATTCGTCCACCTTGGCCGCCGGTAGCCAGGCATGGTCGACGGTGGTGCAAATCTGACCTGCATTGAGCAGCTTGACAAACATGATGCGCTCGACCGCCGTGTGCAGCGGGAAGTCGTCGCAAACAATGGCCGGCGCCTTGCCGCCCAGCTCCAGCGTGACCGGGCACAGGTTTTGTGCCGCCGCCGCCATCACAGCCCTGCCCGTCTGGCCGGAGCCGGTGAACAGCAGATGGTCAAACTTCAACTGGGAGAAGGCCACACCCACGGCGCCGGTTTCGTCAAAAAACTGCAGCTTTTCCGGCGGAAAATAAGCCGGCATGTGCGCCATCAGGTAGGCGGCAAGGTGACGCGAGTTTTCGCTCATCTTGACCATGGCGCGGTTGCCCGCGGCAAAGATGTAGGTGAGCGGCACCAGGCTCAGGTTGAGCGGAAAGTTCCACGGCACGATGACACCCACCACGCCCAGCGGCTGCGGAATCACACGGTTGCTGGCACCCAGAAAATTGCGCCAATCCACGCCCCGGCGCTGCGGCTTCATCCAGCCGCGCAGATGCTTGAGAACATGGTCAATGCCGTCCACCACCGGCAACACCTCGGCCAATAGCGTCTCGTGGCGGGAGCGGTGGCCGTAGTCGGCGCTGATGGCATCGCACAGCGCCTCCTTGTGCTCGCGCACGAAGCGCTGCAGGTTGCGCAAATCTGCGGTGCGCTCGGCCAGCGTGGGGACAGGGTGGGCCAAATAGGCTTTGCGCTGCAGCGCCAGCGCAGCATCGAGCGGGCTTGTGTTGGGGGTCTGGTTCATGGCATCGAGAAGTTTATGCCGTAACCCTTGAACCGTGAGCGCCCAACGATGCGATTGAACTCATGCCCCTAATTGACGAAAGTCAGTCGTCATTGCGAGTCGCGCAGCGGCGTGGCAATCCATGCAGCCAGACGCCATGGATTGCTTCACTGCGTTCGCAATGCCCATTTTTTTCACCAAATTGACACGCCCGCATTGAACTTGAACAGGTTCACCACAAGGCCTCAAGCCGTCCATCACTCAGGCGCACGGCGCGGTCGGCCATGGCGCGGGCCTCTTGTTCGTCGTGCGTGACCAGCAGGGTGGGCATGCCGGCAGCCTTAATCCGGGCACGGAATTCATCGCGCAGGCTGGTGCGCAAATCGGCATCGAGCGCCGAAAATGGCTCATCGAGCAGCAGCGCGCGCGGCTGGGTGATCAAGGCGCGTGCCAGCGCCACGCGCTGCTGCTCACCACCCGACAAATGCCAGACCTTTTGCCGGGCGTGGTTGGCCAGGCCCAGCAGGGCCAACATGTCCAGCGCCTGGGCTCGGGCGCGGGCCTTGCCCTGCTTTTGTTCAATCAAGCCAAAGGCCACGTTGTCGAGCACGTTGAGGTGTGGAAACAAGGCAAAGTCCTGAAACATCAGGGCGAAACGGCGCCGCTCGGGCGGCAAGCGGGTGATGTCCTGGCCGTCAAACCAGACACTGCCAGTCAGTGGCTGCTGCAAACCCGCCACGATGGCTAGCAAGGTGCTTTTGCCACTGCCGGACGGCCCCAGCAAAGCGACAATTTCACCAGCGGTCACCGCCAGATGGATGTCTTGCAGCAAAGCGCTGTCGCCATAATTCTGGCTGATGTGACGCAGATCAAGCATGGTGCAAAGTTCCCACAGGTAAGGCGCCGATCGCCGGTCGCCTGCGCTCATGGCCCTCCATCACCGGCCACTCGATCAGCAAAAACGCCAGCAGCGCCAGCAGCATCAAAACACTCGCCAGCACAAAGGCCTGGTCCAGACTGGCAGCGCCCGGATGGCTCAATCGCCGGTAGATCAGGGTGGTGAGCGTGGCCCACTCGGGGCGCGACAAAAACAAGGTCACGGCAAACTCACCCAGCGCCGTGGCGGCCGCAAAGGCCATGCCACGGCGCAGAGCCGGGCGCAACAGTGGCAGCGTGACGCGCCAAAATGCGCGCCGCGGACTGGCGCCCAGCGTGCGGGCCGCGAGCAGCACATGCGGCGGCAAACTGTCCAGCCCGGCAGCCATGGCTTTGGCCACAAACGGGTAAGCCAGCACCGCGTAGGCCGCCAGCAACAGCGGCAAACTGGCGGTCCAGCTTGGGTACAACAGCAGCAGGCCAAAGGCCACCGTGACCGGCGACACCACAAACGGCAAAAAGGCAGCGGCGCGCCATAGCACCGATTTTTGTGCGGCCAGCGCATGCAAGACGCCCAGCAGGGTGGCCAGCAACAAGGCGATGCTGGAAAACCGCAGTGTGTTCCAAAGCGCTGCTGCAACTTCAGCGTCCAGCAGCGTGGCCCAAATCACCCAGCCAGCCTCCATCGCGCGCCACAGAATTGCCAGAATCGGCAACGCGCAAATAACGAACAACACCGCCAATGCCGCCGTCAAGGCCAGCCACTGCGACAGGCCTTGCGGCCGCGTGCGTGCCAGCGGTTGCACCCGGCTGGGCGCTGCCAGGCGTTTTTCCAGCAGCGCATACAGCAGGGCCACGCCACCGGTGAGCACCAGCATCCACAGCGCCAGCACACTGGCCTGACCCAGTTGCAGCTCGTGTGCCACCAGGGTGTAGATTTCGACCTCCACCGTGGCAAAACGCTGACCACCCAGCACCAGGGCCAGGCCGAAACCGGCAAAGCAGTACAAAAACACCAGGCACAGACTTGACATCAGCCAGGGCGCAATGGCCGGCCACTCGATGCGCCAAAAGGCGCGCCACGGCGTGGCCCCCAAGGACCGCGCCGCCGCCACCTGGCGCGCGTTGACCTGCCCCAGCGCATCGACCCCGGCGCGTACCACCAGGCACAGGTTGAAAAACAGGTTGCCGTACAGCAGCAGCCAGGGTGTGTCCTGCAAATTGATGCCGAGCCAGCCACTGAGCAGACCGCGCGGCCCCCACAGCGCCAGCACGCCAAGCGCGGCCACCAGCGTCGGCACCACAAACGGCAGCATCAGCAGGCGCAGCACCAGCGCGCGCCCGGCAAACTCGAACCGCGCCAGCACCCAGGCCAGCGGCAGGCCCAGCACAAAGGCCATCAGGCAGGTGATGCCCGCTTGCGCCAGTGACCACAACACACGCCAGCGCAGGTAGTCGTCCTGCCAGGGGGTCAAGAGCGTCCAGTTGCTGCTGGCGGCTCCCGGCCAGCTGGCCTCGCCGGTGAAGCCGGTCCAGGCCAGCCGGGCCAGGGGAAAGATCAGCAACAACAGCAGCGCCGCAGCCGGCAGCAGGGCGAGCCACAGGCTGCTTTGCCATTGACCAGCATTCGTCGCGGGGGCGCGACTTCTGCACAACAACCACACTTGTTTAAGATTGAACATTGGAAACCCTGTGGGAGCTGCGCCCTCGCAGTGAAGGCATCAAGCCTACTTCAACACCACCTTGGTCCAGCGCGCCACCCAGTCCGCGCCCTGACCCGCGATCACCTGCGCGGCTGGAGCTTCAAAGGCGGCGGGCTCGGCGGCGTGGCGCATCACCTCGGCGCGCGGGGTGTTGGCCTGCACCGGGTACATCCACATCTCGGTTTGCAGCGCTTGCTGCACTGGCTCTGAACGCATGAAATCGACAAACTTCAAGGCCGCAGCACGCTGGCCACCGCCCTTGACCAGGCCCACGCCTTCGACCTGGCGAAAGACGCCGCCCTTGAGGTTCAGGCTGGCGGTGGGGGATTCGGCGATTTTTTCCTTGCTGTAAAACACTTCGGCCGCCGGGCTGGTGGCATAGCTCACCACCAGTGGATAGGCGCCCTTGTTGCGGGCAAAGTCGGTGTAATAAGCTTCGCTCCAGCCCTTCACCACCTTCAGGCCGTTGCCGCGCATCTGCGCCCACCAGGCAAAGGCATTCTCTTCACCCATGCCTGAAATGGTGGCCAGCAAAAAGGCATAGCCGGTGCTGCTGGTGGCTGGGTTGGGCGTGACCAGCCAACCCTTGTAGGCGGGCAGCGTCAAGTCCTGCAAAGTCTTTGGCAAAGCTGCACCACTTTTGGCCACCGCCGCCTTGTCGTAGTTCAGGGTCACAAAACCATAGTCCACCGCCGCCAGCGCAGCGCCCAGGTTGGCGTCGGGGGCACTCACCGTTTGCGGCAATGTGGGTTCCAGCACACCGGCGGCCAGCGCCTTGCCTACCAGGGTGTTGTCGATGCCAAACACCGCATCGGCCACCGGTTGGGCGCGCGTCAAAATGAGTTTGTTGAGCATTTCACCGGCATCACCACCCTTGATGATGGCCAGCTTGACGTTGTTATTCGCCTCGAACTGTGCCAGCAGGGGCTTTGGCAGCGAAAACGAACTGTGCACCATGACGCGCAGTTCATCGGCCGCCAGGGCTTGGGTGGACACAGAGAATGCGCCCAGCGCGGTAGCGGCCAGGGCGAAAAGACGACGGTTCATGGCAAAGCCTTTCAGTGCGCCGGCGCGGGCAGGCGCTGGGTGAAAGGCAGAACCGGCAGACGGCAAGCCCTTGAACCTTCACGCTCCCTACGCTGGCATGATCCAGATCAGGTAAGGGGACTGTCTCAGCCCGTCTTGCAACGGACACCCCCGGTGAGGTCGTGATTGTAATGATGCGACATCAACCGAGTCGACATGGCGCCCCAGTCAACCCTTGCAAGGCTCAACGGATGAGCGTCTCCACCGCCAGAATCGCGGCCTGCAGACGTTCTTCACCCAAGCCAGCCACCTCGATCTGAGGAACGTGCATGGCCTGCAGTTCACGCTGGATGCGGGTGTGGACTGCGGCGCGCACCAAGGCACCATCGCGTTGCATGCCATCGGGCAGCCAGGGCAAGTCCGGGCCAAGAACCAGCGTCAGTGCATAGCGCGCGTGCAGGGCCTGGGCGCAATCAAAAAGTGAGCGGTCTGAAAAATAATGGTCGCTGTAGATGGCGGTGAGCAGCGGCGCACTGTCGCAAAACACATAGGCGCGGTCTGCTTGCCGGGCCTGGGCGGCCACCTGTTCTTCGTGCTCAAACTGGGCACGCATGATGCCGGCCTGCTCATCCATCCTGGGCGTGCGGCCCTGCTGATCACAAAAGGCGCGCAAATGCTCGGGCACCCAGAGTCCGTCAAAATGCGCAGCCAACGCCTGCGCCAGCATGCTTTTGCCGGTGCACTCGGCACCGATCAGGCAGATGAGTTGCGGGCTAGGCATGCGGAGATTTCGTCACTGCAAGCCCTTAGATAGACTCAGGACCGGCTGATTCACATCAGGCCTGCAGGCATGGCAAGCCACCCAGGTATGGCCGAAGCACCTCGGGCACGGTCACCGAACCATCGGCATTCTGGTAGTTTTCCAGCACCGCCACCAGGGTGCGGCCCACCGCCAGGCCCGAGCCGTTCAAGGTGTGCACCAGCTCGTTTTTGCCCTGCGCATTCTTGAAGCGGGCTTGCAGGCGGCGCGACTGGAAAGCCTCGCAGTTACTCACCGAGCTGATCTCGCGGTAAGTGTTTTGCGCCGGCAGCCAAACTTCCAGATCGTAGGTTTTGCTGGCGCCAAAACCCATGTCGCCGGTGCACAGGCTCATCACACGGTAAGGCAGTCCCAGCTTTTGCAGAATGGCTTCGGCGTGGCCAGTCATGACTTCGAGCGCCTCATAACTTTTGTCGGGGTGCACGATCTGAACCATCTCGACCTTGTCGAACTGGTGCTGGCGGATCAGCCCACGGGTGTCGCGCCCGGACGAACCGGCCTCGGACCTGAAACATGGCGTGTGGCCGGTGAGTTTGATCGGCAGTTCGGCTTCGGCCAGCACCACGTCGCGGACAAAGTTGGTCAGTGGCACCTCAGCCGTGGGAATCAGGTACAGCGCGGTGTTGTCGGGCTGGTCCTCGCCCTCCTGACCACCTTTTTTGGCGGCAAACAGGTCGCCCTCGAACTTGGGCAACTGGCCGGTGCCGCGCAGGGTGTCGCCGTTCACAATGTAGGGCGTGTAGCACTCGGTATAGCCATGCTCCTGGGTCTGCACGTCGAGCATGAACTGGGCCAGCGCACGGTGCAGGCGGGCGATCGGGCCCTTCATCACGGTAAAACGCGCGCCGGTGAGCTTGACGCCCATGGCAAAGTCCAGCCCCAGTGGTTCACCCACGTCCACATGGTCCTTGATCTCAAAGTCGAATACTCTGGGCGTGCCCCAACTGCGCACCACCACGTTGCCATGCTCGTCTGCCCCCACCGGAACGCTCTCGTGCGGCAGGTTGGGAACGGCCAGCAGCAGGGCTTGCAGCTCCAGCTGAATCTGGTCGAGTCGCTTGGCTGACGACTCCAACTCGTCCTTGATGCCCGCCACCTGCGCCATCACCGCATCCACTTCAGCGGCGCCGGCCGGGCCCTTGGCCTTGAGCTGGCCAATCTGCTTGCTCGATGTGTTGCGCTGCGCTTGCAACGCCTCGGTGCGGGTCTGGATGGTTTTGCGCTCAGACTCCAGCGTGGTGAAAGCTGCCACGTCCAAAAAAACTTGCGGGCTTTTGCGAGTTTCCAGGCGTGCCACCACTTGGGTCAGGTCTTTGCGCAGCAGGGTGATGTCTAACATGATTGTGAAATTGAAAATGAATGGGATTCGTCACTGCGAGGGTCGCGCGGCAGTCCATGTCCTCGGATGTCATAGATTGCCACGCCGCTGCGCGGCTCGCAATGACGGCTATTATTTTGCTTAGTCAGCGTCATTCTGATTCGGTCGCAGGCCCTTGGGCAGCGGAAACTTGACACTTTCAGGGTCGCCCGGCATGCGCTGCACCGACACTGCCCCGAATGATCTCAGGCGATCAATCACCTGGGCCACCAAAATCTCGGGGGCCGAGGCACCTGCGGTCAGGCCCACGCGCTGGCAGCCCTCAAACCACTGCAACTGCAATTCGTCGGCGCTGTCAACCATATAACCGGGCGTGCCCAGCTTGCGCGCCACCTCGGCCAGGCGGTTGCTGTTGGAACTGGTGGGGCTGCCCACCACCACCACCACATCCACCTGCGGACTCATCAGCTTGACCGCGTCCTGGCGGTTTTGCGTGGCATAACAAATGTCTTGCTGCTTGGGCTCGCGCACATTCGGAAAACGCGCCTTGATGGCGGCCGCAATGGCCGCCGCATCGTCCACACTGAGGGTGGTTTGCGTGACCACGGCCAGCCTGTCGGTCTGCGCCGGCTGGATGCGCGCCACGTCCGCCACGTCTTCCACCAGGTGAATGCCACTGTCCAACTGACCCATGGTGCCTTCGACCTCGGGGTGACCTTTGTGGCCGATCATGACGAACTCATAGCCCTCTTTGGCCAGCTTCGCCACTTCCACATGCACCTTGGTCACCAGCGGGCAGGTGGCATCAAAAATACGAAAGCCGCGCGCCACCGCCTCAAGCTGCACCGCCCGGCTCACGCCATGGGCAGAAAACACCAGCGTGGCGCCGGCCGGAACATCGTCCAGATCTTCAATAAAGATAGCACCCTTGACCTTCAGGTCGTCCACCACATAGGTGTTGTGCACGATCTCATGGCGCACATAGATGGGCGCGCCAAACTTGGCCAGCGCGCGCTCGACAATCTCGATGGCGCGGTCAACACCCGCACAAAAACCGCGCGGCTCGGCCAAAAGAATCTCAACATCCGCATTCATGTTCATAACACCCCGATCACCTGGACTTCAAACGTCACCGGCTGACCTGCCAGCGGGTGATTGAAGTCAAACCGCACCGCCTCCCCCTTGGCGTCATTGCGAAAATCCACAATCACGCCGGCAAATTCGCCCATGCCGTCAGGTGTCACAAACTTGACAACATCGCCGACGGCATAAGTTTCATCGGCCGCACCGAGGTCAGTGAGTTCCTTGCGCGCCATCCACTGCAACATGTCGGGGCTGCGCGGGCCAAAAGCCTCGCCAGCGGGCAATTCGATGGTGGTGCGGGTACCCTCGGCCAACCCGATCAGGCGCGCCTCAACCGCCGGCGCGAGTTCGCCGGTGCCCAGGGTGAGCGTGGCGGGCGCTGATGCGAAGGTATTGACCACATCCCCGGCCGGGCCGCTCAGGCGGTAGTGCAGGGTTAAGAATGAACCGGGTTGAACCGTGAGGCTGGAGCTTGTCATGAGAATCCTGTGCGTCAGCGACGCGATAAAGGTGAGCCGATCATGTCCTGCAATTACCCCCCGGGGCAAAACCCTCAGGGCGCTGGCATAAACTGGGTCACATTGTAAAAGCCCACACCATGCCCCTCAAAGACCTGCCCCCTGATGCCCGCCCGCGCGAAAAAATGCTGGCTCGCGGCCCCGGCGCTTTAAGCGACGTGGAGCTGCTGGCGCTGCTGCTGCGCACCGGCATCAAGGGCAAAGGGGTGTTTCAACTGGCGCGTGAGTTGCTTGACATCAAGCCCGGCGCGGACGGACAGAACGGCTTTGACGGCATCGCCGGGCTGCTCAACGCCACCGCCG
>NZ_JAABQC010000076.1 GCF_011391645.1 Rhodoferax sp. | reverse complement strand
CGTGACCACCTTGACGCCGCTTGAGCGCAACTCGCCGCGCAAACTCTCGCAATAGCTGATGACGGCGGCCTTGCTGGCGCAGTAACCGCCATGGCCTGGCAGGCCCCGAATGCCCGCCACGCTGCCAATGCCCACCAACGTGCCCGTGCCGCGCTTCACCATGGGTGTTATGAAGGGCCCCAGCGTGGCCGCAGTGCCCATCACATTGGTTGCCAGAACGTGTGCCATCACTTCCAGGTCTGCATGCACCGACGAATCCACCCCGATGCTGATGCCGGCGTTGGCGATCACCACATCGGGCACGCCTTGCTGCGCGATGCAAGTCTGTGCCAGGCTGGCCATCTGACCGGTATCGGTGACATCTGCGCAGTAAATGGCGTAACTGTCCGGCTTGATTTGATGGGCATCGAGCCAGCATTGAATCACCTCGCCGCGCCGCGCCACCAAAGCCAGTCGATAGCCAAGCCGGGCGTAAGCCAGGGCCATGGCCTGGCCAATCCCGCTAGATGCGCCGGTAATCAGGACCAATGGCGTCATGAGAAGTGCCGCTTTCAGGGTGTCTTGGCGGGAACCAGTTGACCCCGGACGCGACCCGTGAGCAGCATGACGCGCTCCTTGTTGTCGTAGTCCATGCTGTTGGCGGTAAAGCGGTCCGGGCCCCGGGTGAGTTCGACGGGTTGGTCCGATGTGACGCGCTCCGTGTCGAGAAAGGCATGCAAAAACTCACTTTTGAAGGTGAGGGCGGGCTGCTCCTTGCCGCTCTTGTCGCGGATGGCGCTGCGTTCGACCCTGGCCTGCCCAAGCAACTTGACCTCGGACGCATTGCTGTTGCTGATGGCCTGGCGCGCGGTGGCCGTGGTCAGGTTGCCATCCTGGTTGAAAGAGCGGATGAAAAACTGGTCAATTTCCAGCGTGTCAGTGTCCGGAAAATGGTGTGCCTCACCGCCTGTGACCTCACTTTTGAGCCGACCAACCGGATCAAAGGTCCTGACCGTGAATTGGCGCAGAAAGTAATCAGGCTGGTGTTGCACCGGCGCTGCCGACTTTGGGGTGTCGGTGACTGGCGTGCTGCGGACCAGCCAATAAGTGGCCATGGCCAGCAGCCCCATCAGCAGCACGGGCAAATACAGGGTCAGCTGATCGAACCAGTGGCGAAGCCTGTTCATCCCAGGACTTCCTGCAATAAATCGACATAACGGCCGCTGGCGACCAGCAACAGGTCGCACAGTTCACGCACCGCACCGTCTCCGCCCTGGCGCCGGGTCACGTAATGGGCGCTGGCCAGCACCTCGGCCTGGGCATTGGCGGGCGCGCAGGCGAGGGCGCAGCGGGTCAGCATGGGCAGGTCGGGCCAGTCGTCGCCCATGGCGGCAGCCTGTTGCCAGTCCAACCCCAGTGCCTTGAGCGTGATCTCGGCCGCGGGGCGCTTGTCTTCGGTGCCAAAGTGGGCGTGTTCAATGCCCAGCGCCGCCAGCCGCACGCGCAGCGCCTTGGAGTCGCGCCCGGTGATGACGACGGGCGTGATGCCGGCGCGTTGCAGCAGTTTCAGGCCGTGGCCGTCGAGCGTGTTGAAGCGTTTGAGGGTTTCGCCGTGTTCCGAAAAATACAGCCCGCCATCGGTCAGGACGCCATCGACATCCAGAAACACCACGCGTATGCCCTGCGCCTTGAGCAGCAATTCTGGCGGGAAGTTGAGTGCGGGGGGCATCAGATCACCTTGGCCCGCATCAGGTCGTTGCTGTTGAGCGCGCCGCACAGCTTGCCCTGGGCATCGAGCACCAGCACGCTGGTGATGCGGCGCTGCTCCATGAGTTCGACGGCATCAACCGCCAGCGCATCGCGGCCGATGGTGCTGGGACTTGGGTGCATCAACTGCTGTGCCGTGCTGCTGCGCAAATCCACACCCCTTTCAATCAGGCGGCGCAAATCGCCGTCGGTAAATATGCCCATCACCTGGCCGCTGTTATCCACCACGGCGGCGGCGCCCAGGCCTTTGGCGCTCATCTCGCGCATCAGGTCGCTAAAGCTCGCCTGCAGGCCGACGCTGGGCACCTGGTCGCCGCTGCGCATCACATCGCTGACCAGCGTGAGCAGCTTGCGCCCCAGCGCGCCGCCCGGGTGCGAGCGGGCAAAGTCTTCGGCCTTGAAGCCGCGGGCATCGAGCAGCGCCACCGCCAGCGCATCACCGAGCGCCAGTTGCGCCGTGGTGCTGGCGGTGGGTGCCAGATTCAGTGGGCAAGCCTCTTTGGCGACGCCGCTGTTCAAAAAGTAGTCGGCATGGCGCGCCAGAATCGACTCGGCATGGCCCGTCATGGCCACCAGCGGTGCGCCCAGGCGCTTGATCATCGGCAAAATGGCGGTGAGTTCCTCGGATGTGCCGCTGTTTGAAATGGCCAGCACCACGTCCACCGGCTTGATCATGCCAAGGTCGCCGTGGCTGGCCTCGGCCGGATGCACAAACATGGCGGGGGTGCCGGTGGAGGCCAGCGTGGCGGCAATCTTGCGGCCAATGTGGCCGCTTTTGCCCATGCCCATCACCACCACGCGGCCCTGCACCGCCAGCATCAGGCGCACCACCTGCACAAAGTCGGCGCCAATGTGCGGCTTCAGGCCAAGCAGCGCGGCGGCTTCAATGTCGAGCGTTTCGAGCGCAAGCGCCATGGCCCGGTCGGCATCAAATGCGGGCGCTGGAGGGGATGGAACTGTCATGGCAGCATTCTATCGGGCTGTCCTTTCGAACAGCGCTTTCGCTTGGTAGCATCAGGGGGTGAATCCACTTGAATTAACCCTGTTGTATCTGCTGGCTGCCGTGATTGGTGTGGTGGCGTGTCGCTCGCTCAAGCTGCCGCCCATGCTGGGTTATCTGGCGGTCGGGGTGGTGATTGGCCCGAACGCGCTGGCGCTGGCCAAAAACGCCGACGGGGTGCGCCACCTGGGCGAATTTGGCGTGGTGTTCTTGATGTTTGTGATCGGGCTGGAGTTCAACCTGCCCAAGCTGCGCAGCATGCGCAACCTGGTGTTTGGCCTGGGCCTGTTCCAGGTGGCGCTGACCATGCTGATCACCACGGCGGCCAGCATGGCGTTTGCCCAGTTGGCACCCAAATATTGGGGCATGGACTGGCGCACCGCGCTGGCCCTGTCCAGCGCCATGGCGATGAGCAGCACCGCGATTGTGGTCAAGCTCATGAGCGAGCGGCTGGAAATGGAAACCGAGCACGGCAAACGCGTGATGGGCGTGCTGCTGTTCCAGGACTTGGCGGTGGTGCCGCTGCTGGTGCTGATTCCGGCCCTGAGCGCCCCGCCAGAGCAGATGGCCGAAACATTGGCCTGGGCGCTGCTCAAGGCCACGGTGCTGATCACCGTGCTGCTGGTCGGCGGCCCGCGCCTCATGCGCTGGTGGCTGACCCTGGTGGCGCGCCGCAAGAGCGAAGAGCTGTTTGTGCTGAACCTGCTGCTGGTCACGCTGGGCCTGTCATGGCTGACCGAACTGGCGGGCCTGAGCCTGGCGCTAGGGGCGTTCATTGCCGGCATGCTGATCTCCGAGACGCAGTACAAGCACCAGGTGGAAACCGATATCCGGCCGTTTCACGATGTGCTGCTGGGACTGTTTTTTATCAGCATCGGCATGATGCTGGACTGGCGGCTGGTGCTGGACCGCTGGCCGCTGGTGCTGCTGCTGGTCACGGTACCAGTGCTGTACAAGGCGATGGTGGTGACTTTTCTGGCACGCGCGCTGGGCTCGTCCATGGGTGTGGCCCTGCGCACCGGGCTCTACCTGGCGCAGGCGGGCGAGTTCGGCTTTGTGCTGCTGACGCTGGCGCAGGGCAGCAAGCTGGTGCCGCCCGAACTGCTCAACCCGATTCTGGCGGCAATGGTGCTGTCGATGCTGGCCACACCGTTCATCATCATGCGCAGCACCCAGATTGTGATGAAGCTCGTCAGCAACGAGTGGCTGATGGAGTCGGTGCAAATGACCAGCATTGCGCGCAAGTCGATCAAGGCCAGCAAGCATGTGATTATTTGTGGCTACGGCCGCTGCGGACAAAATTTGGCGCGCATGCTCGACAAGGAGTCCATCCCCTACATCGCGCTTGACCTCGACCCCGACCGGGTGCGCCAGGCTGCCGGGGCCGGCGACTCGGTGGTGTTTGGCGATGCCGCGCGGCTGCAGGCGCTGATGGCCGCGGGCCTGGCGCGCGCCAGCGCGGTGGTCATCACCTACCTGGAAACCCCCAGTGCCATGAAGGTGCTGGCCCACATCAAGGAGCATGCGCCGCAGGTGCCGGTGGTGGTGCGCACGCAAGACGACCATGACCTCGAAGCCCTGCAAAAATCGGGTGCCACCGAGGTGGTGCCGGAAGCCATTGAAGGCTCGTTGATGCTGGCCGGCCACGCGCTGGCACTGGTGGGTGTGCCGATGCGCCGGGTGATTCGCCTGGTGCAGGAGCAGCGCGAGGCGCGTTACAAACTGCTGCGCGGATTCTTCCGTGGCGCGGATGACGGCTCAGTCGACGAATTGCAGCAGGAGCGCCTGACTTCGGTGTTGCTGCCGCTCGCGGCCAAATCCTTGGGCACAAAGGTGGGCGAGGTGGAATGGGAGCGCCTGGGGGTGCAACTGGTCAGCTTGCGCCGCAAAACCGGGCAAGTCATCAAATTGACCGACGACGTGGTGCTGACTGAGGGCGACACCTTGTTGCTCTCGGGCAAGTCCGACATGCTGGAGCACGCCGAGCGCATGTTGCTCAAGGATGGCTTTTGACGCCAGGCGCCTGCGCCGCGGGGCACAATAAGGGACTTTGTTTGATGGACCTCTTATGCCAAACCTCAGCGTGAATCAATACCTGCGCGAGCACATTCGCACCGTGCCCGACTGGCCCGCGCCCGGCGTGCAGTTTCGCGACATCACGCCGCTGCTGCAGGATGCCAAAGTGTTCCGGGTGCTGATTGATGCGTTTGTGCACCGCTACATGGACGCCGAGCGCCGCCCCGATGTGGTGGCCGGATTGGACGCGCGCGGTTTCATTTTGGGCGCGGTGGTGGCCTATGAACTGGGCGTGGGGTTTGTGCCGATCCGCAAAAAGGGCAAGCTGCCCTTTACGACCGTCGAGGAAACCTACGAGCTGGAGTACGGCAGCGCCACGGTCGAGTTGCACACCGACGCCGTCAAGCCGGGCCAGCGTGTGCTGCTGATAGATGACCTGATTGCCACCGGCGGCACCATGATGGCCGGCAAGAAACTGCTGGAGAAGCTGGGCGCCATCGTCACGGAAGGCGCTGTCATTGTCGATCTGCCGGAGCTGGGTGGGTCGGACAAATTGCGCGCGGGCGGCCTGACGTTGTTCACCCTGGTGGATTTTGCCGGCCATTAAGGCCCCATTCCCCAAGCCGTCAGATGAAAGACCATTACTCCGCGCTGGGCCTGCAACCATCGGCCACGCTGGCTGACATCAAGAAAGCGTTTCGCCAGCAGGCGGCCCTCCACCACCCGGACCGCAGCAGCGCCGCCGACGCCGCGGCGCGCTTCAGGCTGGTGCAGGTGGCTTACGAAGTGTTGTCGGACCCTGACAAGCGCAAGGCTTATGATGACAATCGCCAGCGCAACCTGCTCGACAGCCCGCTCGACACCGCCCGCGTGATCTGGCAGGATTACATCAGTCGCATCATTTGAATACCAACCCAACCCCCGAGAACGCCATGAGCATGTCTGCTTTTTTTCGCGCACTGCGCACGTCTTACCAGGCCGAGATTGACGACCTCGCGTTTGACTCGGAAGGGCGCAATGTGCTGCGCAAGCGCCTGCTGGAAAAGCGTGGCCAGATCGCCTTCCTGAAGCAGATGATGGAACTGAGCCCCGAGATGGTGGCCGTGGTGTTTCATGGCGGTTTTCACTTTGAGCTGCCGGCGGTGATGGAGCAGGTGCTGACCCTTGATTCGGACGAGTTCCCTGACTGGAGCAGCCTGCATGATGCGGTGCAGCTGACCCCGTGGGCGCAGGAACTGGCCGACGCCCTGCTGCCCGAGCCGCAGGGCGACTGGTTCATGGTGGTGGCGGCGGCGCTGGAGTATCTGTACCACCGGCCGTCGGCGCATCACCACGAAGCGGCTGCGCATGAAGGGCACGCTGACGAGAGCGGGGGTGAGCACGGCAGCGTGCGCCGGCAAGGCCATGCCGACGAGTTTGACAAAGACGGCGAGCAGCACCATGACCACGAAGAATCCAGCGCGGAGTGGCTGGAAGAGCACGGCTTTGACCGCAAGGACTAACGCGCACGCACCCGCATCACCCCATCGACTCGACAGGAACCCTACATGCAGCATTTGGCTTTGATCGAAAAAACGCAGTCCCTGATTGCCGCAGGCGACATTGTGGGCGCAGAGTTTGCGCTGGTTGAGCTGGCCGACCGGGAAGGCGACGGCGCGCTGATGGAGGTGCTGGCGCTGCTGCCGCCCAAGGACGTGCTGGCGGTGATTCGGGAGTACGACGACTCCCGCGCCTCCATCATCAACCTGATGATCACGCCCGAGCAGTTTGCCCGCGCGGTGGTGATCGAAAAGCAATACCGCGACCTGACCCGCAGCCATTTGCGCGGCATGATGAACTCGATCATTTTCCGGGATGGCGCCGACCCGCTGGCGTTCCTCAATGCCATTGGCGACCTGGAAGGCGGCGCAGAAGCGCTGGCCGACTATTTTGAAGAAAAGTGGAGCCGGGTCGAGGCGTTTGCCCGCACCGGAACCTTCGAAACAGTTGAAGACGACGGCGAAATGGTGTCTGAAGACGAGCTGCGCGCCAATGCGTATGCCAGCGCCCGGCTGGATCAGGACGAAGTGGCTGACTCCGACTGGATGCAACTGGCGTGGCTGTTGCGCTACGAAAACCCCGACCTGTTCATTGAAATGCTGCTGGTGCTGCGCGCCAAGGCCCGCGCTTTTGAGCTGGGTCTGGACGAAGAGGACATGGCCGAGGACGACGGCAAGTTCGAGACCAGCGCCACCGATCGCGGCAAGGCCACGCCTGCCGCCATCGACCCCGACGAAGAATCTGCCATCTGAGTTTGCGCTGAGCACTGAATCGCATGACGCTGCCCAAGTCTGAATCCACCCATGGCGTGTCGTTGTTTGATGCGCGGCCGTTCTTTGAAAAGACATTGGTCTATGGTGTGCAGCACGGCCTCATCGACCAGGCCAAACTGGAGGCCATCGCCGAGGAGGCACCCAGGGGCATGGTGCAGATTGCGCGTTACTTTGGCAGCGAATACCTGCGCCCCGAACTCGAAAAGGCGCGCGACCGGCTGGTGAATCTGGTCAGTCTGCACCTGCAGGACGCAAGCAGTGGCGACCTGCGCGTGGCGGCCGGCCTGCTACGCGACCACTCCCTGCTGTCGCGCTCCAAGGCCGGCTCCGACCTGCTCAAGGCGCTGATTGTGATGCCGCAAAACACCCACTTTGGCATGAATGAGCGCGGTGGTTTCAGCGACCGCCACATCGCGCAGCTGGCGCGCTGGTCACTGGCCAGCCATGCCGACTACCAGGCCGAGTTTCTGGCCCGCCAGCACGCCGTGCTGGTGGTCGAGGCCGCGCTCTGGCTGGCCGACCAACTGGGCCTGTCGGCTGACGACCTGCAGGATGCCGAGCCCGACGCCGAGGCCGTGATCCGCACCGCCTTGCTGCTCAACATGGCTCGCCGCAAGGAACTGCCCGATTGGGTTACCTTTGAAAAATTGATCGCAGCAATGCGCAAGCAGCAACCCGCACCGGCGCTGTTGACCCTGCCCAAAAGCCTGCCCAAGGCTTACCGCGCGGTGGTCGAGACGGTGCGCCAGTCGGTGCTGGCGGACTGGCCGCGCTTGCTGGATGCGCGTCTGCCAGCGCGCAAGCTGTTTGACCAGACCCCGGCATTCATGGGGCGTTACTTCTGGCTTGAAGATGGCCTGAGCGAAGTCAGCCAGCATGACCGCAACCGGTCTTCGGCCTGGGACAAGCTCACCCAGGGCCACAGTGACGACGGCACTGTGCTCACGCTGTGCCTGAGCGTGGCCGCCGGCAACGCGCCCAAAACCCTGCTGACCGACAAAACCGCCGCCGCCTTGGTGCGCAAGATCCGCAAACACGGCTGGCAACCGGCGCTGGCCACCCAGTACCTGCAAGCCCATGCGCCGGAACAGCACCAGGACGATTTCATGGGACTTTGGCAGGAATTTGTGCACGAGGCGCAAGCCGCCCTGATCAGTGACCGCGACCCCAAACTGCTGGATGCCCTGTCGCTGCTGCGGCGCGAATGCAATGTGGCCTGATTTGCCGGGTTAGAATCCAGCCCCTGGAAGCGTGGCAGAGTGGTCGATTGCACCGGTCTTGAAAACCGGCAACCCGCAAGGGTTCGTGAGTTCGAATCTCACCGCTTCCGCCAGATTCAATTGATGCGCACCCTTTTTGCGTGACTTCAATCCCCCTTCAAACAATCTTCCACGCCAGCGACTCGCCTGCTCCCAGGGGTTTGAGCTCGGCTTCGCCAAAGGCAAAACGTTCGGGCACTGTCCAGGCCTCGCGCCTCAATGTGAGCGTGCCGGTGTTGCGCGGCAGGCCATAAAAATCGGCCCCAAAAAAGCTGGCAAAACCTTCCAGCTTGTCGAGCGCGCCTGCCGCATCAAAAGCCTGCGCATACAGTTCCATGGCCGCATGCGCGGTGTAGCAGCCGGCGCAGCCGCTGGCGTGCTCCTTGAGGTGCACCGCGTGCGGCGCGCTGTCGGTGCCCAGGAAGAACTTGGGGTTGCCGCTGCCGGCTGCGGCCAGCAAGGCCTGGCGATGGCTTTCGCGCTTGAGCACCGGCAGGCAGTAGTAATGCGGGCGAATGCCGCCGGTAAAGATGGCGTTGCGGTTGTACAGCAGATGGTGCGCGGTGAGCGTGGCGGCGGTAAAGCGGTCGGCCTCAGCCACATACTGTGCTGCCTCGCGCGTGGTGATGTGCTCAAACACAATTTTCAGCTCGGGAAAATCACGGCGCAGCGGGATCAGCTGGGTGTCGATGAACACTGCCTCGCGGTCGAACAGGTCAATCTCGGGCGCGGTCACTTCACCGTGCACCAGCAGCGGCATGCCGGCGCGCTGCATGGCCGCAAGCGTGGGGTAGGTTTTGCGCAGGTCGGTCACGCCGGCGTCGCTGTTGGTGGTGGCGCCGGCCGGGTAGAGCTTGACGGCCACCACGCCGGATTCGCGCGCGCGGGCAATTTCATCGGGTGGCAGGATGTCGGTGAGGTACAGCGTCATCAGCGGCTCAAACGCCAGGCCGGCCGGCACCGCCGCCTGGATGCGTGCCTTGTAGGCCAGCGCCTGCGCGGTGGTGGTCACTGGCGGGCGCAAATTGGGCATGATGATGGCGCGGCCAAACTGGGCGGCGCTGTGCGGCACCACGGTGCTCAGTGCGGCGCCGTCGCGCACATGCAGGTGCCAGTCGTCGGGGCGGGTCAGGGTGAGGGAGTTGATCATGTTGGGGCTGTCATGAAAAAGTTAAACGGCGCCGTGGTGGGCCAGCAGATAGTCCCACAAGGCTTGCGCGTTATGTTTGTGGGCGTCGTTGCCCGCCCGCTCGGCAGCCTGACCGGGTTTGAGCGTTTCGCGGTGGCTGGGGCGTTCGCGGTAGGCGCGCACGTCCATGGTGATGCTGAGGTCTTTCAGCTCGGGGGGGGCGGCGCTCACCAGTTTGTGCGCGCGCAGGTCCTTGCGTACCGCGCTCAGGGGCAAAAACGCCACGCCGTGGCCTTCCAGCGCCATGGCTTTCAGGCCTTCGGCCATGTCGGTCTCGTAGACCCGGTCGAAGTGGATCGGCGCGCTGCTGCGTTTCAGGATCAGCTCCACCATCTGGCCGAGGTAAGCGCCTTGCGCGTAGCCCAGATAGGGCAGCGGGCGGCCCGCCTTGCCTGGCAGCTCGAACAGGGGTTTGCCGTGCTCGTCAGGTTTGCTGTAGGGTGCCACCACTTCTTCGCCCAGGTTCACCATTTCATAGCGGTCCGCGTCAAGCTGGTTGGGTTGGGACGGATGGTGGTAGGCAATCAGCAGGTCGCAGCTGCCCTCTACCAGGCGCATCACCGCATCATGCACATTGAGCGCAATCAGGCGGCTCTTGATGGGGCCAAAGGTTTCGCGCAGGGACGACACCCAGGCCGGGAAAAACGTGAACGCCAGCGTGTGCGGCACGGCAAACTCGATCACATCCTGCGCGGCGGTGGCGTGGCCGCGCAACATGGCGCGCGTGGTTTGCAGGGCCTGCAGCACTTCGAGCGCCTGGTCATGCAGTGTTTCGCCTGCGGGTGTCAGGCGCGTGGGGTAGCTGCTGCGGTCCACCAGGTCGGAACCGGCCCAGGCTTCCAGCGACTGGATGCGCCTTGAAAACGCCGGTTGCGTGACATGGCGCAACTGCGCCGAACGGCTGAAACTGCGGGTTTCGGCCAAGCTGACAAAATCTTCAAGCCATTTGGTTTCCATAGGCAATGATTGTGTACCAGACCAGGCTGCCTGAGGCGTGCTGCCAGCAGGTCAATTTCCAGTCAGTTTGAGATAGGCTTGCCGGGTTGACGGCGTTACCGACGCCAGCACTTGGGCGTAAGCGGTTTTGTGGCGCGCCAGCAAGCGGGCCGAGGCGACTGTTTTGGAGCGGCAAAACCAGTGGCAGCTGTGCTGCATCAGCATCAGTTCGGCCGACAGCGTGAATGCCTTGCTTTTCAGCGGCTGGTCGGGGCTGTTTTGGGCGGCCAAGGCGATGCCGTGGGCATGCACGCTGAGCAACTTGCGCAGGTCCAGCGTGCTGGCCGGAAAATACTGCGAGACAAAAGGCAGGGCCAGCGGGAGGCGGCTGAGCCGGGCTTGCGGCTCGGCCACTTTCGCAAATTCCAGCACAAAAAGCTTGAACTGCTCGGACAGTGTTCGCTCTGTTGTTTCCAGATGGCGCCAGACCTGGGCCTGGCGCTCGGCGTCGGCCTCACCCAGCGCGCGCTGGTAGCCGCCCAGCACGTCCTGCATCAGCTTTTCTATCTGGAATTCGGCCAGGTAGCTGCCGAGCAAGGCAATGCGCTGCGCCTGCTCGCGCGTTTTGAGAACATGCATGCCAATCGCCAGCAAGATGAAAAGAACAAAAATATCCATTGGGAAGGTGTTGGGAGCTAAACGGCTCCTTGAGTGTAGTGGGCCAGGCTGGCGTTTGGGTGCGATGCGGGGCCAAGGGCTGCATTACGGCGCTTTCCCAATCAGCCGGGCGATGCGCTTTGCTGCGTGTCCCCCGTCCGCTGCGCGGACTCCGCCTTGACCTCCGCAAAGCGCATCACCCGACTGATTGACGCCTGCCGGTGGGCGGGTAGACCGGGTCGGTATAGCCGGGGGTGGAGGGGTGGCCAGGCTTGACCAGGCTGTCCACCAGCGCCTCGTCTTCTGCGGTGAACACGTAGTCGAGCGCGGGCAGGTAGTCTTGCCATTGCTGGAGCGTGCGCGGCCCGGCAATGACCGAGCTGACCACCGCGTTGGCCAGCACCCAGCCGCAGGCAAACTGCGCCAGGCTGATCCCTTTGCTTTCTGCATGCACCTTCAGCTGTTGCGCAATCAGCAGCGACTCCTCGCGAAACTCGGTCTGGGCCAGGCGCTTGTCGGCACGGCCGGCGCGGCTGTCGGGCTCAGGCAACTGGCCCGGCAGGTATTTGCCGGTGAGCACACCGCGCGCCACCGGACTGTAGGGGGTAACGCCGATGCCGTGGTGCGCGCAGGCTGGCAGCACCTCAAACTCGGGCATGCGGTTGAGCAGGTTGTAGTAGGGCTGGCACACCACGGGTCCCGGCATGCCCAGTCGCGCCGCCAGGTGCACCAGCTCGGCAATGCGCCAGCCCCGAAAGTTGGACACACCCCAGGCACGGATCTGGCCCGCGCGCAGCATGGCGTCAAGCGCGCGCAAGGGCTCTTCGAGGTTCATGCCGTCAAAGTCACGGTGCAGGTACAAGATGTCCACGTAATCGGTTTGCAGGCGCGCCAGTGAAGCCGCCACCTCGCGCAACATCCAGCTGCGCGAATAGTGGCCCTCGTTGACCCGCTCCGACATGGCGTTGCCCAGCTTGGTGGCCAGCACCCAGTCGTGGCGCTGGCCCTTGAGCAGTTCCCCCACCATGGTTTCCGAGCCGCCCTTGCTGTACACGTCGGCGGTGTCAAGATAGTTCACGCCGTGGGCGCGGGCATCAGCCACGATGGCGGCGGCTTCAGCCAGCGCTGTCTGGTCGCCAAACATCATGGTGCCCAGGCACAGGGCCGAGACTTTCAAATTGCTTTTGCCAAGATTGCGGTATAGCATGCTTGCCTTCTGCTCAAACTTAAGAGAAAAGGATGGAAGTCTATGCCAACACCACTAGCCGGCAAGACAAAACTACTGAAATCTGCACTGTTGTTGGCCATGCTGGCCACCTCGGTCGCCAGCTTGGCCAGCAAACCTGAATCGGCTGGGCAGGGCAAGTCGAAGGGGCAAAACGCCCAGGGGCAAGCGGTGCCGGTGGTGCAGATCGGTGGCTATTTTCGCGATGAACAACGTCAGGCCGTGTCGCGTTATTACGCAGGTGTGCAGGCCAAAGGGAAATGCCCGCCGGGTCTGGCCAAGAAAAACAATGGCTGCATGCCGCCCGGCCAGGCCAAAAAGTGGCTGATCGGGCAACCGCTTCCCGCCACGCTCATTCAGTACCAGGTGCCCAGCGCCGTCATTGCCCAAATCGGGGTGGCCCCCTCCGGGTACAAGTATGTGCGTGTCGCAAACGACATTCTTCTGGTGGCTTTGGGAACCATGATCGTGATGGATGCCATCGAGGATCTGATGAAGCCGTGAGATGTGTAACTGCCTCAACATCTTCTTACAAACGCCCTCGCACATGGCCGCTGAGAGGCGTAAGCTGCGAAGTACGTTGAACTTTGAAAGGGTAAACCATGCAATTGACTAAAAATCTATGGGCTGTCGGCCTTATTTCTGCCGCGCTGCTTGGTGGCCTTGGCGTCTCGGCGCAGACAACCACGAGCGATCCACAAACCTCGCCCAGCCGAAGCTTTACTACTGATCTGGCCAAAGCTGATCTGGCCGACGCTGGCAATACTGCACCCACGGAGGCGCAACTTTCAGCTGCCGAAGAAAGCATTCAGGCCATGCGTGACAAGGGCATGGGCTGGGGGGAAATCGCAAATTCGCTGGGTCTGAGCTTGGGCGCTGTCGTCAGTGCTGCCAACCGGGCCGAGCCGGCGACGCAAAACGCAGCCAACAAGGCTGCTGCAACCGGTCAGTACGGCCAAAGTGCCAACGCAAACAGTCGCAGCGGCACCAGTGCCGGCAGTTCTGGTGGCAAGGGCGGTGGCAAGGGTGGCGGCAACAGCGGTGGTAATGGCGGTGGTAATGGCGGTGGTAATGGCGGTGGTAATGGCGGTGGCGGCGGACGCGGCAAGTAAGCGCGTCTTGCCATCGCGCACGCTGTAGTAGGCTACTCCGCGCTTTGCTGCAGCGCCCACATCTGCGCGTAGCGGCCGCCTGAAACCAGCAAGGCTGCATGCGTGCCGCGTTCAAGAATGCGGCCAGCC
>NZ_JAABQC010000075.1 GCF_011391645.1 Rhodoferax sp. | reverse complement strand
GCCTCACCCTCGGGCACTGCAAAACCCTCAGTGAACAGCTTGAAGTGGTGAATCAGTTCTTCCATGTTGGATTTCATCGATTCACGGTCAGGCGGCGCAATTTTGTGGTTGTCGGTAATCACCGGGCCCGGGTTGACACGGAGCCAGTCCACACACTGCTTGATGATGCGATTGGACTGCTTCATTTCCTCCATGCGAACCAGGTAACGGTCGTAGGTGTCACCGGTCTTGCCTACCGGGATGTCAAAGTCGAGCTGGTCATACACCTCGTAGGGCTGCTTCTTGCGCAGGTCCCAGGCAATACCCGAACCGCGCAGCATGGGACCGGTGAAACCAAGGTTCAGGGCGCGCTCCGGGGTGACCACACCGATGCCAACCGTGCGCTGTTTCCAGATGCGGTTGTCGGTCAAAAGGGTGTGGTATTCCGCCAAGTAAGTAGGAAAGCGAACGGTGAAGTCTTCAATGAAATCCAGCAGGCTGCCTTCACGATTGCGATTCAGCGCGTCGGTCGACTTGGCACTGCGAATCTTGTTGGGCGAATGGCGCGGCATCGTATCTGGGAGATCGCGATAGACACCTCCGGGGCGGACATACGCCGCATGCATGCGCGCACCGCTGACGGCTTCGTAGATATCAAGCAGGTCCTCGCGCTCGCGGAAGGCAAACAACATGACCGTCATGGCGCCGCAATCAATCGCGTGCGCCCCGACCCACAACAAGTGGTTGAGCAAACGCGTGATCTCTGCAAACATGACGCGGATGTACTGGGCGCGCAACGGCACATCCAACTCGAGCATTTTTTCGATGGCCAGGCAATAGGCCTGCTCATTGCACATCATCGACATGTAATCGAGTCGGTCCATGTAGGGCAAGGCCTGAATATAGGTCTTGCTCTCGGCCAGCTTTTCGGTGGCCCGGTGCAGCAGGCCAATGTGGGGGTCGGCGCGCTGGATCACTTCGCCGTCGAGTTCGAGCACCAGACGCAAGACGCCGTGCGCAGCAGGGTGCTGCGGTCCAAAATTCAGGGTGTAATTCTTGATATCAGCCATGTGTCAAACTGCTAGCTAGCAGAGCCTCCGTAGTTTTCTTCACGGATGATGCGAGGTGTAATTTCTCGCGGCTCGATCGTGACAGGCTGATAAACAACACGCTTTTGCTCCGCGTCGTAGCGCATTTCCACATTGCCCAGCATGGGAAAGTCTTTGCGGAAGGGGTGGCCGATGAAACCGTAGTCAGTCAGAATGCGGCGAAGGTCGTCGTGGCCTTCAAACACAATGCCGAACAGGTCGAACGCTTCGCGCTCAAACCAGTTGGCGCTGCTCCAGAGGCTGCAAATTGAGGGCATCACGGGCGCCAGGTCATCGGGCACAAAAGCCTTGAGTCGCACACGCTGGTTCAGGCTCACCGACAACAAATGCAGGACCACGCAAAACCTGAGCCCTGACCAAGCCTGGTTTTTGTAGGTGGAGTAGTCGACACCGCACAGGTCCACCATTTGCTCAAAACAGCAGGCGGGGTCGTCGCGAAGGATTTTGGCCGCCTGGAAATAGTTGGCGGCATCAACCACCACCGTGAGTTCACCCAGCGCCACCGCGCTACTTTTGATCAAATCACCCAAGGCCGCATCTACCTGCGATTTGAGCGTGTGTGGATTTACAGCATACACAGTCATCATCAACCCTTTAAGTGCGAGCAATCGTTTGCGTGCGCCGAATTTTCCGCTGCAGCTGAATGATTCCATAAATCAGCGCTTCTGCAGTGGGCGGACAGCCCGGCACATACACATCGACCGGCACAATGCGATCGCAACCCCGCACCACCGAATAACTGTAGTGGTAATAGCCACCGCCATTGGCGCAGGAACCCATGCTGATCACCCAGCGCGGCTCGGCCATCTGGTCGTAGACCTTGCGAAAAGCTGGCGCCATTTTATTGGTCAGGGTGCCCGCCACAATGATCAGGTCGGATTGGCGCGGACTGGGTCGGAACACCTCTGCGCCAAAACGGCTGATGTCATAGCGCGCAGCCGCCGCATGCATCATTTCAACAGCACAGCAAGCCAGACCAAAGGTCATGGGCCAAACCGAGCCTGTCTTGGCCCAGTTCACCACCGAGTCGTAACTGGTGGTGACAAAACCCTCTTTTAAGATACCTTCAATCATCTTGTTACTCCCAATCGAGGGCGCCTTTGATCCACATGTACACAAAACCAATGGTCAGGATGGTCACAATCTCCAGACCCACCAAGAAACCAACCAGGCCCAAATCCTTGAGCGCTATTGCCCACGGGAACAGCAGTGCGGTTTCCAGGTCGAACAGGATAAACAGAATGGCAATCAGGTAGTAACGAACGTCGAACTTCATCCGGGCATCACCGAACGCTTCGAAGCCGCACTCATAGGGGGAATTTTTTGCAGCGTCCGGTCGGTTCGGACCAAGGATATAACCAATAACCTGAGGCATGACACCGACCGAAATGCCCACCAGAATAAAAAGAAGGACTGGTAAATATTGTTCGATATTCATATTGTTCAGTGTATTCAATTGACTGTTTGCCGCATTGATCTACGTCAAACCTGTTGAATGGTGCCGTCGGCGAGACTCGAACTCGCACAGCTTTCGCCACTACCACCTCAAGATAGCGTGTCTACCAATTTCACCACGACGGCTCTTCTTCCAAGCCAGTTGAATGCCCTGTGTTTTCACACGTTCAACTCAACCAGCAGCCTTGGAGTTTACCCTGAAATCCTCTTGAATTCCCTCGGAAGAGGGCATTTTCACTGGCAATTATTTGGCTGGAATTTGGCCTGCACCAGAGGCCGCCTGGAGCGCTGGCACCGCGGCTGGCACTGGCGCGGTGAGAGACGAATTTTCAAGCACACTGCCTGAGCTGGCAGCCGGTCGCGCCGAGCCGAAATAAGCCAACATCAAGGTGCTGACAAAAAACAGCGTCGCCAGCACAGCGGTGGCGCGCGACAAAAAATTGGCACTGCCACTGGCACCAAACAAGCTGCCAGAACCACCACTGCCAAAAGCCGCACCCATGTCAGCGCCCTTGCCGTGCTGCACCAAAATCAGACCCACCATGGCAAGAGCTGAAATCATTTGCACCGCGAGCATCACCGTCAATAAAGCATTCATTAATCTCTCCTGATAAAAAGTCTGCAGCGCCCTAAATCAGGAGGCTGCCGCAATGATGGTCAAAAAATCCTGGGCCTTGAGAGCCGCACCGCCTATCAGGCCGCCGTCAATATCGGGCTGGGCCAGCAGGCTTTTTGCATTGGCCGCGTTCATGCTGCCGCCGTAGAGCAGCTTGATGCGATCGGCGTTGGGCGTTGCTGCCTTCAATTGCGCACGCAACACGGCGTGAACCTGCTGCGCCTGCTCTGCCGTGGCCGACAAGCCGGTGCCAATCGCCCAGACCGGCTCATAGGCCACCACCACCTCGCTGATGCAATGGCCGTTGGTGTGAATCACTGCTGCCAATTGACGCTTGACCACCTCTTCAGTCTTGCCCGCCTCACGCTCTGCCAGCGTTTCACCCACGCACACGATCGGCGTGATGCCACTGCTTAGCACGCGCTGCGCTTTTGCCGCCACAAGTTCATCGGTTTCAGCGTGGTACTGGCGACGCTCTGAATGCCCGACGATCACGAAACGCGCGCCGAACTCCTTGAGCATGGCGGATGCAATTTCACCGGTGTAGGCTCCGCTTTCATGCGCAGAGACGTCCTGTGCACCCAATTCGATGACACTGCCAGCGAGCAAAGTCTGGCATTGCGCCAGATAAACTGAAGGCACACACACCGCCACTTGGCAGGCATCTTGTCCGACACCCGTCAGCAACCCTTTGAGCAAGGCCTCATTGGCTGCCAGATTGCCATTCATTTTCCAGTTACCTGCGATCAGCTTCTTTTTCATACTTATTCCCAAGTCAAAATAATTTTTCCAACATGCTGGTTGGATTCCATCAAGGCATGCGCCTTGGCTGCATCGGCAGCGTCAAAAACACTGTGGATCACAGGCTTGATCTGACCAGAGGCCAACAGCGGCCAGACAAACTTCAGACAGGCCTGCGCAATGGCTGCCTTGAACACCACCGGACGTGCGCGCAAGGTGGAACCGGTCAAGGTCAGGCGGCGACGCAGCACCAACCCGGCGTTGAACTCGCTTTGCACTCCGCCCTGCACCGCGATGATCACCAGACGGCCATCCTCGCGCAAGCTCTGCACTTCCCTGGCAACGTAACTGCCGGCCACCATGTCCAGAATCACGTCCACGCCCTGCCCGTCGGTGAGCCGGGCAACTTCAGCCTGAAAATCATGGGTCTTGTAATTGATGGCGGCATCGGCACCGAGCGCCAGACATGCCGCGCACTTTTCGGCACTGCCAGCGGTCGCAAACACCCGAGCTCCCATGGCTTTCGCCAATTGAATCGCACAGACGCCAATGCCGCTGGCGCCACCCTGGATCAGCACGGTTTCACCCGCTGCCAGGTGAGCACGGTCCATCAGGTTGCTCCAGACCGTGAAGAAGGTCTCGGGCAAGCTGGCGGCCTGAACGTCACTGAAGCCCTCAGGTACCGGCAAACACTGGGCGATGGGCGCCACGCACCATTGTGCGTAACCACCACCAGCAACCAATGCGCAGACCCGGTCACCCAACTTGAAACCAGCAGCCGCCAATTCAGCCGCATCGCCCTGCTCAATCACGCCCGCCACTTCCAACCCGGGAATGTCCGATGCACCCGGCGGCGGCGGGTAAGAACCCATACGCTGCAAAACATCGGGCCGGTTGACCCCACTGGCGTTGACGCGAATGAGCAACTCCCCGACGCCAGCAACCGGCGTCGGGCGCTCGCCCAAACGCAGAACGTCCGGAGTGCCATGGCTTGTGATTTCAATCGCTTTCATTATTTTTTCAGCCTCAAGCTCCCTATCGAGCGAGCTTTTGACTTTCAATTAAATTTGAATAACGAGTGATCAGGAACGGTTTTCCTGTGCCGGACGCTCCAGCAGGGCTTTCATCGACAGCTTGACGCGGCCTTTTTCATCCGTCTCCAAAACCTTGACCTTGACGATTTGGCCTTCTGACAAATAGTCGGTGACCTTTTCAACACGCTCATGGGCGATCTGGCTGATGTGCAGCAAACCATCCTTGCCGGGCAGCAGATTGATCAGCGCGCCAAAGTCAAGAATCTTGACAACCGGGCCTTCGTAGATTTTGCCAATTTCGACTTCAGCGGTGATCTGCTCGATGCGGCGCTTGGCTTCTTCGGCCTTGGCCGGGTCAGCCGAGGCAATGGTGATGGTGCCGTCTTCGTCGATGTTGATCTGGGTGCCGGTCTCTTCGGTCAGCGCACGAATCACCGACCCGCCCTTGCCGATCACATCACGGATTTTCTCGGGATTGATCTTCATGGTGAACAGGCGCGGCGCAAAGGTGGACACCTCGGTCTTGGCCACAGCCATGGCTTCGGTCATCTTGCCCAGAATGTGCATGCGTGCTTCCTTGGCCTGCGCCAGCGCCACTTGCATGATTTCTTTGGTGATGCCCTGGATTTTGATGTCCATTTGCAGCGCGGTGATGCCGCTGGTGGTGCCGGCCACCTTGAAGTCCATGTCGCCGAGGTGGTCTTCATCACCCAGAATGTCGGTCAGCACGGCAAAGCGGTTGTCTTCCTTGATCAGGCCCATGGCGATACCCGCCACATGCGCCTTCAAGGGCACGCCGGCATCCATCAGGCTCAGGCAACCGCCGCACACAGAAGCCATGGAGGACGAACCGTTGGACTCCGTCACTTCAGACACCACACGCATGGTGTAGGGGAAATCTTCTTTGGTGGGCAACACGGCAATCAGCGCACGCTTGGCCAGACGACCGTGACCGATTTCACGGCGCTTGGGGGTGCCAAAACGGCCAGCTTCGCCCGTGGCAAAGGGAGGCATGTTGTAGTGCAGCATGAAGCGGTCTTCAAAGTCACCAGCCAGCGCGTCGATGCGCTGTGCGTCGCGCTCGGTACCGAGCGTGGTAACCACCAGCGCCTGGGTTTCACCGCGGGTGAACAAGGCAGAACCGTGGGTGCGCGGCAAGACACTGTTGCGGATTTCGATGGGGCGCACGGTGCGGGTGTCACGGCCGTCAATGCGCGGTTCACCGGCCAGAATCTGGCCACGCACCAGGCGCGCCTCGATGTCGAACAGCATGCTTTCGACCTTGACAGAATCAAACACCACACCATCGGCCTTCAGGCCAGCCATGACGTCAGCATAGGCGCTGCGGCAAGCTTGGGTGCGGGCTTGCTTGTTGCGGATCTGGTAAGCAGCGGTCAGCTTTTCGTTAGCCAAAGCTCCCACCTTGGCGATCAAAACTTCGTCCTTGGCTGGCGCTTGCCAGTCCCAGGCCGGCTTGCCTGCGTCACGCACCAGTTCATGGATGGCGTTGATCGCAATCGCGCCTTGGGCATGACCAAACATCACGGCACCCAGCATCACGTCTTCTGGCAACTGGTCGGCTTCGGACTCCACCATCAAAACAGCCGTTTCGGTGCCAGCCACCACCAGTTCAAGCTGGCTGTTTTTCAGTTGGGTTTGACCCGGGTTGAGCACGTATTCACCATTGATGTAACCCACGCGGGCAGCACCAACCGGGCCGTTGAAAGGAATGCCGCTGATGGACAGCGCAGCGCTGGTGGCAATCATGGCGGCAATGTCAGCCTGCACTTCAGGGTTCAGGCTCACCACATGGATGATGACCTGCACTTCGTTGTAGAAGCCTTCCGGAAAGAGCGGACGGATTGGGCGGTCGATCAGGCGGCAAGTCAGTGTTTCGAGTTCGCTCGGGCGGCCTTCGCGCTTGAAGAAGCTGCCGGGAATCCTGCCTGCAGCATACGATTTTTCAGCATAGTCAACGGTCAAGGGAAAGAAGTCCTGGCCGGCCTTGGACTCGGTTTTGGCAACCACCGTTGCCAAAACCACTGTGCCGTCCATATCCAGCAACACTGCGCCGGTGGCCTGGCGCGCGATTTCGCCGGTTTCCATGGTGACCGTGTTTTGACCCCATTGAAAAGTCTTGCTGATTTTGTTGAACATCGTCATTTATAAATCTCCTGTGAGTTTGCAGGGTGCAGGCCACCCTGGCGAAGCCCGGAAGCCGCAACACAGAACACGATGCCATTCCAGAGCCACACCCCGCTTGGGGTCAAAGGGCCTTGGAATGACACAGCTTCGCTCCGTTTTTGCCGTCTCCGAAGTAAAAAACGCCTGAGCTAGTGAACTAACTCAGGCGCTTCAATCTTTTCTCGAACCAATTACTTGCGCAGACCCAATTTGGCAATCAGGGCCACATAACGGTCAGCATCCTTGGACTTGAGGTAATCCAGCAGTTTGCGGCGGCGGCTCACCATGCGCAGCAGGCCACGGCGACCATGGTGGTCTTTGGCGTGGGTCTTGAAGTGGGGTGTCAGCTCGTTGATGCGGGCGGTCAGCAAGGCCACCTGAACTTCGGGACTGCCGGTGTCACCGGCTTGACGTGCGTTGTCTTTGACAACTGCGGCTTTGATACTGGTTGCAATCATGTTTTTTCCTGTGATGTAAGAACTTGCGTCAGGCGCTGGAACTGCCCCTGACGTGCTTGTCTGCATTTCTGCAGAGCCTTGGATTATAACCAACGCGCCAGTTACGGCCACCGGACCCCCAAGCACAGGGCCGGCAACCCATTGGCGGGAGCCTCAGGGGCGCTGCATGCGGCAACTCGCAGGCAACTCGGCACTGGCCGCCGCAATGGTTTTGACCACCCGAAATCCATAGCCGGAGCCTTCCACATCAAATTTCACGCCCGGGGTACCGATCTTGTCCATGATGCCGACCACCAGCGGCTGCTGGAACTGATGGTCAAGCGCACGCATGGACCCCGTTTGAGAGCCGAAAGTGACGCTGGCTTTTTCCAGTTGTCCGGCAACGGCAGTCGACTCTGTGGTGCCCGCCTTGTCAATGGCTTGGGCCAGCGCCTCCACCATCAGTTGCATGCGCATGTGAACGTAGTCGTCGGCTGGTTTGGGAAAGCGCGCGCGAAACGCGGTGTAAAACGCCTCGCTCGACGCGTTTTGCACATTGGGCAACCAGTCGGCAACCGCCACAACCTTGCCCACACCCGCCTCACCAACCGCCGCCGGCGCCCCCAGGGCGTTGCCGTAAAAGGTGTAAAACTTGCCGGCAAATCCAACATCCTTGGCGGCCTTGACCAACAGCGTCAGGTCATTGCCGAAGTTGCCGGTGATGACCGCTTGCGCCCCGCTGGCCATGATCTTGGTCGCGTAGGGGATGAAATCCTTGACACGTCCCATGGCGTGCAATTCTTCGCCCACCACCTGCACATCAGGCCGCAACACACCCAACTGGCGCCTGGCTTCGCGCGCCACGGCGTGCCCAAAGCTGTAATCCTGGCCGATGATGTACACACTTTTTAGCGTCTGGTCGTCCTTCAGCACCGACATCAGCGCCGACATTCGCATGTCGGCATGGGCATCAAACCTGAAGTGCCAGAAGCTGCATTTTTCATTGGTCAAAATCGGATCGACTGCTGAATAGTTCAAAAACAACACACGTTTGGCCGGCTCACGTTCGTTGTGCTTGTTGATGGCATCAATCAGCGCTGCCGCAATGGCCGATGAATTGCCCTGCATGATGAACCTGGCGCCGTCGTCGATGGCGGATTTAAGTGCCGACAAAGCCTCTTCCGTCTGGCCCTTGCTGTCGTAGCGCGCCAATGCCAGCGGATGCCGGCCCGCGGCAACACCAGGCGCCTCAGCCAGCGTCACACCCCCCCTGGCGTTGACGCGCTCCACCGCCCAGATCAGGTTACGAAAAACCGCCTCGCCGGTGTTGCCGAACGGGCCGCTTAAACCCTCGATCATGGCGATCTTGACGGGCGCTGCGGCGGTTTGAGCCAGCGCCGCCAGCGGCAATGAGACCAACAAGGCGAGCCCCAACGCGGCTCGTCGCAAAATTATTAACATGAATAAATTCTCAATGGCAGCCGTGGCACTCGCCAGACTGGAGGCAGGCGGCTGGTTCGTTCAGAACGCTGCGCAGTTTAATACGCCTTCACGCCATGATTTCATCAAGCGGCCAACGCGGCTTGACATCAAACGCATAGCTCATGCCGGCCTCTTGTATGCCAGACTGCAGCCGCATGGCAGCCGCCATGGCGATCATGGCGCCGTTGTCGGTGCATAAATGCAGCTCCGGATAGTGCACGCGCACACCGCGCTGGCCGCAAGCCAGGTTGAGTTGGTCGCGCAAGCGGCGGTTCGCGCCCACACCACCCGCCACCACCAGCCTATTCAACCCCGTTGCCATCAGGGCCGCCAGCGATTTTTTGACCAGCACCTCCACAATCGCAGCCTGGGTCGATGCGGCCAGGTCGGCCAGCACCGTGTGCGGCAGTGCCTCGACCGCGCAGGATTGCGCGGCCGCCAGTTTTTTGGCCTGCACCATCACCGCAGTCTTCAACCCGGCAAAAGAAAAGTCCAGGTTGTCGCTGTGCAGCAGGGGGCGCGGCAGCTTGAAAGCAGCCGGGTTGCCGACTTCGGCCAACTTTGACAGCGCCGGGCCTCCGGGATAGCCCAGCCCCAGCAACTTGGCCGACTTGTCAAACGCCTCGCCGGCGGCATCATCAATGGTTTCACCCAGAATCTGGTAGCGACCCACCCCATCCACCTGCATCAACTGCGTGTGCCCGCCCGACACCAGCAGGGCGACAAACGGAAATTCTGGCGGATCAGCACTCAAAAACGGCGACAACAAATGCCCCTCCAGGTGGTGCACCCCCAGCACCGGCCTGGCCAGCGAAGCACCCAGCGCGCAGGCCACGCCCGCCCCCACCAGCAGCGCACCGGCCAGGCCCGGGCCGCGGGTAAAGGCCACCACGTCCACGTCCTGCAGGGTCTTGCCGCAGGCTTGCAACACTTCCTGCGTCAGCGGCAACACCCGGCGAATATGGTCGCGGCTGGCCAACTCGGGCACCACGCCGCCATAGGCCTGGTGCATCTCGATCTGGCTGTAAAGCGCATGCGCCAGCAATTCTGGCAAGCGCTGGCCACTGACTCGCACCAGCGCCACACCAGTTTCATCACACGAGGACTCAATTCCCAACACGCAGTAATCATTTGCCATAACAAACGAGTTTAGGCGATCAAGGTCGCAGGCCCAGCCCCGCCAGATAGGTGCGGATGGCCGTCTGTGCCACCGCCTCCAGCTTGAATGCAGAAGGCTCCAGCATCCAGCTGTGGATCAGGCCGACCATCAGCGCATGCAGGCCATGCGCTGCCTCGACGGCTGGCACGGCCAGCGTCACCAGGCGCCGAGCGGCAGCGTCCTCCAGGCTGCGCTGCATCTGCTGCGTACCGTCCAGATAACACTTCACGTGCCGCTGCTTGACGGCCAGCAGCTCGTCAACGTATTCCACTTTCAAGGTGGCCACTTCAAAAATGGCGCGGGTGCGCGCATTCGACTCGATGCTGCGCATCGTCTGCAACATGGCGCGCTCAAGTTCGACCAGTGGGTCTTGTCCGGCATCATGGCCAATCTGTTGCAAGGCCTGCTCCATGGGCAAGACGGCACTGTCCATCATGGCGTTGAACAACTCGGCCTTGTTCTTGAAGTGCCAGTAAATGGCTCCGCGCGTCACGCCAGCGGCCTGTGCAATGTCTTGCAGCGAGGTTCGCGACACCCCTTTTTCAACAAAAACGCGCTGCGCAGCCTCCAGCAACTGGTGGCGGGTTTCTTCGGCGTCTTCTTTGGTACGACGGACCATGGGCGTTGGTTCCTGGCAGGGTTGTTAACTTACATTCATGATTGTATGTATACTTCTGAAAAAATCAAGACAGCTGCTTGAACCAGTTTTTGCCCTGTCACAAGCGCTTACTTTTCCAGGAACTTCACCATGTTGCACAACCGCACAACCACTGCTCGTCCAATCTCAAGCCGGGCCTCATCACTGCAGCGCATCCGGGCAGGCACCGCACTTGGCCTGACCCTTTTCTTGGCGGCCTGTGGCCAGGGCAGCGCACCGGCGGCGGGTTCTGGCGGGCCGGGTGGCGCGCCACCCCCGGCCGAAGTGGGGGTGGTCACAGTGCAACTGACCGATGTGGGTTTGGTCACCGAACTTCCTGGCCGCCTGGAGGCCTCGCGCGTGGCGCAGGTGCGTGCCAGAGCTGCGGGCATTGTGCAAAGGCGCCTGTTTGTTGAGGGGAGCCAGGTGCGTGCCGGTCAGGCGCTTTTCCAGATTGATGCAAGCCCTTACCAGGCCACTTTGGCCAGTGCCCAGGCTTCGGTTGCCAAAGCCGAAGCCAACCTGATGCAGGCCGCTGCACAGGCCGAGCGCTTCAAGCCGCTGATCGAGGCCAAGGCCATCAGCCAGCAGGAATTTGTCAATGCCCAGGCATCACAAAAGCTGGCCGAAGCCGATGTGGCCGTGGCCCGTGCTGCGGTTCAAACGGCCCGCATCAACCTGGGCTATGCCTCCATCACGGCCCCCATCAGCGGTCGCATTGGCCGGGCGCTGGTCACCGAAGGTGCATTGGTGGGCCAGGGCGAAGCGACGCCCATGGCCGTGATCCAGCAGACGGATCCGATGTTCATCAACTTCACCCAGTCCGCCTCCGAGGTGATGCGGCTGCGCAACGCCATGGAATCCGGCCAGCTCAAGCGCGCCGGCAGCCAGGCAGCCAGCGTGCGGGTGCTGCTGGAAGATGGCAGCGAATACGCCAAATCCGGCAAGTTGCTGTTTTCCGACCTGACGGTGGACAGCACCAGCGGCCAGATCACCCTGCGCGCCGAGGTACCCAACCCGACCGGCACCCTGCTGCCAGGCCTGTTTGTGCGGGTGCGGCTGGAGCAGGCGCAGGTGAGCAGCGCCATCACCCTGCCGCAGCAAGCGGTGACGCGTTCTTCCCAGGGCGATTCGGTGATGGTGGTCGCCGCCGATGGCAAGGTGGCACCGCGCCCGGTCAAGGTGGGCGCGCAGCAGCAAGGTCAATGGGTCATTCTGGACGGTCTGCAAAGCGGCGACCAGGTCATGGTCGATGGTTTTCAGAAGCTGCGCGGCGATGCCCCGGTGAAGCCGGTGCCATGGCTGGCTCCTGGCAGTGCACCCGCTGTAGCCAGTGTGGCATCGGCCGCGATGCCACCCGCCAGCGCAACCGCCAGCGCAGCGCGCTAAGGAACTGCTTTCATGGCTAAATTCTTTATTGACCGGCCCATTTTTGCGTGGGTCATTGCGCTGTTCATCATTGTGATGGGCTCGGTGGCCGTCACCCAGTTGCCCATTGCCCAGTACCCGCCGGTGGCGCCGCCTTCGATCGTGATCTCGGCCACTTACCCGGGGGCTTCTGCCAATACGCTTGAAGAAAGCGTGCTGTCAATCGTCGAGCAGGAGATGAACGGCTCGCCCGGCCTGATCTACATGGAGTCGGTCGCACAGGCCAACGGCACCGGCAGCATCACCCTGAGTTTTCAGCCCGGCACCAACCCCGACCTGGCGCAGGTGGATGTGCAAAACCGCCTGTCGCGCGCGGCGCCCCGCCTGCCCTCGACGGTGACCCAGCAGGGCGTGCGCGTGGACAAGGCGCGCAGCAACTTCCTGCTGTTTGCCATTCTCTCAAGTGACGACCCGGCCTTGACGCCGGTCGCGCTGGGCGATTTCGCCTCGCGCAGCATCGTGCCAGAGCTGCAACGCTTGCCGGGCGTCGGCCAGGTGCAATTGTTTGGCACCGAGCGCGCCATGCGCGTCTGGATTGACCCTGCCAAACTCATGAGCCTGAAGCTGACCTCCGCCGAGGTCACCGCCGCCATCCGGGCGCAAAACGCCCAGGTGTCTGCCGGCGAAATCGGCAGCCTGCCCAACGTGACCGGGCAAGGCATTGCCGCCACCGTGGTGGTCAACGGCCAGATTGGCAGCGTTGAGCAATTCGGCAATGTCATGTTGCGCGCCAACACCGACGGCTCTGCGGTGCGCCTGAAAGACGTGGCGCGCATCGAACTCGGCGCCCAGTCCTACGCCACCTCGGCGCGGCTCAACGGCAAACCTTCCACCGGCATTGGTGTGCAGTTGTCGCCCAGCGGCAACGCGCTGGCCACGGCCAAGGCGGTGCGCGCGCGGATGCACGAGCTGGAAAAATTCTTCCCCAAGGGCGTGGCCTGGGCCATTCCCTACGACAGCTCAAAGTTCATTGAAACCTCGCTGACGCAAGTCGCCACCACACTGCTGGAAGCGGTGCTGCTGGTGTTCCTGGTGATGTACCTGTTTTTGCAGGACTGGCGCTACACGCTGATTCCAACGCTGGTGGTGCCGATTGCGCTGCTGGGCACGTTTGCCACGCTGCTGGCAATGGGCTTCTCGATCAACGTGCTGACCATGTTTGCCATGGTGCTGGTCATCGGCATCGTGGTCGACGACGCGATTGTGGTGGTGGAAAACGTCGAGCGCATCATGAGCGAGGAAGGGTTGGCGCCACTGGAGGCCACGCGCAAGGCCATGGGGCAAATCTCCGGCGCCATCATTGGCGTGACCGTGGTGCTGATCTCGGTGTTTGTGCCACTGGCGTTTTT
>NZ_JAABQC010000074.1 GCF_011391645.1 Rhodoferax sp. | reverse complement strand
GTTCAATCTGAGCCAGGATCAAACTCTATAGTTCGATCTTGAATTTTTTGCACATTTCTATGCAACTCATAAATTGGAATCAACGTGAATTTCATTTCTGACTTTCACATCTTTTTTACTTCATGAGCGTTTGTTAGCCAATTAAGACTAAGTTCCGAAGAACTTGGTAATTACCTTCAAACGCCCACGCTTATCGGCTGTATGTTTTTAATGATCTAAAAGCAGCTTTTACACCACTCTTGCTTGCTTCACTGTGATCAGCGAAGCCTTGTATTCTAGCACGCCTTTTTAGCGCTTTCCTTAGAAATTTTTAAGTTCTAAGGAATTTATTTTGCCGCTCGATACACATCTGAGTTTTGCTCCGCCGTGATCAGCGAAGCCTTGAATTCTAGCAGTCGATTTGACCGTTTTGCTTAAATGTTTATGAATTTATGAAAAAGCCCTTCTTTGCCGTCGGTCTTCATTGAGGTCAACTGCGCTCGGCCCCTACAGAGGCAGCATGCTTGACGTGTCTTGAGTGTGGCGGCGCAGTGGTCGGTCAGGCTAAACCTGGCACGGCGGCAGCCTTTAAACAGGCACTAAATTGCTGCTGTGCATTCTGTTTGAATACACTCGCACAAGTGCAGAACTGTGCTTTACCGACCGGGTTGCATCCCCTGAACGGCAACGGATGCGCCCAATCGCGCTAAGGCGATGCCCATGCTTGGCCCTTACTCAACAATCTAATGACTATGACTTCACCCGTTTTAATTCAGCCAGTGGTTTTGTCAGGCGGCTCCGGCACACGCTTGTGGCCACTGTCACGCGAAAAGTATCCCAAGCAATTACTTAGCCTGATCGGGGAAGAGTCGCTTTTGCAGGCCACGGTACGGCGAGTTCAAGGCACGCCCGGCATTGATCTGGCACCGCCGATGGTCGTCTGCAATGAAGAATACCGCTTCGTCATCGCTGAACAACTGCGCCTGCTGGGCCAGAGCGGCGTGGTCGTGCTGGAGCCCTGTGGAAGAAATACTGCTCCTGCACTCACTGTCGCTGCTTTGGCTTCTCTCAAGGACCACACTGATCCGGTGCTGCTGGTGATGCCTGCAGACCATGTGATTACAGACATCGCCGCATTTCAGCAAGTGGTCAGCCAGGGCGCTGCTCTGGCTGCAGCGGGCGCCGTCGTGACTTTTGGCATCACGCCAGACGCACCTGAAACTGGTTATGGCTACATCCAGTCGGGCGCCCCTTACGGCAGCGACGGAACGACGGCCCATACGATCAAGCGGTTTGTTGAAAAACCTGATCTGGCCACCGCACAATCCTATCTGGCAGATGGCAGCTACCTGTGGAACAGCGGTTTGTTCATGATGCGGGCCTCTATCTGGATGGCAGCCATGGCGCACTGCCGGGCAGATATTTTGTCCGCGTGCCAAGTTGCCTGGAACCAGAGTAAAACCGATGGCGAATTTGTCCGCATCGGCAAGGAATCCTTTGCCGAATGCCCAAGTGACTCGATTGACTACGCCGTGATGGAGCGCATTGCAGCCCGCGACCAGTCTGGCTCTGGCAATCTCCCGCCGGGCGTGGTGCTACCGTTGAACGCCGGATGGTCTGACGTGGGTGCCTGGGATGCCTTGTGGCAAGTGCTGCCCAAAGACAGCCACGGTAACGTGACCCAGGGCGATGTGTTGCTGCAGGACTGCGAAAACACCCTGGCCTTCTCGGAGGGCCGCCTGATTGCCTGCGTTGGTCTGAATGATTTGGTGGTGGTCGAAACGGCCGATGCCGTTTTGATCTCCCACAAAGACAAAACCCAGGATGTGAAAAAAATCGTTGACGCGCTCAAGGCCAAGGGGCGGCCCGAGAGCAGCATCCACCGCAAGGTGTTCCGTCCGTGGGGCTGGTACGACGGTATTGATGCAGGCGAGCGTTTTCAGGTCAAGCGCATTGTGGTCAAACCGGGTGGCACGCTGTCGCTGCAGATGCACCACCACCGCGCCGAGCACTGGATTGTGGTCAGCGGAACCGCCAAAGTTACCAAGGGGGATGACACCTTTTTGCTGTCAGAGAATGAGTCCACCTATATTCCGCTGGGCACCACCCACCGCCTGGAAAACCCCGGCCGGGTGGCTTTGGAGATGATCGAGGTGCAGTCGGGCTCTTACCTGGGTGAAGATGACATCGTGCGCTTTGAGGATGTGTACGGCCGCTGAAGCTTACAGCCCAAGCCGGTGGCATATCTCCAGCGTCGCCGCGCTCTGGTTCATACTGTAAAAATGCAGGCCAGGGGCGCCCCCGGCGCGCAGTTGTTCACACAAGTCCGTGACCACATCGAGGCCAAAGGCCTTGATGGACGCGCTGTCATCGCCAAAGCCTTGCAGCCGCAATCGAATCCAGCGCGGTATCTCAGCCCCACAGGCATCGCTGAAGCGCATCAGTTGCGATGAACTGGCAATCGGCATGATGCCTGGCACCACCGGCACGCTCACACCCAATGCGTCAGCATCCTCCAAAAAGCGGAAGTAGGCATCGGAGTTGTAAAAATACTGGGTAATGGCCGAATTGGCACCGGCCTGGACCTTGGTGACAAAAGCCTTCAAATCAGCCTCGGGCGACTTGGCCTGCGGGTGGGTTTCGGGGTAGGCCGCCACTTCAATATGAAAATCGTCTGGCATTTCAGCGCGAATAAAGGCCACCAGGTCGCTGGCGTATTGGAATTCTCCGCCGGTACCGTAGCCGCTTGGCAAATCTCCGCGCAGCGCCACCAGGCGCGTCACGCCCATGGCCTTGAGCGTGGCCAATTGCTCGCGCACCCGGTCACGCGTGGCACCAATGCACGAAAAATGCGAGGCGGCGCTCACGCCCTCGCTCAAAATGTCGCGCACAGTACTGAAAGTGCCCTCCTGTGTGGAGCCACCCGCGCCAAACGTTACCGAACAAAACTCGGGCTGCAAGGCATAAAGCTGCAGACGCACCACCCGCAATTTTTCAACACCCTCGGGTGTTTTGGGAGGGAAAAACTCGACACTGACAGGAAAACGGGCGGCTGAAGTCATCACGGTCTCTCTTCAATATTTTGTTGCGCAAATAAAAAATTCACGATTCCCATCTCCACCGGTGATCGGTGAGTCAAACCAATGGGTTACCTGCAAACCCAGCTCTAAGCAGGAATCGCGCAGGCGTTGCTCGACAACCAGGTACTGCGACGCATCCTTCACAATGCCGCCCTTGCCCACCTGGCCAGGTTGCAGTTCAAACTGGGGTTTGACCAGCGTCAGCAAGATGCCGCCCAACTTGAGCAGAGGCACCACCGCCGGCAATACCAGCGTTTGCGAGATGAACGACAAATCGGCGACGATCAAGTCAAACTCGGGCACAAACTCAAAGGCGTGCGCAACGCCGTCGTCTTCATCAACGTCAAATTGACCCTCGGCACCCATGCTTTCTTCGTAAGCAGCCACCAAATCAGAAGCGTCCAGCGCGCGCGCATTCAGACCTTCCACGCCCAATACGCGGGGATCGGCCTGCAATTTTGGGTGCAGCTGGGCACTGCCCACGTCCACACCCACCACAAATCGGGCCCCCTGCTGCAGCAGGCAATCCGTGAAGCCACCGGTACTTTGCCCCACGTCCAGGCACTGAAAGCCTGTCACCGACAGGCCAACCTGTTTCAGGGCCGCCTCCAGCTTGAGGCCGCCGCGGGAAACATACCGGGCCTCAGAGTCATCGAGCAGCCGCAGTTCTGCATCTTCGGGCACGTCGTCGCCGTTCTTGCCGACACGACGCCAGTCCACCCCCTGCTGCCAGGCCACGCCACCGGCAATCAGGCGCTGGGCCTGGGAGCGGGTGCTGGCCAGGCCGCGCTGTACCAACAGTTGGTCAATGCGCATCGGCTTCTTAATAGCGGTAAGCGTCGGCTTTGTACGGACCTGACTTGCTCACGCCAATGTAGGCAGCTTGCTCGTCGGTCAGCTCGGACAATTGCACGCCCACTTTTTTCAGGTGCAGGCGCGCCACTTTTTCGTCCAGATGTTTGGGCAACACATAGACCTTGCCCACTTTGTATTCCTTGGGCTTGGTGAACAGTTCGATCTGCGCGATGGTCTGGTTGGCAAAACTGGAACTCATGACAAAGCTGGGGTGACCGGTGCCACATCCCAGGTTCACCAAACGGCCCTTGGCCAGCATGATGATGCGCTTGGATGGCGTCTTGCCTTTGGCCGGGAAGATCACATGGTCGACTTGCGGCTTGATCTCTTCCCACTTGCATTTGGACAGCGACGCCACGTCAATCTCGTTGTCAAAGTGGCCAATGTTGCACACGATGGCCTGGTCTTTCATGGCCGCCATGTGTTTGTAGGTGATCACATTCAGGTTGCCGGTGGCGGTGACAAAAATGTCGCACTTGTCGGCGGCGTATTCCATGGTGACCACTTTGTAGCCTTCCATGGCCGCCTGCAAAGCGTTGATCGGGTCGATTTCAGTCACCCAGACCTGTGCGCTCAGGGCGCGCAGCGCCTGGGCGGAACCCTTGCCCACATCGCCGTAGCCAGCCACCACAGCCACCTTGCCGGCAATCATCACATCGGTGGCGCGTTTGATGGCATCCACCAAAGACTCGCGGCAGCCGTACAGGTTGTCGAACTTGCTCTTGGTCACCGAGTCGTTGACGTTGATGGCACGCAACATCAACTCGCCTTTGGCCGACATCTCGTTAAGGCGGTGCACGCCGGTGGTGGTTTCTTCGGTGACACCAATGATGTGCTTGAGGCGGCGGCTGTACCAGGTGGCGTCCACCGCCAGCTTGGCCTTGATGGCGGCATACAGGCAGGTTTCTTCTTCGCTGCCGGGGTTGTCGAGCAACTTGGGGTTGGTTTCGGCCTTGGTGCCCAGGTGCATCAGCAGCGTGGCATCGCCGCCGTCGTCCAGGATCATGTTGGGGCCCTCTGAAGCTGTTGCTTTTTTGCCACCAAATTCAAAAATTCTGTGGGTGTAGTCCCAGTAATCGGTCAAGGACTCGCCTTTATAGGCAAACACCGGAATGCCGGCGGCCACCAAAGCGGCGGCAGCGTGGTCTTGGGTTGAATAGATGTTGCATGACGCCCAACGCACCTCGGCACCCAGGGCCGTCAGGGTTTCCACCAGCACGGCGGTCTGAATCGTCATGTGCAGGCTGCCGGTGATGCGTGCGCCTTTCAGGGGCTGGGCCTCGGCGAACTCTTCACGGATGGCCATCAGACCGGGCATTTCGGTCTCGGCGATGTTCAGCTCTTTGCGGCCCCAGGCGGCAAGACCAATGTCGGCAATGATGAAGTCGGCAGGTTTGACGGCAGCTTGGGCAGCCGGTTTAACAGATTTTTTTGATGCAGCGCTCATGGTTCACTCCAGAAATTAAGGTGACAACCACGACATGCAGGGCGGGAAAACTCACCTCACGTGTCGTGGGTGAGCGCCGTTGTGAATCGCCGGGCAAAACAGCCGCAGCGGGTTCCGAGCCTCACTCAGCGCCGGGTTTTGACCCGTAACGTGAGCTGCAACGCTCCTCGGAATGGGCGCGATTATAGGGATGCGCCAAGTCCCGCACGCGAAAAGTGGTAACCGCAACGTGAAGTTCGTCCGCGTTGGCGTGCAAAATAGGGGTTCGTCCTCATTTCGCCTCAGCCCCAAGGAATCCACTTGAACGTCTCTGCTACGCCCTCAGCCTCCACCCCCTCAGAACAGATCAACGCCCATCTCCTGCACACCGTGGGTGTCGCGCCAGAAAACGCCTCCCCCAGTGACCTGATGCAGGCCACGGCCCAAGTGGCGCGTGCCCAACTCTCAAGACGCTGGGTGGCAACGCAGGCGCTGGAACGCAAGCATAAAGCGCGACGGGTGGTGTACTTGTCCATGGAATTTTTGATGGGTCGCAGCCTGTCCAATGCACTGGCCGCCTTGAACCTGACAGAAGGTGCTGCCGCAGGGCTGGCGCAACACGCCAAGAAACTTGAGGACGTTGCCGAACTGGAGCGTGATGCCGCCTTGGGCAACGGCGGCCTGGGTCGCCTCGCAGCCTGTTTTCTGGACTCCATGGCGACACTGGGCTTGCCCTCGTTTGGTTACGGCATTCGTTATGAATACGGCATGTTTGCCCAGGAGATTCAGAAGGGCAGCCAGGTGGAGTACCCCGACTCCTGGTTGCAGGACGGCACACCGTGGGAATTCCCGCGCGCAGACATCACCTACCCGGTGCGTTTTGGCGGCTGGGTCACGCACAAGAATGATGTTGCGGTGTGGCAACACGCCGGGGAAGTTGCCGCCAAGGCCTATGACATGGTGGTGCCCGGCCACGGAACCACCAAAGTCAGCACCCTGCGCCTCTGGAAAGCGGTGGCTCCCGCGCATTTTGACCTGAGCGCCTTCAACACCGGCGACTACGCCCGCGCCGCCAGCACGAAGAACGAGTTTGAAAATATCTCCTGGGTGCTTTACCCCAACGACAGCACGCCGGCCGGCCGCGAGTTGCGCCTCAAGCAGGAGTATTTCTTCGTCGCCGCATCGATGCAGGATCTGGTCAAACGCCACCTCGACGAGCACCCCACGCTTGACAACCTGGCGGAGCACGTTGCCATTCACCTCAACGACACCCACCCGGCCATTGGCGTGGCCGAGCTGATGCGCACTTTGTGTGATGAACACGGCTTTACTTGGGACCATGCCTGGGCGATTTGCGGAAAAACATTCTCGTACACCAACCACACCCTGATGCCTGAGGCTTTGGAGACCTGGCCGGTGAGCCTGATGCAGCAGGTGCTGCCGCGCCACATGGAAATCATCTTTCGCATCAACAAGGAATTTCTGGACCACGCCGCGCGCTTCCGCCCGGACGACCACGAGTTTCTGAAGCGTCTTTCCTTGATTGACGAAAACGGTGAGCGCCGCGTGCGCATGGCCCACTTGTCGGTGGTGGGCAGCCACCAGGTCAATGGCGTGTCAGCCCTGCACTCCGAGTTGTTGGTGCACACCATTTTTGCCGACTTTGCGGCACTTTGGCCCAAAAGATTCACCAACATGACCAATGGTGTGACGCCCCGGCGCTGGTTGGCGCAGGCCAATCCGGGGCTGTCAAACCTGCTGGATGAGACCCTCGGAACCGCATGGCGAAACGACCTCAGCCAATTGAAGCGGCTGGAAGATCGGCTGGAGGACCATGAGTTTGCGAACCAATTCATGGCCATCAAACACAGCAACAAGGTGCGCCTGGCGCACTTGATCGAAAAGACCACCGGCATCACCGTCAGCCCTGACAGCCTGTTTGACGTGCAGGTCAAACGCATCCACGAATACAAACGCCAGTTGCTCAATGTGCTGCACGTGGTTGGCCGCTACCAGGCGATCCTGGCAGAACCAGATGCCCCCTGGGTGCCGCGCACGGTCATTTTTGCGGGCAAGGCGGCTTCAAGCTACCAGTCAGCCAAATCGATCATCCGGCTGATTCATGATGTCGGCCTGACCATCAACAACGACCCCCGCATCGGCGACAAACTCAAGCTGGTGTTCATCCCCAACTATGGCGTCTCGGTGGCTGAAATCATCATGCCTGGCGCCGACTTGTCAGAGCAGATCTCTACCGCCGGCACCGAAGCCTCGGGCACCGGCAACATGAAACTGGCGCTCAACGGCGCCCTGACCATTGGCACCGACGACGGTGCCAACATCGAGATTCGACAAAACGTGGGCGACGAGAATATTTTCATCTTTGGCCTGAAAACCCCGGAAGTCCGTGACCTGCGGGTGGCGGGCTACCACCCCTTGAACTATTACGACAACAACCCGGCGCTCAAATCAGTGCTCGACGCCATCAGCGGCGGCCAGTTCTCGCCAGATGAGCCCAGCCGCTACAGCGCGCTGATCAACTCACTGGTGTGGGGCGGCGACCATTACATGCTGCTGGCCGACTATGGCTCTTATGTGGCCACCCAGGCGCGGGTGGATGCGCTGTACCGCCAGCCCGGGCAATGGTGCCAGCGCGCCATTCGCAATGTGGCCGGCATGGGCGTGTTTTCATCAGACCGCACCATTGCCGAGTACGCCAACGAGATCTGGCATGTGTCAAGTTTGACCACCTGATGCCGCTCACACAATCTTCCAGGAAGGCCACCATGCCGCTACGCCACGACATAGAGTTGATTTGCAACGCCAGCCATGGTGACCCTTTCTCGGTGCTGGGTCCGCATCAGGTCTCGCCAAAGCGATGCAGCGTGCGGTGTTTCATGTCAAACGCCGCCCAGGTTCAGGTGGTGTCACCCGACGGCAGCTCGTTGGCCACGCTGGCGCAACGCCCCGGCACTGATTTCTTTGATGGCAACGTGCCCATGGCGGTTGGCGATGCCTACCAACTGCGCGTGCAATGGCAAAGCGGCCAGACCAGCACCCTTGACGACCCTTACCGTTTCCCCATGGTGCTCGGTGAGATGGATGTGTGGTTGCTGGGAGAAGGCACCCACTTGCGCCCTTTTGAAGTGCTGGGCGCACACCCGACCACCATGCTGGGGGTCGCCGGCACGCGCTTTGCCGTGTGGGCGCCCAACGCCTCGCGCGTCAGCGTGGTGGGCGACTTCAACCATTGGGATGGCCGCCGCCACCCGATGCGCTTGCGCCGTGAATGCGGTGTGTGGGAGCTGTTTTTGCCCGACGTCAGCGCCGGCTCGCTGTATAAATTCGAAATCGGGACCCGCAGTGGCGAATTGCTGTCGGCGCGCGCCGACCCCTACGCCCTGCAATCCGAGCTGCGCCCCGCCACCGCCAGTGTCGTGGGTCACCTGCCAGCCAAAGTGGCAGCCTCAACGCAGCGGCAGGCCGCCAATGCACTGGACGCCCCGGTGAGCATTTACGAAGTGCACCTTGGCTCGTGGCGGCGCATCACGCAAGAGGGCAATCGCTGGCTGACCTGGGACGAGCTGGCCGACACGCTTATCCCCTATGCGCAAGACTTGGGATTCACCCACCTTGAGCTGATGCCGGTGAGCGAGCACCCGTTTGACGGCTCCTGGGGCTACCAGCCGATTGGCATTTACGCGCCCACATCCCGCTTCGGTGACGCGGACGGTTTTGGCCGCCTGGTGGCCCGCTGTCACGCGGCTGGCATCGGGCTGATCCTGGACTGGGTGCCAGCCCATTTTCCAAGCGATGCCCACGGACTGGCCAACTTTGACGGCACCCACCTGTATGAATATGCCGACCCGCGGGAAGGCTTCCACCAGGACTGGAACACGCTGATTTACAACCTGGGCCGCACCGAGGTCAGCAACTTTCTCGTCGGCAACGCGCTGTATTGGCTGGAGCGTTTTGGCGTCGATGGCCTGCGTGTGGACGCCGTGGCTTCCATGCTCTACCGCGACTACAGCCGCAAGGAAGGCGAGTGGATACCCAATGTGCACGGCGGCCGCGAAAACCTGGAGGCCATCGCCTTCCTGAAGCGTGTCAACGAGGTGGTCGGCGTGGAATGCCCGCAGGCCATCACGCTGGCCGAAGAGTCCACCGCCTACCCCGCCGTGTCGCGCCCCACCTACGCGGGCGGTCTTGGATTTCATTACAAGTGGAACATGGGCTGGATGCACGACACCTTGAGCTACATGGCGCGCGACCCCCTTTACCGCCAACACCATCAAGGCGAAATTACCTTCAGCCTGATTTACGCCTTCAATGAAAATTTTGTGCTGCCGATCTCGCACGACGAAGTGGTGCACGGCAAGGGCTCGCTGCTGAAAAAAATGCCCGGCGACCGCTGGCAGCAACTCGCCAATGTGCGCGCTTTTCTTGGCTACATGTTTGGTCACCCCGGCAAAAAATTGCTGTTCATGGGTTGCGAATTCGCCCAGGAAAACGAATGGAACCATGACCAGAGCCTGGACTGGCATTTGCTTGACAAGCCGGCGCACGCTGGCGTGCAGCATCTGGTGCGCGACCTCAACAAACTGTACCGTGCCACCCCTGCCCTGTACCAGCAGGACTTCGTGCCCGCCGGTTTCGAGTGGATTGACCACAACGACAGCGCCCGCTCGGTGCTGAGTTTCGTGCGCCATGGTCTGGACCCCAAGACCTTCGTGGTGGTGGTGTGCAACTTCACACCCCAAGTCTGGCAAGGCTACCGTTTGGGCGTGCCCCAACCCGGCAGCTACCACGAACTACTCAACACCGACTCCGCCCACTATGGTGGCAGCAATGTGGGCACGCCGCTGGGCAATGCCACGGCAGAGCCTACCCCCTGGCACGGCAAGCCGTGGTCGATCCTGCTCACGCTGCCGCCCCTGGCCACGGTATTTTTTCAATGGACGCCCTGATCTCGGCCGGCCTGCGGGCAGGACATCCCTGGCCTATGGGGGCCCATTTTGATGGGCACGGGGTCAACTTTGCGGTGTTTTCAGCGCACGCCCAGGGCATGGACCTTTGTCTGTTTGACCATGAAGGCAAGCGCGAACTGGCGCGCCTGCCACTGCCATGCCATACCGAGGATGTCTGGCACGGTTACCTGCCGGGCGCGCAACCCGGCCTGGTGTATGGTCTGCGCGCGCATGGCCTCTGGCACCCGGAGAAGGGGCACCGCTTTGATGCCACAAAACTTCTGCTTGACCCCTATGCCCGGGAAATTGTGGGCCATTTCATCTGGCACTCTGAACACTTCACCCCCGACCGCCTGCACCCGGGGCACATGAACACCCATGACAACGCGGCACTGGCGCTCAAGGGCCGTGTCACGCATGACCAATTCGACTGGGGCAATGACACTGCCCCCAACATCAGCCTGGCCAACACCGTGCTGTACGAATGCCATGTCAAGGGTTTCTCAAAACTCAACTTGCAGCTGCCGCGTGAGTTGCGTGGCAGTTACGCCGGCTTGGCGCACCCGGCATCCATCCACCATTTCAAACAACTCGGTATCACGGCAGTCAGCCTGCTGCCGGTGCATTACCCCCTCAGTGAAGAGCGCCTGGTCAAACAGGGCCTGTCCAACTACTGGGGCTACAACACCATTGGCTTTTTTTGCCTCAATCCGCAGTTGGCCAGCGCACCCGATGGCCAATCGGCCCGTGACGAATTCCGCAACATGGTGCGCGCGCTGCACGCGGCCGGGCTCGAAGTAATTCTGGATGTGGTCTACAACCACACCCCGGAAGCCGACGAGAGCGGCCCCACCATCAGTTTTCGCGGGCTTGACAACGCCAGCTATTACCGCTTGCCGCCCGACAGACTCGGCCAATATGAAAACTACAGCGGCTGCGGCAATACCCTGAACCTGCGCCAGCCCAAGGTGCTGCAAATGGTCATGGACAGTTTGCGCTACTGGGTGCAAGACATGCACGTGGACGGCTTCCGCTTCGATCTGGCCCCGGTGCTGGGCCGCACCGACACGGGCTTCAGCGCCCAGGCCGCTTTTTTTGCTGCCATGGTGCAAGACCCGGTGCTGTCGCGCGTGAAAATGATTGCCGAGCCGTGGGACACCGGTCCGGGCGGCTACCAGGTGGGCGGGTTTCCGCGCGGCTGGCTGGAGTGGAACGACAAGTTCAGGGACTGCACGCGGCGCTTCTGGGTGCAAAGTGCGGCAGCTGGCGACGCCGTGCCGCTGGCATGCACGCGAGGCGACTTCGCCATGCGCCTGTGCGGCTCATCTGACCTGTACCAGCAGCGCCGCCGCACACCGGCCAAATCGGTGAACTATGTGGTGTCCCACGACGGTTTCACCCTGCGCGACCTGGTCAGTTACAACCAGCGCCACAACGAGGCCAACCTCGAGAACAACCGCGACGGTCACAACGACAACCTGAGCTTCAATTGCGGCGAGGAAGGCCCCAGCGATGACCCCATGGTGACCACGCTGCGCGCCCGTTTGCAGCGCGTTCTGCTGGCCAACACGCTGCTGGCGCAAGGCACGCCCATGATGTGCGCCGGCGATGAGCTTGGACATACCCAGAAGGGCAACAACAACCCCTATTGCCAGGACAACGCCATCACCTGGATCGACTGGTCGGCAGCAGATACCGACCTGCTCGCCTTTACCCAACACCTGCTGGCGCTCAGGCACGAACTGCAGCCATTTGCCAACCAGTGGTACAGCGGCATTGCCGATGGCAGCGGGGTGTACGACGTGTCCTGGTGGAACTTTGATGGAACCGTGCTGCAGCATGATGCCTGGCACCAGTCTGCTGATCGCACACTGGCGTGCCTCATTGGCAAACCCGGACGCAGCCCCAGGCCTTTGCTATTTCTTTTCAACGCCGGTGCCACCACCGTCAACTTTGTCCTGCCACTCGGTCACTGGCGGGGCGTGCTTGACACCAGCCACCTGCATGGGCAAAGCGCCCAGCAAGGCAGCAGGGGCATGAGCGTGCAGGTCGCTGCGCACAGCCTGATGCTGCTGCAGAAAAGCATCACCAGTGAGTCAGTGCCCAATTCAGCTGGCACTCTTTGACGGGTTGCAACGCTGCCGGAACGGGTGTTTTTGATGGGTGACTCTTGCGCAGCGAAAGCCGACGGCCACGAATACCCGCTTACCGGAAGCCCAGTGCACCCGAGCTTGCAAAGCATACAGAGTAGTGACAATCCGGGATGTATGCTATATAGTTTTTGTCATCAATCTAATCCATTGGCTCGCAAGCCAGATTTCAAACTACCTCCAGGGAAATCCATGACCAATTCATCACCCATTGCCGCAACATCAGAAGTGGTGACCGTGGACACATTCGTCCGTGCCGAAACCGACATGACGCTCGCCCGTTATGCCAAGCAAGGCGCTTTCGGCAAATTCCTGCACATCCGCCAGCCCACGCCGATCGACCAACAGGGCGTGATTCGCATGAACCGCGACACGCTCTACTCGGCCGGCATATTCGACCTTACCGAGCCGGTCACCATCGTCAAGCCGGATTCCGCTGGGCGCTTCCAGTCCATGATGGTCATCAGCCAAGACCATTCGATGTTGCCTATCGAACACGGCGCTGGCGAGTTCACTTTGACACGGAAGAAAGTCGGGACGCGCTACACCATCGTGCTCCTGCGCACCTTCGTCGATGCCAATGACCCGGCGGACATCCAGGCCGCCAACGCCGCTCAGGACAAGATCGCCGTGCGGCAGAAAAACCCGGGGACGTTTGAAGTTCCAAACTGGGACGAGACGTCGCTGAAAAAGGTCCGCGATGCCATCAATGTTCTGGCTTCGACCCGCACCAGTGCCAAGGGCATGTTTGGGGACAAAGCCAAGCTCAACCCGATCAGTCATCTGCTGGGCACGGCTTACGGCTGGGGCGGCAACCCTGAAAAAGCCGCTATGTATGCCAACGTTGTGCCGGCACAAAATGACGGCAAGACGCCTTATTTGGTTAGAGTGAAAGACGTGCCGGTCAACGGCTTCTGGTCTATTACCGTCTATAACAAGGATGGGTACATGGAAAAGAACGACCAGAACGTCTATTCCTACAATAACGTGACCGCCAAAAAGAACGCGGACGGAAGCATCACGATCAATTTCGGCGGTGGCCCGAACGCCATCAACAATCTGCCGGTCACTCCCGGATGGAATTACATCGTGCGGATGTATCAGCCGAAGAAGGAGATCATAAACGGGACATGGAGCTTTCCCGAGCCACAATCGTTGGAGTAGTCGATAGAGTGCGTGAACATCAGTAAATCAACCACCGTCACAAGGCGGTAAATAGCTAGGAGAAAACAAATGAATACAATGACAACCACATCCGCGAAGGCAATCGTACTGGCGCTTGCGCTGGGGGGAGCCATGGCGCCGGCCTTTTCCGAACAGAAAGTTGCCCTGAAGGACCCCGTCCAGATCGAGGTTGAGAACTGGCGCGGCAAGGCCTTCTACGAAATTCTGTTCATGAACCGCCAGGCCGACGGCAGCGGGGTCGGCTTTTACCACAATTCCCTCGGCTTGGACCTTGAAGCGTCCAACGAGGTGATGGACGCCCGCTTCCGCGCTCTGGATGCAGATACCTTGAAAAAGGAATACGGGGGTGATGGGGTCATCTTCAATGGTCCGCGACGTCTCGTGGCGAACAGCATAACCGGGATTAGCGCCTTGAATGGCGGCGAGAAGACGGTGATGGGAACGATCTCCTTCCGCGTGTTAGGCGTCTTCGAAACCCCTGACCTCGCTAAGGCCGCTGCAGGAGAACCGCCTGCTTACC
>NZ_JAABQC010000073.1 GCF_011391645.1 Rhodoferax sp. | reverse complement strand
TTCCCAATCTGTTCCGCCGGTTTTTTGGCGAAGGGGCCTTCAGCCAGGCCTTTGTGCCGGTGCTTGCCGCCTCCAAGGCGCAGCACGGGGACGCCGCCACCCGGCTTTTGATCGACCGTGTCGCCACGGTGCTGGCTTGGGCGCTGCTGCTGCTGAGTGTGCTGGGCGTGCTGGGCGCCGGTGGCCTGGTGTGGGCCATGGCCAGTGGCATGCAGCAAAACCCGCGCGGCTATGACGTGGCGGTGGTGCTGACGCGCTGGATGTTTCCCTACATCGCCTTCATGTCGCTGGTGGCGCTGGGGGCCGGGGTGCTCAACACCTACAAACGTTTTGCGGTGCCCGCGGCGACGCCCGTGCTGCTCAATATCTGCATGATTTTTGCCGCCTGGCTGGGCGCGCCGTGGTTCAAAACCATTGGGCTGGAACCCATTTATGCGCTGGCGGGCGGCGTGCTGATGGGCGGCGTGCTGCAGTTGGCGGTGCAATGGCTGGCCTTGAAGCGCATGGGGCTCAGCCCCCGGCTGGGCTGGCGCTGGTCGGAAATAAAACAGGCCTGGGCCGATTCGGGCACCCAGAACATCCTGAGGCTCATGGGGCCGGCCCTGCTGGGCGTGGGCGTGGCGCACTTGTCCATGATCATCAACACCCAGATCGCATCCTATTTAAAGCCTGGCAGCGTGAGCTGGATCACCTACGCCGACCGCCTGATGGAGTTCCCCACCGCCATGCTGGGCGTGGCCATGGGCGTGGTGCTGATGCCGCAGCTGGCCATGGCCCGCGCCGGCGGTGATTCAGCACGTTATTCGGCCATGCTCGACTGGGGCCTGCGCCTGGTGGTGCTGCTGGCGGTGCCTTGCGCCATCGCGCTGCTGGTGTTTCCGTTGCCGCTGGTGTCGGTGCTCTACCACTACGGCGCCATGACCGACTTTGACGTGCAGCAAGTCACCCACGCGCTGATGGGCTGGGGTGTGGGGCTGGTCGGCATTGTGGCCATCAAGGTGCTGGCGCCGGGCTACTTTGCCAACCAGGACACCAAAACGCCGGTCAAGGTGGCCGTGGTGGTGCTGGTGCTGACCCAGTTGCTGAACATTGGCCTGGTGCCGGTTTTTGCCCATGCCGCATTGACGCTGTCAATTGGCATTGGGGCCATGGTTAACGCACTTTGGCTGTTGCTCGGCCTGCTCAAGCGCGGCAGCTACAAGCCCGAGCCCGGCTGGGGCCTTTTTGTGCTGCAGGTGCTGGCGGCCTGCGTTTTGCTGGGTTTGTTTCTGGTGTGGGCCAACAGCCACTTCGCCTGGTTGGCATTGCGCGCCGAGAGTTTGAAGAGAATTGGACTGCTGGCCTTGATTCTGGTCGCCTCGGGGTTCATTTACTTTTTGGCCCTGTGGGCTGCTGGCATGAAATTCCGCCAGCTTTTAAGACGATAGACTATGGGCGCCATGAATCTGTCCCTGAACATTCCCACCCCGCTGGAGTATTTTGCGTCGCTGGTGCACAGCGACGCCGACTTTCCGCTGCTGGAGGCCGCCATCAGCCTGGCGCAGGACGAGTACCCGGAGCTCAGTGTGCAGCAGGTGCTGGGTGATGTGGATCAATTGCTGGCGCGCTTGCGGCGCCGCCTGCCGGAGGATGCCGGCTCGCTGCAAAAGCTGCGTGTGCTCAATCAGTTTGTTTACCGTGACCTGAACTTCGGCGGCAATTTCAACAACTTCATGGACCCGGACAACAGCTATGTGCATGTGGTGTTGCGCACCCGGCTGGCCATTCCCATTTCGCTGGCAGTGATCTGGCTGGAACTGGCCCAGGGCATTGGCCTGAAGGTGCGTGGCATCAGTTTTCCGGGGCACTTCATGGTCAAGGTCAACCTGACCGAGGGGCAGGTGGTGATTGACCCGCTCACCGGCAAATCGCTCAGCCGGGAGGAATTGTCCGAGCGGTTGGCGCCTTATCACGACATGGGCGCTCTGGTCGACGACCCGGACCTGCCGCTTGGCCTGTACCTGCAGGCGGCGCCGCCGCGCGACATCATTGCCCGCATGCTGTTCAACCTCAAGGATATTCATGCCGCGCAGGAAGACTGGGGGCGTCTGATTGCGGTGCTTGACCGGATGATCGTTTTGCTGCCGCAAGCCTGGCCTGAGTACCGCGACCGGGGTTTGGCGCATGCCGAAGCCGGACGCCCGGGCCACGCGCTGGAAGATCTGGAAACTTATCTCGCCAACGACCTGCACGCCGCAGACCGCGGCGCCATCAACAAGCGGGTGGCCGAGTTGAGGCGCGCCACGCAGTAAAGCTGCTTCCAGCCGGGGCAGCCCGGCCAGGATTTATTTGGCCCGCAGTCCTTGCACCAGCGCCCCGGCGGCCATGCCGCCCAGCGCCCAGAGCAGGTCAACATTGCCCACCCCGAGCGCCGCAATGGCCGGCCCGGGACACACGCCGCACAAGCCCCAGCCGATGCCAAAAAGTGCCGAACCCACCAGTGTGTCACGGTTCCAGAAGCTCGGGTGCGCATGAAAATGCGAGTCAAGGAAAGGTTTTGAAAGCAGGCGCGGCACTATTTTGTAAGCCACCAGAACCACCCCCACGGCACCGCCCATGACCAGCATCAGGCCAAAGTCCTGGAAGTGCAAAAAGCCCAGCACCACCTCGGGCTGGATCATGGTCGACAACGACAGTCCAAAGCCAAACAGCATGCCGGCTGCCAGCGTGGCAATTATTTTGGGCAGTGTCTCAGCGTGTGGTGTCATGCCAGCCACCTTGCCATCAGGTTGGCTGTCAAAAATGCGGTGGCCATGAAGGTCAGCACGGCCAGCAGCGAGGGCCATTGCAGCGAACCCAGCCCGCAGATGCCATGACCCGAGGTGCAGCCATTGCCCAGCCGGGCCCCGTAGCCCACAAGAAAGCCGCCCACCAGCAATTGCCACACTGGCACGCGGGTGCTTTGGGCTGCGCCGTCGGCAACTCCCAGCCACCACAACAACGCGCCCAGAATCAGCCCGGCCGCATACACCAGCCGCCAGCCGCGTGAACCGACGAAACGTGGCTGCTGGAAAAACGGCCGCTGCACCACAAAAGACCAGGTGCTGGAAAACACCGTGCTCATGCCGCCAATGCGGCCGGTAAAAATAAACAGCAGTGACGCGCCTGCGCCAACAAATAGGCCCCCCGCCAGATAGTGCTGCCAGCCCAGGGGAAAGTAGGTTGTGAGAGAGTTCATGGGGCGTGATTATCTGGGAAAAGAAACAGGGGCTCGCCGGGCTGATGCAGATGTCGAGCCGGGCCCGGCCAGCCTGTTGCCAGAAATCCGGCTGACTGATGCTTTTTGCAGCACCGCCTCAGGAACCAATGCCGGCGCGGGTTTCAGGACTTGCCAGACAGGTTATCCACAAGTTAGTGCACCATTTTTTGGAGTAACTGTTTGAGCCGAAACGACAAACTTGTGCTGCCACGAAGGCGCACCAATTGCTACCACAGATTTCCCGGCTCATTGACGCGGATGCCTGCGGCTGTCAGGATTGATGAATGTTTGAGCACCGCCTGCAAACCCATGACTGGCGCGGCTTCTGGCGCTTGTACCATGACTTGTCCACAGGGTAGCTCACACAAATAAGGGAGAAGTATTTTTTGCCATGCCGCAGGCGCTCAGTCGGCCCGCAGCGCTTGCACCGGGTCCAGCCGTGCCGCGCTGCGCGCCGGCAGCACACCGGCCAGCAGGCCGATCACCACGGCAACCACCTCGGCCAGCAGCGCAAAGCTTAACGGGGTGTGCACGGGCAGGGCGGGCAGGGTCAGGTGGATCAATTGGGCCAGGCCAAAGCCCAGCGCCAGCCCCATCAGTCCGCCGATGGCCGACAGCGTCACCGCCTCGCCCAAAAACAGTGCCAGAATGGTTCGCCGGGGCGCACCCAGCGCCACCATCAGGCCAATCTCACCCTTGCGCTCACTCACCGCGATGGTCATGATGGTCACAATGCCCACGCCGCCCACCAGCAGCGAGATGCCGCCCAAAGCACCCACCGCCATGGTCAGGATGTCCAGAATGTTGGACAGTGTGCGCAGCATGTCTTCCTGGGTGGTGATGGTGAAATCTTCCCGCCCGTGGCGCGCCACCAGCGTGCCTTTAATGGCGGCCACGATGCTCGCCGCGGGCACGCCTTCTTCGTACGCCAGGTCAATTTTCATCACGCCGTCACGGTTGTACAACTCCAGCGCCCGGGCGGTGGGAATGTAGGCCGCATCGTCCAGGTCAACACCCAAAAACTGGCCCTTGGCCTCCAGCACGCCGATCACCCGAAACTGCAGGTTGCCCACCCGCACCCGCGCGCCCAGCGGGTTGGCGCTGCCAAACAGCTCGCTCTTGAGCTTGGCGCCCAGCACCACGAAGGCGCGGGCGTTTTCCAGCGACTCGGGTGGCAGGAACTGGCCGGTCCTGACCTTGATGTTGTACACCCGGGCCATGTCGGCGCTGACGCCGTTGACGGTGGTGCGGCGCAGGCGGCCATTGGCACTCACCTCGGTGTTGCCCCAGACCGTGGCGGTCATGCCGGTCACATGCGGCAAGTTGGCCAGTGCGCGCGCGTCGTCCAGGCTCAGCGGCCGCACCGACGAGGGAATGCCGGTTGGGGCGGGCCCCGAGGTCTTGACCTTGCCGGGCGAAATGCTGGCAATGTTGGTGCCAAACTGGGTGAATTCGGCCAGCACGAAGCGGTGAATGCCCTCGCCAATCGAGGTCAGCAAGATCACCGACGCAATGCCCACCGCAATCCCCAGCAGCGTCAGAAAGCTGCGCAACCGCTGCGCGGTGACGGCGCGCAGGGCGAGGGCAATGGCGTCAGGCAGCAGCATGTTGCGCGGCGTCGCCAGATCGCCCCAAGGCGACGACTCTCTTGAGGGGCAGCGTCGTGCACGAAGTGACAAGCGTGGGGGCCATATTTTTAGCGCCTCGCGAGCGCCTGCACCGGGTCAAGCTGCGCGGCGCGGCGCGCCGGCAACACGCCAAACAAGATGCCGGTGACCAGCGCGGTGGCCAGCCCGGCCAGCACCGCCCAGTCGGGTGGGTAAGCCGGAAAAGCGGGGTACAGCAGGCGAATCAGGGCCGCCGCCAGCAGCCCCAGCCCATAACCCGCCACCGCGCCGGTGAGTGAGAGCATGATGGCCTCGGTCAAAAAAATCAGCCGGATGCCGCCGCCCGTGGCGCCCAGCGCCTTGAGCAGGCCGATCTCGGCGGTGCGTTGGCTCACCGACACCAGCATCACGTTCATCACCAGAATGCCCGCCACCGCCAGACTGATGGCGGCAATGCCCGCCACCCCCAGCGTGAGCGCGCCCAGCAGCCGGTCAAAGGTGGCCAGCACCGCGTCCTGGGTGATAACGGTCACGTCCTGCTCGCCCTCGTGGCGCAGCCTGATGATCTCCGCCACCTGGGCTTTGGCAGCCTCGATCGATTCGCGGCCATGGGCCTCGACCAGAATGCGAAACAGCGTGTTGCTGTTGAACATGGCTTGCGCCAGCGACACCGGCACAAACACCAGTTCGTCGGCGTTCATGCCCAGGCCCTGGCCGCTGGGCGCCAGCACGCCCACGATGCGAAAGCGCCGGTCGCCAATGCGCACCAGTTGACCCAGCGCGGGTGCGCTGCCAAAAATCTCGTCGCGCACCTTGGCCCCGATCACCGCCTCGCTGGCGCCACGGCGCCAGTCCCCGGCGGCCAGAAAGCGTCCCTGCGCCATGGCCATCTGACGCACTTCCACGTACTCTGACACGGTGCCCGCCACCAGCACCTCGCGCAGCTTGCCCCCGGCACTTATCTCGGAGGTGCCCACCGCCAGCGGCGCCACGCGGCGCACGGCGCTGGCACGCTGTAGAGCCTGCGCGTCGTCAATGGTCAGGTCGCGCGGCGTGCTGGTGATGGCGTTGCCAGGGTTGAAACCACCGGTTTGCGAGCGCCCCGGCAACACGATCACCAGATTGCTGCCCAGGCTTGAAAACTCGTTCACCACATAGCGCCGGGCACCGTCGCCCAGGGCGGTCAGCACCACCACGGCGGCCACACCAATCGCCATGGCCAGCACCAGCAAGGCGGCACGCAGCGGGTTGCCGGTGGCGGCCTCGCGCGCAAAGCGGATCAGGTCGGCAAGGCGCACGGAGAGGGCTCCGACGGGTTGGTGAGGGTGGCCGGGCTGGCATGGCGCAGGTCTTGTTTGATGGCGCCGTCTTCCATCATCAGCTGGCGCTGCGCACGCGCGCCCAGGGCGTGGTCGTGGGTGACCATGATCAGTGTCACGCCTTTGGCGTTGAGCCCCTCGAGCAGGCGAATGACCTCCTCGCCGGTGGCGCGGTCCAGGTTTCCGGTGGGTTCGTCCGCCAGGATCATGGCGGGCTGCATGATGGTGGCGCGGGCAATGGCCACACGCTGGCGCTGCCCGCCCGAGAGTTCTTCGGGTCGGTGGTCGGCGCGCGGCTCCAGCCCGTAGTCCTTGAGGGCCTGCTTGACCCGCACGGCGCGCTGCTCGGGGGCCAGGCCGGCCAGCACCATGGGAAGCGCAATGTTTTCTGCCGCGCTCAGGCGCGGCACCAAGTGAAAGCTCTGGAACACAAAGCCGATGCGCTGGCTGCGCACGCGCGCCTGCTCGTCGGGCGAGAGCGTGGTCACGTCGCGCCCCTCCAGCCGGTACTCGCCGGTGTTGGGGCGGTCCAGCAGGCCCAGCAAGTTCAGCAGGGTGGACTTGCCCGAACCCGACGGGCCCATCACGGCCACATATTCGCCGGCGGCAATCGACAGGTTCAGGTCGCGCAGCGCGTGCACCTCGGAGTCGCCCAGGTGGAACACCCGCTCAATGCCGGCCAGCTCAATTTGCGCGGGGCTCATTTTTTGGGGGTGTCATCGGCGACAAACGCGGCACCGGCCTTGACCCCTTCGCGCTCCAGTGAGGTCACCACCTTGTCACCCGCTGCCAGGCCTTCGAGCACCTCGGTGAATTCCCAATTGGCCAGACCGGTCTTGACCTGGCGCTCCTGCAGGGTGCCATCGGGGGCGGCCAGCAGCACGCGGCCGCCTTCCTGCAAGGCAGAGGAGGGCACACGCACCACATGCTCGCGCACTGCCAGCACCACTTCCACGTCGGCGCTGTAGCCCACCAGCAGGCGCGGCGGGGCGTGGTCGGCGTCCAGCGTGGCTTCAATGTCGACGGTGCGGGCCTGCTTTTCAACGGCCGACACATAAGGCGCCACGCGCTTGACCGTGCCCGGGAAAGACTGCTTGGGCAGCGCGTCAAAGCTGATGCGCACGGCCTGGCCGGCGGCGATTTTGGGCGCGTCCACCTCGTCCATGGGGGCGCGCACATAAAGACAGGTGTCGTCGATCAGGTCAATCGCCGGTGGCGTCGGCACGCCGGGCGGCGACGGGGTGGAATACTCGCCCACCTCACCCACAATCTTGGCCACCGTGCCGGCAAAGGGTGCATACAGCACGGTGCGGTTTTGCTCCACCTGCGTGGATTTGACGCGGGCCAGTGTTTGGCTCACATCCGCCTTTGCCGCCTCACAACCGGCGCGGCGCGCCTGGGCCTCGGCGCGGGCCTGCTCGTCACGCGAGCCCGACACAAAACCTTGTTTGAACAAGGCGTTCTGGCGCTCGGCCTCGCGCTCGGCATTGGCGGCCACGGTGCAGGCTTCAAGCACACGTTTGCGGGCGGTTTCCACCTGTGTCAGGGCCAGCGCGCTTTGCGCCTGCTGGTCGTCGTTCCAGAGTTTCATCAGCAACTGGCCCTTTTTGACCTTGTCGCCCTCCCTGACGGCGAGCACCTCAATGCGCCCGCCCATGGTGGCCGAGAGTTTGGTGCGCAGGCAGGCCTCGACGGTGCCGGCGCGGGTGTTGGCAATGCTGGACTCAACCCGGCCCTGGTCAATGGTGGCCAGCGTCACCGCCACCGGTTCGGGCCGCTTGATCCACCAGATGCCCGCCCCCAGCAGGCTCAGCACGAGCAGTGCCAGCAACAGCCGGCGCAACGCGACAGATGACATCTGGCTTGCCTGTTCTAGTGGGTCACGAACTCGTAGCTTACTTCTTCGCTTTCCACCATGTCGAGCAGGTCGTTCAGCACATCGTCGTCTTCGGTGCTGCTCCAGGTTTCCTCGGGGTCGCTGGCAAACAGCGGCTCGATGGCGATGTCGAGAAACTGACCGTTGGGCAGTTTCAGCACGTGGCCTCCTTCAGAGGTTGCAGCCAGTTCCCAGTCGTCCGGGACCGACATTTCAAGCTTGATGGTGACGTTGAGTTTTTTCATGGTGTTCCTTGGTTGCCAACATGGCAAGATCACACAGATTGTATTGACAGGCCTTGCCGGGGTTGATCAATAGTTCTTCTGGAATGCGATTTCTCGTTCTTTAGAAATATTGCCGCGCGACCTGATCGTTTCTAAAGTCAACCTCGCTGATTTCGTCCACCGACATCCGCACCAGCACAAGGAGAAAAGTTGCCTTGTCTTTCATTTGATCTGCGTCAAACATAATTAAATATTCATGTAAAGTGAATCTTAAAGCCTTAGAATCCAGCCCATGTTTTCAACGTCTACCTTCCTACAGCGCGAGACCCGATGGATATTGACGGGATTGCTGTGCTGCATGGGTGTGGCCATGGCCAGCCCACTGGTCAAGCCGCGGTCGATGACCGTGGTCTGTAGCGGGGCAAACACTGTCGCGCTGGTGGATATTGATGCGCAGACTGAGCCCGCAAAGCTGCTTGCCATGACGCTTGATTGTGCCGACTGCCTGCCCGCTGTGTTGCCCCCGCCTGAAGCGTCCGTTCGCGCCGCAGAGAAGCCACTTCAAGGCCGCCTGGCCGTGGCCAAGCCCTTGCCAACACCAGAAATTCATTGCTTATCGCCGCCCTCTCGCGGTCCTCCCACCCCCCGTTTCTTCAACCTGAACTGAAAGGCCCTCCCGTGAAAACTGAAACGCAACTAACCCCTCCTGCCACCAATACTTTGGCGCGTCGCTCATTTTTGAGCGCTGCTGCCGCCACCGGGCTGTCGCTCGGCGTCGTCGCCTGTGCCGAAAAAAAATCAGACAGTGCGACCCCTGCGGGCTCTGCGGCGGCGCCTGCAACAACCGCCAGCCACGCTGGTGGTGCTTCCGCCCACTTGAAACCCGGCGAACTCGACACTTATTACGGCATCTGGAGTGGTGGCCACACCGGCGACATGCGGGTGCTGGGTTTGCCTTCCGGCCGCGAACTGTTGCGCATTCCGTGCTTCGTGCCGGACGCACTGGTTGGCTGGGGCATCACCAATGAGTCCAAAGCCATCATGGGCACCAAAGCCGACGGCTCGCTGCGCTACACCGTGGGCGACACGCACCACACCCACGCGTCATACAAAGACGGCAACTACGATGGTCGTTATTGCTGGATCAACGACAAGATCAATTCACGCATTGCGCGCGTGCGACTCGACTACTTTGTCTGCGACAAGATCACCCAGCTGCCCAACGTGCAGGGTTTTCACGGCATTTTCCCGGACAAGCGTGACCCAGTGGACCCGGCTATCAACTACACCACCCGTGTGTTCTGCGGTGGCGAGTTCGGGATTCCACTGCCCAACTCGGGCACCGAGGACGCCACCAAATACCGATCCCTGTTCAGCTGCGTTGATGCCGAGACCATGGAGGTGCGCTGGCAGGTGCTGATTGACGGAAACTGCGACCTGGTGGCCACCTCGTTTGACGGCAAACTCGCGGCCACCAATCAGTACAACACCGAGATGGGTGCGCATTACGAGGACATGATGTCTGCCGAGCGCGATGCCTGCCTGTTCTACAACATTGCCCGCATCGAAGCGGCCGTCAAGGCCGGCAAATTTCAGACCATCGGCAAGTCCAAGGTACCGGTGGTGGACGGCACCCGCGAGGCCAACAAGGACCCCCTGACCGCGCTCACCGCGTATGTCTCGGTGCCCAAGAATCCGCACGGTGTCAACGCATCGCCTGACCAGAAATACTTCATTTGCTCCGGCAAACTGTCCCCCACCGGCACCGTGCTGGAACTGGCCAAGGTGCTGGACTGGTTTGATGGCAAGCTCGAAAAGCTCGATTCGGTGATCGTGGCCGAGGTCGAGTTGGGTCTGGGCCCGCTGCACACTGCCTTTGACGGCCGTGGCAACGCCTACACCACTTTGTTCCTGGACAGCCAGGTGGTCAAGTGGAACGTCGAAGCGGCCATCAAGTTCCACAACGGTGACAAGACTGCCAAATACGTGGTCGACCGCATCGACGTGCAGTACCAGCCAGGCCACCTGAACGCCAGCCAGTCCGAGACCATTGCGGCCGACGGCAAATACCTGGCTGTGGGTTGCAAGTTCTCCAAGGACCGTTTCCTGCCGGTGGGCCCGCTGCACGCAGAAAACGAGCAGATGATCGACATCTCGGGCGACAAGATGGTGCTGATGGCCGACCATCCGGTGCGTGGCGAACCGCACGACTTCATCATCTTCAAGCGTGATCTGGTCAACCCCAAGCAGGTTTACGCGCTGGACGATTTCCCCAACGCGATCAAAGACCCGAAAGAGTCGGGTGTGTTCCGTCAGGGCAAGAAAGTCACCGTCAAGATGACGTCACAGGCACCGGCTTTCAGCCTGCGTGAGTTCAAGGTCAAAAAGGGCGATGTGGTCACCCTGATTCTGACCAACCTGGACAAGATCGAAGACTTGACGCACGGTTTTGCCATCCCGAACTACAACGTCAACTTCATCGTCAACCCGCAGGAAACTGCTTCGGTGACCTTTGTGGCTGACGAGCCGGGTGTGTTCTGGTGCTACTGCACCCACTTCTGCCATGCCCTGCACCTGGAAATGCGCACGCGCATGATCGTCGAGGCCTAAGCCTCGCAACCGCTGGCCTGTCCTTGTCAGGGCAGGCCAGGGGCCCCAAGGACCCCATTAATGTCATTACCCAGATTTCTCGCGCTGCCACTGGCTGCGTTTTCGATTGTTTTGAGCCTTTGGGCTGACCCGACTCACGCGCAAGCCTACGAGGCCAAGTTACCCGAAGAGTTAGGCACCGCGCCCGATATGTGCGCGCTGGTGCCGTGCCAGGAAGTGTTTCCTGGGGCTACCAGTTTCTCGAGCCGCAAGGGACAGCCGCCTTATGTCGAGGCCTACGGCGCAGACCCGCAGGCACCTGCCAGCAAAAAACTGCTGGGCTATGTGATGTTGTCGACCGACATCACCGACACCCCCGCTTATTCTGGCAAGCCGGTAGTGACCCTGATTGGCATGGATGTGCAGGGGCGCTACGTCGGCATCAAGGTGATCAAGCATTCAGAGCCCATTTTGTTGCTGGGCATCCCGGAAAAAGCACTGATTGATTTCAATAACCAGTACCTCGGAAAATCGGTCAAGGACCAGATCGAGGTCGGCCCGTCCCGCCCGGATGAAAACGTGCTGGGGTTGGATGCCATCTCAGGTGCCACCGTCACGGTGATCGCCCAAAATCAGGTGATGCAACTTTCGGGCTCGGCGGTGGCACGCCAGGTGGGCATCATCGAACCCACGGTGCGCGAGCCCGCGCGTTATGCGCTGAAGAAAAAAGTCTACAGCTGGGCTGACCTGGTGGCGCTGGGTGCTGTCAAGCAGTTGCAGGTCACACCCAAACAGGTCGGACTCGACGGCGGCGGTGAACCCTTCATTGAGCTTTGGTTTGGCGACCTCAATCACCCCGAGCTCAGCATGAGCCTGCTCGGCAAGCAGGGCAGCGAGAACCTGCGTTCGCGTCTGAACGCGGGCGACCACGCATTTTTTGTGATCCGCACCGCGGGCCAGGAGTCCTTCAAGGGCTCGGGCTTTGTGCGCGGCGGCATTTATGACCGGGTCCAAGTCAAGCAGGGTGCTGATTCCTTCACCTTTCGCGACCTGGACTCGCTCAACTTGTACGGTATCGAGGCCGCGGGCGCGCCCAGCAGCACCGAGTCGGGCATATTCATCATCCGCGCCGGTTCGTTCTCGGCTGCTTACCCCTGGAAACTGGCTTTCTTGGGCAACCGCGTCGACCGGGCCACTGGCCACCGCAGTTTTGCCAACTTTGAAGCCAAATACTGGCTGGCCGATGAATTCCTTGAAGGCGGCCGACCCACCGTGGTTGAGCCTGACGCCCCGTGGGTGCGCATCTGGAAAACGCGCGCGCTTGAAATTGGGCTGTTTGCCTTTTTGCTGGTCGCGGTGACCGTGGTCTATGCCCTGCGCGAGCGCCTGACCCGGCTGTCCACGCACAAGAACAAGTGGCCTGTGAATGTTTTCAAGTACACCGCCTGGGCGCTGAGTATTGTTTTTGTAGGCTTTGGCGTGATGGCGCAGCCCTCCATCACCCAGGTGCTGACCTGGTTCCACGCACTGCTGTTCAACTGGACCTGGTCGCTGTTTTTGTCCGACCCGTTCATCTTCCTGTTTTGGGTCTTCATCATCGTCACCGTATTCTTGTTTGGTCGCGGCCTGTTCTGCGGCTGGATGTGCCCGTTCGGCTCGCTGTCCGAGGCCATCTTCAAGGTGGGCCGCGTGCTGGGCCTGAAGCGCTGGCAAAAGCCGGTTCCGCAAGCACTGCACGACAAATTGAAATGGCTCAAGTACGCGATCTTTTTCGGCCTGCTGGCGGTGTCGATGTTCTCGATGGGACTGGCGGAGGTGCTGTCCGAGGTAGAGCCTTTCAAGACCACCTTCCTGGTGGGCGTGATGAATCGCAGCTGGCCCTATGGTCTGTTTGTAGCGGTATTGCTAGGGATGTCGCTATTCATTGAGCGGCCGTACTGCAAGTACATCTGCCCCTTGGGCGCGGCTTTGGCCATGCCCAGCACATTCCGCTGGTTCGGCCTCAAGCGCAAGCAGGACTGCAACAGCTGCAAGGCCTGCGCGGTGGGCTGTGGTGCCCAGGCCATCGACGCTGACGGCCGCATTGACCACCGCGAGTGCCTGCACTGCCTGGACTGCATGGTGCTGTACACCGACCAAAAGGGCTGCCCGCCGCTGGCCAAGGAACGCAAGCGCCGCGAGCGAGACGGCCTGCTGATCACCCCAATTGGGCGCGACGGTTATTTCATCCCGATCGACTTGGTGCCGGCCATCAGCGCCAAGGTGGCCCAAGGCCCTGACCCGCGTATGCCCACCCCACCTGCCGTACCGCGCTACGCGGCCGGGCACCGTGGCCTGGGTTGGCTGCTGGCCGAGCTGCGCGACCATATCTGGCCGTGGAGCCGCGACGGCTGGAAGTCCCAACGCGCCATGCAAATGGCCGGCTTCTCTTTGGCAGTTGCCGCCAGTGTGGCCTGGGTGCTGACCGCCAGTGGGCGCCTGTCCGAGAGCGCCATCATTGGCTGGTGGTTTGGCTGGAGCGTCTATGAAGTGCTGATTCGCATGAATGGCAAGCGCTATGTCAAGGACGGCCCCTGGTGGCAGGCCCGCTACCGCGAAGCCAACTGGATGGACATGCTGAGTTACGTGGGTTTCAAGAATCTGCTGATCGGTGCCACGTTGTTCCTTGCCCTGAAAACACTGGGGATGCTGTCTTGACTGTGACGCTGCATCTACGCCGACTGGTGCTGGCTTGCCTGCTCCTGTGCTGCGCCCCGCTGTGGGCTGCGGTCTGGCGGGTGCAGCCCGGGCAAGATGTGCAGGCAGTCATCAACCAGGCGGCGGCGGGCGATGTGGTGGAAATCGAGCGCGGTTTTTATGACCAAAACCTGCGCATTGACAAGCCCATGACGCTGCGCGGCCTCAATCGCCCCACGCTCAGCGGCGGGCAACGTGGCGACACCATTCGCGTGACAGCGGCAGACGTGGTCATCGAGGGCCTGATCGTGCGCGATTCAGGCACCGAACTGCTCTACCAACATGCCGGCATTTATCTCCAGCCCGGCGCCCACCGGGCGGTGGTGCGCGACTGCGTGCTGGTGTACAACCTGTTTGGTCTGTGGATCGAAAAGGTCAACGACGTCCGCATTGAAAACAACCGCATCACGGGCTTGCGCGACTTCAACTCGTCACAACGCGGCAACGGCATTCAGTTGTACAACACCAAGGGTGCCCGCATTACCGGCAACGACGTCAGCTTTGTGCGCGACGCGCTCTATGTGGACGTGTCTCACCATGCGGAGTTTCGCGGCAACAAGCTGCACCACAGCCGCTACGGCACCCACTACATGAACTCCTATTACAACCTGTGGGAGGACAACGACAGCTACTACAACCGGGGTGGGCTGGCTCTGATGGAAGTGCGCGACCAGGTAGTCCGAAACAACCGTACCTGGGGCAATTCCGACCACGGCATCATGTTGCGCACGCTGCAAGACTCGGTGGTTGAAAACAACATCGTGGCCGGCAATAACCGGGGCTTCTTCATCTACGACGTGGAATTCGCGACGCTGCGCGGCAATCTGGTGGTGGACAACCATGTGGGCGTGCACCTGTCGGCGGGCTCGACCCGCAACAAGGTCGAAGGCAACGACTTTATTGGCAACCGCGAGCAGGTGCGTTATGTCGGCGCGAAGGACGAAAACTGGGGTGGCAAGCTGCCGGGCCTGGGCAACCACTGGAGCAATTACCTGGGCTGGGACCGCGACGGCAATGGCGTGGGTGATCTGCCTTACGAAGCTAATGACCTGGTCGATCGGCTGC
>NZ_JAABQC010000072.1 GCF_011391645.1 Rhodoferax sp. | reverse complement strand
CAGAAAACCCAGCGGAATGTAGAGCTGGATCATGAAGGCGTTGACCATCACCAGGTCGCCCAGCGTCATGCGGCCGTCGACCACGCCCTGGGTGGCGCGCCACAGCATGGCCACCAGGCCGGCGGCAATGATGAGCTGCTGGCCGGTGTTGAGCAGGCTTAAAGTGGTCTGGCTCTTGAGTGCCGCCTTGCGGTAGCGCTCCAGGTTCTCGTCGTAGCGGCGCGCCTCGAACTCCTCGTTGTTGAAGTATTTCACCGTCTCGTAGTTCAGCAGTGAGTCGATGGCCCGGCTGTGCGCGTTGCTGTCGAGCTCGTTCATCTCCTTTCTGAACTGGGTGCGCCACTCGGTCACCACAATGGTGAAGGTGATGTAGAGGACGAGCGCAATGATGGTGATCCAGGCAAACCACATGTCGAACTTGACCGCCAGAATGCTCAGCACCAGCGCCACCTCGATCAGCGTCGGGAAGATGCTGTAGAGCGAGTAGCTGATGAGCGAGTGCACCGCGCGGGTGCCACGCTCGATGTCGCGGGTCATGCCGCCAGTCTGGCGTTCCAGGTGAAAGCGCAGGCTCAGGGCGTGCAGATGGCGAAACACCTGCACCGAAATACTGCGCGAGGCACCCTCGGTGGCCTTGGCAAAAATCAGCTCGCGTAATTCGGCAAACAGCGTGGTCGACAGGCGCAGCAGCCCGTAGGCCACCAGCAAGCCCAGTGGCACCACCAGCAGGGCCTCGACGCCGATCGGCCCCTTGGGGTTCATGGTGTCGACCAGTTCCTTGAGCAGCAGCGGCACACTCACGTTGGCCAGCTTGGCGCCCACCATGAAAGCCAGTGCCGCGATCACGCGCCATTTGTATTCCCACAGGTAGGGGAACAGGCGCTGCAGGGTGGCCCAGTCGGAGCGGGGCGGTTTTTCGGCGGGTGCGGTGGCAGAAGCTGAATCGGTGGAGCTGCCGCTGTGACGGGCGGATGAATGGCTGCGCATGGGGGACAATCCTGACTATTTATGGGGCAGGCCGCAGTTGCACGAAATGCGCCAGCGCCGCCTCCAACACCCAAGGATTGTGCCCATGTCTACAAGTCCCCAAGCTGACGCGCCCCATGACGCGGCCAAGCCGCCCAAGCTTGAGCTGCCGCTGAACGAAAAGCTGGTGCTCAAGGTGATCCCGATGCCACGCGACGTGAATGCCAACGGCGACATTTTTGGCGGCTGGGTGATGGCGCAGGTCGATCTGGCCGGTGCCGTGATCGCCGCCCCCTACGCCGACGGCCGCATGGCGACGGTGGCAGTGAATGAATTCATCTTCAAGCAGCCGGTGCGGGTGGGTGACATCCTGTCGTTTTACGGCAAGCTGGTGCGCATCGGGCGCACGTCCATCACCGTCAAGATCGAGGTGTACGCCGAGCACTTTCGCTTGCAGGGCCACTACACCAAGGTCACCGAGGCTTCCATCACCTACGTGGCGATTGACGACCAGGGCAAGCCGCGCGCAGTGCCCAGGCCCGACATCACGCCCCGATCAAGCCCTTCTTGAGGCTGGCGTCGACCGGTTTTTCTCCCAGCCAGATACGCAGCACCGCGGTGAAAAAGTCGTCACCGGCAATCACGCTGCCTTTCATCTTGCCGTTCACCGTGACCTGCGTCCCCGCGTCGGGCAAAAACTCGAAGTGGATCACGTCACCCTTTTTGGCTTCGCCCACTGCCTTGAGATTCGCGTTGAGCGCGTCAATTTGCGGCTTCATGGCGGCAAACTGCGCTTCGGTGTGGTTGTCACGCAGACCGTCGTTCAGGGCGCTGGCAAAGCTCTGGGCATCCACGTCACGCAGCATGGTGATGGCGACGCGGCGCGCGCCTTTTTGTGCCAGCAACTGGGCTGAGCTGGTGGCCTTCTGAGGCAGGTACAAGCCGGCCACATAGACTTTGAAGAAAACTTTGGTGCGCACGCCGGCGCCATTGAGCTGCAGCGTGGAGGCGCCCACCTGGTTGGTCGCCTCCAGCTTGACGCCCTCAACCTCGAGCGCTTGCGCCCAGGCGCCAGCGGCAGCGAATGCCAGAAGCACAGCGGCAAGGGTGTTTTTCAGTGGTTTGAATTGACGCATTTGATGTCTCCTTCGGTTAAAAAACTCTTTGCCGTTCACGTTCGGATTGGCTTGTTTGCTGGATTCTATGGCTTAAAAGCTGTGCACAGGCGGCCCTCAGGACACGATGTAGGCCCCGGCCCCGGTGGACAGCAATTTGCCGTCAGCGCCCAAAAACTCCATGCGCGTGGAGGCCACGCGCGAGCCCAGGCGCATTACCTCGGCGCGCAGCTCAAACCATTCGCCAATGCCGGGGCGCAGGTAATCAATGCGCAGGTCAATGGTGCCAAGCTTGGCAAAACGCTGCAGGCGCTGCTGCGGGGTTTCGTTCATGTGGCGCGCGCCAATGGCCGCCATCACCGCCAGGCCACCCAACGCATCGAGTGAGGCGCTGATGACGCCACCATGGATACGGTTATAGGCATAGTGGCCCACCAATTCATTGCGCATGTCGATGCGCGCCCTGACCTGGGTGGGCTGTACCGAAGTGATCTTAAAGCCCAGCATACGGTTGAAGACAATCATTTCTTCGAAGATCTTCTTGAGGCCGGCAACGAACTCGTCCTCGAACTGGACATCAACAGGCGTTTTGGCAGGGTGCGGCATGGGTAATTTTTCCAGACCAGCGTGGGTCATTTCTTCAGGACAATGGAGGGCGTTGCGGCAATGCGAAAGGTGTTGCGGATCAATTGCATGGCCTGCGGGCCGTCCCACTCGCGGGCACCGACCACCTTGGCAAGGACGCGGCCCTTGGCGTCCACCAGCACGGTCAGCGGCAATTGTGAGGCACCCAGCATGTGTTCCAGTTCCAACTGACGGTCAATGTAATGGTTGATGGTGGCATTGCTTTTGCGCAGGAAACTCTTGGCGGCCTGCGGGTAGTCATCGGTGGAAATGCCGATGACGGTGAATTGCTGCCCCAGGTCGCTCCAGGCCAGGCGCTCTAACGAGCCCATTTCCGCAATGCAGGGCGGGCACCAACTGGCCCAGACGTTGATGATCAGGGGCTTGCCGCGAAACGTCGACAGTTTTTGGTCCGGGCCATTGAGCCCGAGCATGGTGGCTTCGCGCAGCACGCTGCCCACCTTCACCTCGCCGGGCGTGGCGGCTGCGCTGCTGGCGCCAGCGAGCAGGCCGGCGACCAGTGTGCTTGCGGCAAGCAAGGCGCGCATCAGAAGCTGCTGAAATCGGGTTGGCGCTTTTCCATGAACGCGGAAAAGGCTTCACGCGCCGCCGGCTCGCCCAGCATGCGGCCAAAAATGACCGCTTCTTCAGCCATGCGCTGCGCCACCAGACTGGCTTGCCCCTGCTTCATCAGTTGTTTGGTGGCAAGCAGCGAGGCCATCGGCTTGGTTGCCAGCTTTTGCGCCTGGCGCCGGGCCAGGGCATTTGCCTCGGCAGGCGGCACGATGCGGCTGACCAGGCCCATTTCCAGCGCCGACTCGGCCAGGAAAGGCTCGCCCAGCAGCAGCGCCTCGGCGGCGCGGCCGTAGCCCATGCGCTGCGGTGCCAGCAGGCTCGATGCGGCTTCCGGGCACACACCGAGGTTGACAAAAGGCATGGCAAACGCCGCGTTGTCGCCGGCATAAACCAGATCGCAATGGAACAGCATGGTGGTGCCAATGCCCACGGCCGGGCCGCACACCGCCGCAATGATGGGCTTGGTAAAGAGGTTGATGGCGCGCAGGAACTGGAACACCGGCGCGTCCACCGACGTGGGCGGATTTTTCAGGAAGTCTGCAATGTCATTGCCCGAGCTGAAAATGGTCTCATGGCCTTGAAACACCACCACACGCACCGATGCATCGGCCTGCGCCTGGGTCAAGGCGTCCGCCATGGCCGAATACATGGCGGTTGTGAACGAATTTTTCTTGGCCACGCGGTTCAGCGTAAGGGTGGTGACGCTGTCAGAGGTGTCAATCAAAATGTCGGTCATAAAGTTTTCCTTGGGGCTGTAACAAGTTTGCGCCTTGCATTTTCCACGAATAACCCGAAGTCATTCGTCGCGGGGGCGCGACTCCCACAAAGACTGACGTTGCTGCTGTCCTGTGGGTGTCGCGCCCCCGCGACGAAGGCTGTAGCGCGTTTCGTTCAGACGCGCTCAAAAATCCCGGCAGCGCCCTGGCCCATGCCAATGCACATGGTGACCATGCCGTATTTGCCCTGGGTGCGCTGCAGTCCGTGCACCAGGGTGGCGGCGCGGATGGCGCCGGTGGCGCCCAGCGGGTGGCCCAGCGCAATCGCGCCGCCCATCGGGTTGACTTTGGCCGGGTCCAGCCCCAGCGTGTTCATGACGGCCAGCGACTGCGCGGCAAAGGCTTCGTTCAACTCGATCCAGTCCATCTGGTCGAGCGTCAGGCCGCCGTTGCGCAGCGCTGCCGGAATCGCCTCGATCGGGCCAATGCCCATGAACTGCGGCGGCACGCCTTTGGCGGCAAACGACACAAATCGCGCCAGCGGCTTGAGGCCAAACTGCCTGACGGCTTTTTCGCTGCACAGAATCAGCGCACCGGCACCGTCGGAGGTTTGCGAGCTGTTGCCGGCCGTGACTGTGCCACGCGCGGCAAACGGGTTCTTGAGCTTGGCCAGGCCTTCAAGCGAGGTGTCGGCGCGCGCACCTTCGTCCAGGCTCACCACCCGTTTTTTCTCGATGACTTCACCGGTGGCCAGGTTGGGCGAGCGGTCAATCACTTCAATTGGGGTGGTTTCTGCGGTGAAATAGCCGGCAGCCTGCGCCGCCAGTGCGCGCTGGTGCGACTGCAACGCAAACGCGTCCTGCGCGTCGCGGCTGACCTTCCATTGGGTGGCCACTTTTTCGGCGGTCAGGCCCATGCCGTAGGCGATGCCAATGTCATCGTCGCGCTCGAACATCAGCGGCGAGAACGACGGCGCGTTGCCGGTCATTGGCACCATGCTCATGCTTTCCACGCCGGCGGCGATCATCACGTCAGCCTCGCCCACACGAATCCGGTCAGCGGCCATCTGGATCGCCGTGACGCCCGAGGCGCAAAACCGGTTGATGGTGACACCGCCCACACTCACCGGCAGGCCTGCCAGCACCGCGCCAATGCGGGCAATGTTCAGGCCTTGCGGGCCTTCGGGAATGGCGCAGCCGCAGATGATGTCCTCGATGGCATTGGGGTCCAGCCCGGGCGCCTGGGCCAGCGCCGACTGCAGCACCTTGACCAGCAGGTCATCCGGACGCATGTTGCGGAAATAGCCACGATGCGACTTGCCGATAGGGCTGCGCGTGGCGGCGACGACATAGGCTTCTTGAATTTGTTTCATAAACTTCTCTCAATCAGATTTGATCAGTAGAGGACAGAGCAAATTTGCCGCGCAAATCCTGGTCTGTCCCTCAAGGTTGTTAATTTCGCACCGGCTTGCCGTTTTGCATCATGCCCATGATGCGTTCCTGCGTTTTGGGGTTGCCAAGCAGCACACCAAAGGCCTGGCGCTCCAGCGTCATCAGGTAGTCCTCGTCGACGAGGCTGCCGGCATCCACATCGCCACCGCACACCACCCAGGCAATCTGGCAACCGATAAAGTAGTCGTAGGCGCTGATGAAGCCGCCGTCGCGCATGTTGACCAAGCTGCCCTTGATGGTGGCCAGACCGCTGCGGCCCGCCACTGGAAACTGGCGCTTGAGCGGGGCCCGGTAACCACTGTCATACATGGCCCTGGCCTCGTTGATGGCGACAAACAGCAGTTCGTCCTTGTGGGGCACGATCACATCGCTGTCCAGCAGGTAGCCCAGCTTGCGCGACTCCAGCGCGCTGGTGCCCACCTTGGCCATGGCAGCCGCCGTGAAGCCCTCGGTGAGGAACGGCAGCAGGTCTTTGCCGGTGGAACTGGCGGCGTTCTCGGCGGCACGGCGGGCAATGTAGGCCAGGCCACCGGCGCCGGGCACCAGGCCCACGCCGACTTCGACCAGGCCGATGTAGCTCTCCATCGCCGCCACGCGTTTGGCCGAGTAAACCGCCAACTCGCAGCCGCCGCCCAGCGCCAGCCCGCGCACGGCCGAGACCACCGGCACATTGGCGTAACGCAGTTTCAGCATGGCCTGCTGCATCTCCAGCTCGGAGGCCGAGATCGCCTTGACACCGCCCGTCATGAAGGCTGGCAGCATGGCCTGCAGGTCGGCCCCGGCGGAGAACATCTCGTCGTTGGACCAGATTACCATGCCCTTGTAGTTGTCTTCGGCCAGCGCCAGGCCTTTCAGCAGCCCTTCGACCACATCCGGGCTGATCGCGTGCATCTTGGTCTTGATGCTGGCAATCACCACCTCGTCGTCCAGCGTCCACAGGCGGACTGCGTCGTCTTCATGCAAGGTGGTGCCGGCTTTGGCCGCTGCGGGCGCCTGCGCGCCCAGCACACTTTCGGGAAAGTGCTGTCGCGCGTAAACCGGCAAACTGCGCACCGGCACAAATTGGCCGCTGGTCGGGTTCCATGAGCCTTGCGGCGTGTGCACACCGCCGGCGTCGGCCACCGGGCCGTTGAACACCCAGTCGGGCAGCGGCGCGTTGCACAGCGCCTTGCCGGCCTCGATGTCTTCCTTGACCATGTTGGCAATCTTCAACCAACCGGCCTCTTGCCACAACTCGAACGGGCCCTGCTTCATGCCAAAGCCCCAGCGCATGCAGAAGTCGACGTCACGCGCGTTGTCGGCAATGTGCGCCAGATGGACGGCGGCGTAATGAAAGGCATTGCGCAAAATGGCCCACAGGAACTGGCCCTGCGCACCCTCGCTGTTGCGCAGCAGCTGCAGGCGTTCACCAGCGGGCTTTTTCAGCATGCGGGTGTAAACCTCGTCGGCTTTTTCACCGCCGGGCACATAGGTTTTTGTCGCCGGGTCGAAACGCATGATGTCGCGGCCCACCTTCTTGAAGAAGCCAGCCTTGGCCTTTTGGCCCAGGTGGCCCATTTCCAGCAGCGTTTTAACCACTTCCGGCGTGGCAAAACTGGCGTAAAACGGATCAGTTTCAAGGCTCAAGGTGTCTTGCAGCGTCTTGATGACATGGGCCATGGTGTCAAGCCCCACCACGTCGGCGGTCCGGAAAGTGCCGGAGCTGGCGCGGCCCAGTTTTTTGCCGGTCAGGTCATCCACCACATCCACGCTCAAGCCAAAGTTTTCCACCTCTTTCATGGTCGCCAGCATGCCGGCCACGCCAACCCGGTTGGCGATGAAGTTGGGCGTGTCTTTGGCGCGCACCACACCCTTGCCCAGGGCGCTGGTCACGAAGGCTTCGAGATTGTCCAGAATATGCGGCTCGGTGGTGGGGGTGTTGATCAGTTCCACCAGCAGCATGTAACGCGGCGGGTTGAAGAAGTGGATGCCGCAAAAGCGCGGCTTGATCTCCTCGGGCAGCACTTCGCTGAGTTTGGTGATCGACAGCCCCGAGGTGTTGGACGCCACGATGGCGTGTGGTGCCAAAAATGGCGCGATCTTTTTGTACAGGTCAAGCTTCCAGTCCATGCGCTCGGCAATCGCCTCGATCACCAGGTCGCAGTCCAGGAGCTGATCCATGTGCTCCTCGTAGTTGGCTTGTCTGATCAGGGCCGCATCTTCGGCCACGCCCAGCGGTGAGGGCTTGAGCTTCTTGAGGCCGTCGATGGCGCGGCTGACGATGCCGTTCTTCGGGCCTTCCTTGGCGGGCAAATCAAACAAGATCACGGGCACTTTGCAATTGACCAGGTGCGCGGCAATTTGTGCACCCATCACGCCGGCACCCAGCACGGCGACTTTTCTGACATTGAAGCGGGACATGTTTTTTCCTTGAGTGATTGATCAGGCCAGTGCGGCGTCGGTGTCCATCAGCACTTTACTGCCAGTGCGGGCAGTGCGCATGAGGGTTGCGGTTTCAGGGAACAATTTGGCAAAGTAAAAGCGTGCCGTTTGCAGCTTGGCCAAGTAAAACGGGTCGGTGTTGCCCGCGGCAATCTGGCGCAACGCCACTTGCGCCATGCGCGCCCAGAAGTAGCCAAACACCAGGTGGCCGGCCACGCGCAGATAGTCCACGGCGGCAGCGCCCACCTCGTCGGGGTTCTGGAAGCCCTTGAAGCCAAGCTCGGTGGTGAACTTGGTCATCTGGTCGCCCAGAATCGCAATCGGGGTGATGAACTCGGCCATCTTCTCGTTCACGCCTTCTTCGGCCACCAAGGCGCCAATGAGCTTGCCAAATTTCTTCAGGGTGGCGCCATTGTTGCTCAGCACTTTTCGACCCAGCAGGTCGAGCGACTGGATCGTGTTGGTGCCCTCGTAAATCATGTTGATGCGGGCATCGCGCACAAACTGCTCCATGCCCCACTCCTTGATGTAGCCGTGGCCGCCAAACACCTGCATGCAAGTTGACGTGGCAGTCCAGCCGTTGTCGGTGATGAAGGCCTTGACGATGGGGGTCAGCAGGGCCAGCAATTCGCCCGACTCCTTGCGCACCGCTTCATCGGTGTGGTTAATCTCCTTTTCAAGGAGCATGGAGCTGAAGCACATCAGTGCGCGGCCGCCTTCGGCATACGCCTTGGCGGTGAGCAGCATCTTGCGCACATCAGGGTGCACGATGATCGGGTCGGCAGGTTTGTCCTTGGCCTTGGCGCCAGTCAGGGAGCGCATCTGGATGCGGTCTTTGGCGTAGGCCAGCGCGTTCTGATAAGCCACTTCGGTCAGGCCCAGCGACTGGTTGCCCACGCCCAGGCGCGCCGCGTTCATCATCACAAACATGCCCTGCATGCCCTTGTTGGGTTGGCCCACCAAGGTGCCCACGGCAGCGTCAAGCACGATCTGCGCGGTGGCACTGGACTTGATGCCCATCTTGTGCTCCAGGCCGCCGCAGTAAATACCATTGCGCGCACCCAATGAGTTGTCGGCATTGACCAGGAATTTGGGCACGATGAACAGGCTCACGCCCTTGATGCCGGGGGGCGCGTCGGGCAGGCGGGCCAGCACCAGATGGATGATGTTGTCGGTCAGGTCATGCTCGCCGGCACTGATGAAAATCTTGTTGCCGGTGATCTTGTAAGTGCCGTCGCCCTGCGGCTCGGCCTTGGTGCGCATCAGCCCCAGGTCGGTGCCGCAGTGGGGTTCGGTCAGGCACATGGTGCCGGTCCACTCGCCGCTGATCATCTTGTGCAGGTAGGTGGCCTTTTGCTCTGGCGTGCCATGGGCTTCCAGAGCGGCATAAGCGCCGTGCGTCAGGCCGGGGTACATGGCCCAGGCCTGGTTGGCGGAGTTCATCATTTCGTAAAAACACTGGTTCACGATCAGCGGCAGCCCCTGGCCGCCAAACTCGGGGTCGCAAGCCAGCGCGGCCCAGCCACCGGCCACGTATTGGGCATAGGCCTCTTTGTAGCCCGTGGGTGTGGTGACCGCATGGCTGGCGAGATCGTACTTGCAGCCCTCGGTGTCGCCGCTGATATTGATCGGCAGCAGCACCTCAGCCGCAAACTTGCCGCCTTCTTCGAGCACGGCGTTGATGGTGTCGGCGTCCATGTCGGCATGCGCCGGCATGGCTTGCAGGTCAGCGCTGACGTTGAGCACCTCGTGCATGACAAACTGCATGTCGCGCAGTGGCGGGGTATAGATGGCCATGGTGTTTTCTCCTTGGAAATAAAAGACTTAATGCGACTTTGGTGCTTGAGGCAGCGAGCTTTTGCCGTAACGCAACAAGGTGTTTTCAAAGCCGGTGTTGGCGCGTCCCAGCGCTCCCGGGTACTTCAGAAAGCGGGCTTCGTAGTGCAGCGCCAGAATCAGGCCGTGGATCTCGAAAGCCATTTGTGCCTCGTCGGCATCGGGCACCAAATGGCCCTCATCCTTGGCTTGCGCCACGGCGCGCTGAAAGGCGGTCAGCCAGGTTTGCACCGAACTGACCAAGGCATCGCGCACCGGGCCCGGCCGGTCGTCGAAGGCCACCGCGCCGCTGATAAAAATGCAACCTGACTGGATTTCAATGGCCACGCGCTTCATCCAGTTGCCAAACAGCGCGCGCACCCGGGGCAAGCCACGCGGCGCGTCCAGTGCCGGAAAAAAGACCTCGTCAGAAAAGCGCTGGAAGTACTCGCGCACGACAGAAATCTGCAACTCCTCACGCGAGCCAAAATGGGCAAAAACGCCCGACTTGCTCATGTGCGTGACTTCGGCCAGCGCGCCGATGCTCAGGCCTTCGATGCCAATCTGCTCGGCCAGACCCAGCGCAGCGTTGATGATGGTTTGCTTGGTCTGCTGGCCCTTTTGCAACGCACGGACGCTGTTGCTCCGCTTGCTGAGAAGGTCTGAAGTGGGTTTTCGGGGCGAAGAGAGCATGGTTATTGCGCATAAATAGTACGATCGTTCTATTTTGCAGCATTTCTGATACCAGTGCGAGCCCGGCGGCACTTCTAGGGTGCTTGACCTAGGGGTTTTCCGGGTAAACCCCTAGGGCGATCGTGGCGCCAGCAGGTCGGTCAAGCCGAAAGCGGGTCTTCCCGCATGGCCTCAATTTGCTCTTGCAGCATCAGCACCTGGCCTTGCCAGTAGTCACTGGAGCCAAACCACGGGAAGTGAATGGGGAAGGTTGGATCGTCCCAGCGCCGAGCCAGCCAGGCGCTGTAATGCAGCAGTCGCAGGGTGCGCAAGGGCTCGATCAGGGCGAGTTCGCGCCGGTCAAAGGGCCTGAATTGCTCATAGCCATCCATCAGGCACCCGAGTTGGCGGGTTTGTTGCTGCCGGTCGCCGCTGAGCAGCATCCACAGGTCTTGCACCGCCGGCCCTGTGCGGGCGTCGTCCAGGTCCACAAAATGCGGTCCCGGCTGGGCGCTGGCGGGTGAAGCGAGCGGCGTCCACAAAATATTGCCCGGGTGACAGTCGCCGTGCAAGCGGATCCGCTGAATGGCATCGTCGTGGGCGAATTCGTCGTGTGAGGGAGTCGCCGGGCTGGCAGGCGCGCCAGCCAGGCAGCCGTGGGCGGCGATCAGGTCAAGCGCTTGTTGCGAGACCCTGGCCCAGCTTGACTGCACGTCCAGCGGCACCTGGTCGTGCGACAGCAGCCATTCGCGCGAGGCGATGCCAAAGCTGGCCAGGTCGAGTGCCGGGCGGTGGACAAAGGGCCTGACGGCACCCACGGCATGGATGCGCGCCAAAAAGCGGCCAATCCATTCCAGCACCTCCGGGTCGTCAAGTTCAGGGAAGCGCCCGCCACGGCGGGGGCTCACGCTGAAGGCGAAGCCGCCAAAGTGGTTGAGCGTGCTGCCCCCCAGGGTGAGCGGGCCAACCACCGGAATCTCGGCGCGCGTCAACTCCTGCGAAAACGCGTGCTCTTCCAGAATCTGCGCATCAAGCCAGCGCCCCGGGCGGTAAAACTTGGCCACCACCGCGTCGCCGTTGTCAAGGTGCAATTGATAGACACGGTTTTCATACGAACTCAGGGACATTTGCCGGCCGTCGCAAAACATCCCCACGCTGGCCAGCGCATCCATCACCACATCCGGGGTCAGCGACTGGTAGGGGTGGGCTGACGCTTGGCTGCGTTCAGACATTGCTGTTGGCACGGGCCTCTTCAATGCTGGTCAGTCCGGCCAGCACCTTGCTGATGCCGTCCTGGCGCAGCGTGCGAAATTTTCCAGATTTGAACGCCTCGGCCTGGATCAGTTCCGGGTGCGCACTGGTCTGAATCAGGTGCCGGATACCGGCTGACACCATCAACAACTCCTGAATGGCCAAACGGCCCGCCAGGCCTGTGCCCTTGCATTCGGGGCATCCTGCCGAGTGGTAACGGTTGAGCACACCCTTGTGACCAAACTGCTGCAGCCATTGCGCCAGGACTTCGTCCCGAGCGGGGCGCAAGTCGGCCGGGAAAACAGCCAGGTAGTCGCTCAGCAGTTCATTGACATAGGCATCGCTGGCAGGTTCCATGACGACGCACGAGGTGCATAGCTTTCTCACCAGGCGCTGCGCCAGAACGGCCAGCAGCGAATCGGCAAAATTGAAGGGGTCCATGCCCATGTCAACCAGCCGGGTGATCGTTTCCGCTGCGCTGTTGGTATGCAGCGTGGACAGCAACAAGTGTCCGGTGAGCGAGGCCTCGATGGCGATACGGGCCGTCTCGGCGTCCCGAATTTCACCCACCATGATGATGTCGGGGTCGGCGCGCAGGAAGGAGCGCAGCGCTTTGGCAAAGGTCCAGTCGATCTTTGGGTTCACCTGGACCTGGCGCAAATCGGGCTGGGTGATTTCAACCGGGTCTTCAGCGGTCCAAATTTTGCGCTCGGGCGTGTTGAGGTAGCTCAGTATTGAATGCAGGGTGGTGGTCTTGCCCGAGCCGGTGGGTCCCACGCACAGCACCATCCCATAAGGCCGGGAAACGGCATCACGCAACTGCGCCAGGTTGGTATCAGACAGCAGCAGCTTGTCCATGGCGATCGGTTTGCTTGACGTCAGCAAGCGCATCACCACGTCTTCCAGCCGGTTGGTAGTGGGGATGGTGGCAATACGCAATTCAAGCCGGTGCTTGGCGGAAAATTTGCTGAAATTAATTTTGCCGTCTTGCGGCTTGCGATTTTCCGAGATGTCGAGGTCGGCCATGATCTTGAGCCTGGCCACCAGGGCAGCGCGGTAGTTGGCCGGCAGCTCAAGGTAGGGAAACAAAATACCGTCCTTGCGAAACCGGATCCGGACTTTGGCGCGTCGGGGCTGCGACTCCACATGGATGTCCGAAACACCCCGGTTGTAAGCCTCAATGATCATGGTGTTGATCAGCCGCACCAGCGTGTTGTCAGACTGTTCAATGGGTTTGTCGAGCTCATCGGAGTCAGCCCCGCTCAAGTCGCCATGCTCCATCGACTCCAGCAAATCAGTGGAGCTCAGCTGATCTTTGTCGTGGTCTGAAAAACCAGGCAAATCCTCGCTCAGGACGCTGCGGTGCAAGCCGAATTTTTCGTAGGTCTCAACAATTTTTTGTTTGATCTGAAGCTCATCACCCAACGTGGCGATGACCCGGCCCTGCACCAGAAACTCCAGTTCTTCGATCATTTTGCGCTGCGTGGGGTCCACCGAGGCCACCACGGTCAGGTTGTCCCGCGACAACAACGGCATTACTTTCAGACGTTTGGCCGTGACCATCGGAATACTGGTCAATGCTGCAGCGTCGACGGGGAACAGCTTGACGTCCACCATCGGGTAGCCCATTTTCCTGGCCAGAGCAATATTGAGGTCGTGCCGGCTCAGGAACCCCATCCTGATCAGGAGCTCGCCCAACGGCACGGAGCGCTCCGCTTTTTGTCGTTCCAGTGCCTGGCGGAGTTGCTCACTGCTGATGTAGCCCATCAGGGTCAGCGCCTCGCCCATCCGGATCATGGGCATTTTGGACTGCTGGGAGAGCGCCAGCATCAATTGCTCCGGATAGACGACAGCCGTGTCGAGCAGGTAGTCGCCAAGCTTGCGGCTGCGCATGTCCTTTTGTTCGTTGGCCGCCTGCTCAACCTGCTTTTCTGTGACAGCCTGATCCTGCACCAGCAAATGTCCAATCTTGCCACCGGCGGCGAAACTTGAAAATGCTTCACGCGGGATAAATACCTGTTCGACCGATCCCTGATCTCCCACAGGCGGGAACAAAAACACGCCGTAATCAGTTTCGACATAACCGATGGTCAGCCCGCAGACGGGTTCTCCGGTCAGCATCTTTATGTCGTATTCCAGGGTGGATTTGTAGCCCAGAATTTCGGCAAACTGGTCCGGGGTGATGACCTCCCGGGGAAACAATTGCGGTTTCAGCGTCAGGCGACGAAACTGAGCAAACGACAAGGAAACAGGCGTCGGGCTGGTTTCAATGCTGAGGTGGATGATGTGCTTGGCAGCGTTCAGGTTGAGCAGCTTGCAGCGCCGAATCACACCCGTGAGACCTTCAAGTTCACAATCCTGGGGCTCGTTCCAGGGCTTCGCAGCGTTGTAGACCGCGTAGGGCGGCGTTGGCCAACGAAATTCGGGCTCTGGCTCTGGCGCTTTTCTGAAGTGGTCCACGGACGCCTTGCCCATGCCTTGCGCCGAGACTTTTTCTTGATTTTTTGAAATCAAGGAGTCAGGAGCGGGCATGGTCACCCTCCCCGGAATGATGAGTAAATGAAAAACTAAGCACGACTGCGACCCTTTTTTATTTAAATTTGGATGCATATCATGCCTCATTTAGGTGTTTGTGCTCGTTTTTTTCCTAAAAACTGACGCCTGTTTGTGGTTTATCTTGGGGTTTGGCTCTACAACAGGAGGTTTTTTTGCGCTAACCTGACTCGGCGATATGAATTTAAACGTCACAAGATCTGGAGCAAATCATGCTTGATTACCTCATCATCGGGGGCGGATCGGCCGGCTGCGTGCTGGCCGCGCGACTTTCGGAGGACCCGGGTATCCAGGTGGCATTGCTTGAAGCGGGTCCGGTGGACAGCAGCGTGCTGATTCATTGTCCGGCAGGGCTGGCGGCCATGGCCAAGTTTGGCCTGCTGGGCTGGGGTTTGAACACCGTGCCACAACCTGGCTTGAATGGTCGCAGGGGTTACCAGCCGCGCGGCAAGGTGCTGGGCGGCTCCAGCTCACTCAATGCCATGGTTTACACCCGCGGCCAGCCCGCTGACTACGACCACTGGGCAGCGCAGGGCAACCCCGGCTGGTCGTATGCCGAGGTTCTGCCCTATTTCAAAAAGGCCGAGCACAACGAGCGTGGCGGCGACGACTTTCATGGCGTGGGCGGACCGCTCAATGTGATGGATTTGCGCAGCCCGCACCGTTTCGCGGAACTGTTTGTGCAGGCGGGCGCACAGGCGGGCTACCCGCTCAACGCCGATTTCAACG
>NZ_JAABQC010000071.1 GCF_011391645.1 Rhodoferax sp. | reverse complement strand
CCCAAACCGTCCTTGCCATGGCAACTGGCGCATGCCGGCACACCACTGAACCGATTGCCACTGTTGAAAATATAGCGCCCCACGCCCGCCAAATCCTGATCCTTGACAGTCTCCGGATCTGACTTCTTGGCTTCAAAATACTTTCCCAGGGCCAGCATCTCATCGGCGCTCAAGCGGCTTGACATGTCGGCCATGGCCGTGCTTTTGCGGCTACCCGTCTTGAAGTTTTCAAGCTGCCTGGCGATGTATTCGGCGTGTTGGCCCGCGAGCTTGGGGAAAACCTCGCTGGCTGATTCACCGTTTTCACCATGGCACATAAAACATGAGCCAGAAACAATTTTTTTGGCCCGCGCCTGGTCAGCCTGGGCCCAAGCGGTGCCCAGCGCCAACATCAGCGCAGACGCGATCAAAGCTTTGTCAAATCGCATTTCTTACACCAGTGTGTCAGCCCAGATGTTTTGCGCCCAGGCCAGCGCATAACGTCCTTCGAGCTCATTGGCCGCTTTCGACACCCCGCCTGACCCCGGCACCGTGACCATGGTTTTCTTTTCCGGGTCATAGGTGTGCACACTGGCCACATGCACCACATCTTCGGCACTGACAAAGCTGTAGCAGGTGTTGTTGTAGATTGGCGAGGGGTTGGGCGTTTTGCCGGTCAGCAGGGCCACCACGGCGGCGGCACAGGTTTTGCCATGCTGGTTGGCCATGTGGCCGGACTTTGGCATGCCGGGCGCGATCTGGATCGAGTCACCCAGCACGTGGATGTTTTTGGCCGCTTTGGACTCAAAGGTCAGAAAGTCCACTTCGCACCAGCGCTTGTTGGCGGTCGCCAGACCGGTCTGCACCGCAATGGCACCAGCGCGCATGGGCGGGATCACGTTGAGCACATTGGCCTTGACATCTTCATTGAACTCGAACTTGAGCGTGTTGGTGCTGGCATCCACATCCGACAAGGCGTGCTTGCCGCGGTATTCGACCATGCCCTGGTAACGCTCGGCCCAGGCCTTCTTGAACAAGGGCCCCTTGGAAGTGACGTCGTCATTGGCATCCAGAATGAGGACCTTGGATTTGGGCTTGGCTTTTTGGAAGTAGCTGGCCACCTGGCAGGCACGCTCATAGGGGCCGGGCGGGCAACGATAAGGTGCCAGCGGGATGGCCAGCGCATACACACCGCCATCGGGCATGGCTTCGAGCTGCTTGCGCAGGGCCACGGTTTGTGCCCCGGCTTTCCAGGAGTGCAACACGGTGTCCTGTGCGCCCGGCTTGGCCAAGCCGGGCAATGCCTCGAACATGAAGTCAATCCCGGGCGACAGAATCAGGCGGTCGTAGGGCAGTTCAGTGCCGCCGGCCAGTTTGACGATGCGTTTGTCGGCATCAATGGCGGTGACCATGTCACGCACCACCTTCACACCATGGTTTTTGGTGAGACCGTCGTACGGTGTTGTGATGTCGGCCATGGTTTTGACCCCGCCCAGCACCAGGTTGGACATGGGGCAGGAAATAAACGACGCATTGGGCTCGACCAGTGTGACCGAGATGCCGTAATCCGACCACATGCGCACATATTTGGCGGCGGTGGCACCGCCAAAGCCGCCTCCCACCACCACCACTTTGGGGCCGCTGCCACCGCCGGTGGTGGCACAGCCCGACAGCAGGCCCAATGAGCCCAAAGCGCCCAGAGCCGAGCCGGCACCCAATGTTCTGACAAATTGACGACGTAACATGGTGTTCCCCTTATTTCTTCAATGCGGCAAAGTAACTGGCGAGTTGCTCAATCTGCGCGTCGGAATAGCCTGCAGAAAGCTGGTGCATGAGCGTGGCTGGCTTCTTGCCGGACTTGTAGTCCTGCATTTTCTTCAGCAGGTCTTCTTTTTTCTGACCCGCCAGGCTGTCCATGCCCGGCAGTGCCACACCTTGGGTGCCATGACAGCCGGCGCAGGAGGCGGCCATGCTGCGCACTTGCAGCGCATCGGCACAAGCCCATGAGGAAAGGCTGGCAAGCACCAGGCCCGAGAACATTGTGTATATTTTTTTCACGTTACTTCCTTGAGTTGTCCAATTACAAAAGAACCTATCCGCTGACGGGACAAATTAAATGACACTCATCCATCAGTCGATTCGGATATATAAATAGTAATGCTTTCAGCGCAAAACCTGTCACAGTACAAACCCGCAATACTCGTTAAAAATACAAACCGGAGACAAACCATGGTGAAACTTTTCGTTTCTATATTTCTGGCCCTGAGCGCCACACTTGCCAGCGCCCAGGACAACAAAGTGGTCTACCACATCACCACCGGCCTTGACACCATCGCCGCGGCGATGAGCAACATTCAGAACCACCTCAGCGCCGACCCCAAGGTCAAAGTTGTGGTGGTGACCAACGGCCCGGGCATCGACTTTTTGATCGCCGATGCCAAAGACAGCAAGGGCAGGGAATTTTCGGGCGCCGTCAGTGATCTGGCCGGCCAGGGCGTTGAGTTCAGGGTCTGCAGCAACACCCTGGTGACCCGTAATCTGGACCCCGACAAACTGTTGATGGAAGCCACCATGGTGCCCTCGGGCGTGGCCGAAGCCGCCAGACTGCAGACCAGGGAAGGTTTTGCCTACATCAAACCCTGAAACGAGCGTGGGCGCTGCCATTGACTGGCTGCGCCCACGAAGTCAGCTTTTCATGCTTGACTGAACTGCCACTTATTTCCAGTGCCAGCCAAACTGAATGCCGATGGATTGCTGGGACATTCTGATGGTTTCGGTACCGCCTGCACCTGGTGTCATAAACAGACCATCAAACAAAGAAGTGCCAGACACCGACTCTTCTGGCGCGTACATGTACGAGAAGCTCACTTCGGTGGTGGGAGACATGGCATAGGTGCCACCCAGCGTCAGATGCCGGGTGATCACACCCGGTGCCAAAATATTGAAGGTCACATCACGACTCTGGATGGGGTTGTCACTCACATTCAAGCCCGCCCGCAGTGTCCACTGCGATGCGGCCTGCCATTGCACACCAAGTTTCCAGACGTCGATGTCACTCCAGCCAAACCCGGGGCCGTTGTCAGCACCCAAAGGGGCCATATTGGTGCTTGGGTTGGAAATAGATGGCACACCACTGTAGTTGATACGGGTGTAGTCCAAAGCCACCGTGACCGCCGGGGTGGCCATAAAGCTCAGGCCCAGGGTGTAATTCTCAGGAATGTCAAAGCCCCCGCCACCGGCAAAAAGTCCGGCGTATTCGTCAAACTCCGACATGTTGATCTTGGGTGAATAAGACGCCCCAATGCTGAACTTGTCATTGATCTTTCCAAGGTAGCCCAAGCGCACGCCAATACCCGTGCTGCGACTGTAATCATTGCCTGTCAAATTGGCTGAATCGCTGGACATGGGGCTAAAAGCCTCCAGCCCATAGGCCTTGAATTGCTGAAGCACCAGCAAGGGTGAAATGCCGACAGAATGGCTTTCGTTGAGCTTGTAGGCCAAGGTGGGCGCCACGATCAATTGCATCAAGTCAACGCCAAGTCTGTCTTTGCCGCAGAGCACGTTGGCCGGGCCTTGGCCGCAGTTGATTTGTCCACCGGGGTAATCGGTGTCCATGCCACCATTGCCGTAAACCGTTACACCAACGCCCATTTTGTCGCTGATCGCCTGGTTGTAACCAAACTCGGGGACAAAAAATAGATTCTTGTCGCTGTCCACTGACGCATCCAGGCCAAACCCGCTACCAGTGCGGCTCATCGATCGACTTGGTGCGAAAAAGGTCAAGCCGCCTTCGGTCCGGTTACCGGCCCAGGCCGCAATGGCCGGGTTATTGATACCCGCAAAGGCGTTATCGGTCATGGTGACGGAAGCGCCGCCCATGCCCATGGCCTTGATGCCATAGCCATGAGGAAAATAGCCATCGGTGGCATGCACTGACCCAGCTGCAAGCAGCGCGCACAAGGGGGTCAGGTAAAAGAGTTTGTGGGTTGCTTTCATGGTTGTCTCCAGTTGTAGTGATAAAAAATACGCGAGGCTTCACTTTGGGGGTGATGGGGGAATGGCTCAAAAACAGCTGCCGGGCTTACCAAGAAGCCAGCAAACGGCCTTTGACCACCTTGGATTCGAGGCGCTTGAGCGGGGTATTGCCTTTTTTGATGCAGTCGCCGCTTTTGGCGTCAAACTGCCATTGGTGCTTGGGGCAGGTCAGGGTGGTGCCCTTGATTGCCAGTTCAGGAATGTCGGTGCTCTGGTGCGGGCAGTGGCTGTCATACACCTGGTAGCTTTTCTTGTCACGGTAGACAAACAGTCCGCGCCCCTGGCACTCGGTGCGCGTGACCTCGCCATCAGGCACATCCTTGGCGGCCATCACATCGCGCCATTCAGCAGCGGGAGGCGCTTTTTGGGTGATGACGTCCGGATCAAAACCGGGGATTTTCATGTCCAGAATAATGTCCACCGCCCAGGTGATCTTGGCCAGACCCAGCGCCGGAAAGGCCATCAGCAGCGCATCCAGCACCTCCATCGGGGTGCAACCCTCGCGCAGGGCACGGCCCAGGTACTGTCGAAACCCTCGGTCGGTTTGAGAATAAACCTTGGTAATGACCGAAATCAGGTTACGCGTCTTGGGGTCAAGGTGGGTGCCGGTTTGCTTCAGGAAGGCAAAATAATGGCTGATGGTCTCTGGCCGGGTTTTGATCAGGTAGTTCAGTGCGTCGCTCATAGTGAGATTCCTTGGAAAATTAAGAATGCAAAACCAACACCGGGTGTTCGGAAAGCCCCATCACTTTCTGCGCCACACCACCGAGCAAGGCGCGACCAATGTTTGGCTCACCGCGACTGCCCATCACAATCAGGTCGGCCTGGCAAGCCTCTCTTGCCGCAAGGATTTCTTTGTACGGATTGCCCACCCGCACTTCGCCCCCGGCCACCACACCCTGCGCCTGTGCCAGCTTGACCATCTCGGTGACAAAGGCACTTGCCTCTGATTGCAGGGCTTCGGCGGGCACCGCAGTCACCAACTGCAGTGGCAGGCCGCACTGGGTGGCCACGGCAATGCTGGTCGCGACAATTTGCCTGCCCTGGGCTGTGGCCTCGGCGGCCACCAGCACACGCTGCTGCCACAACTGTGCCTCGCGCGGCACGATCAAAACGTGGCAAGGCGCATGCGCCACCACTTTGCTGACCATCTCGCCAACCAGCAGATTGGCCAGAAAACTGCGCTTGCCACGGCGCCTGATGATGATCACGTCGCTGTCCTGCGCAATGGCCTCATCGACAATTCCCTGGTAGGGCTCGGGGCCACGGCGCAGGTGCAAGTCAATGGTCACCCCCGCCGCTCCAGCTTGCTGGCGCAATTCGGCAATCTTTGCGGCGGCTTCACGCTCTGCCTGCGCGGCAATTTGCGGTGCAATGGCTTCGTATTCGGGGTTGCTGACCAGTGGCAGCACGATGGCCAGCGGTAACTGGCAACGCTGCGCCAAGGCAAGACCCATGGCCTCGGCACCAGTGTCAAACGGGCTGTGCTCGGTGGCCAGCAGCAGGCGGGTGAACAATTGCGCCATGGTCAGTGCCCCCCGGTCAGCAGCCCGGAAGCTGCCAGCAAAAATACCAGCAAAATAATAGCGCAGATCACGGCATACACCGTGTCCTTGCGCTTGGCATAGAGCAGCATCAGGCCCAGTAGCGGCGCCATGGAGCTCCCTGCCAGCAGGGCAATGCCAATCAGATTGGACATATCACCGTGGTGTGCCAGTGCCAGCCAACCCCAGCCCATGGGCGTGGCGGTGCGCTGCAAATACTCGTTCACCGGCAAGCCCCAGAGACCGGGCAATTGGTCGAGCGACACATGCGGGGGCAAGATGCCGGACACATAAGCCGCAAACCCCAGCAGCAGGGCCAGCACGCCCAGGCGGGTGCTCCAGTCGAGCAAAAAGGCGTACCGCAGGGACTCGTCCCGCTGCTGTTGGGCATGCAGTTCCTGCGCGGCAGTGATTTTTTCGCTGGTCATGGTTTGTTCGCCCTCATACCCACACGCCCAGACCCTTGAGCAGGGCGCGAATACCAGCGAACAGCAACAGTGTAATCACCATTTTGCGGATCACCGAGCCCTTGAGCACATGCAGCAGGCGGGCGCCGATGCGCGCGCCCAACATCATGCCAACCACCGACGGCACCGCAATCATGGGCAGCACCGCACCGCGATTCAGGTAAACCCAGGCGGCAGAAGAGTCCACCAGCGACAGCACCAGGCCCGAGGTGCCGGCAGACACCTTGAGCGGCACCCCCATCAGCAAATTGAGCGCCGGCACATTGGCCCAGCCGGCACCAATGCCAAACATGCCTGCCATGACACCGATCAGCAAGAAAACCACCAGACCCAGCGGTGTGCGGTGCACCTGCCAGTCAAAGGCTCGGCCGGAGGCGCCGTCGATAAAGACGCCATGAATGCCCAAGGCGCTCGACAACCGATCGGGTTGTGCCACGTTGGGAAACTCCGACTTTTTGGCCGCCAGCATGAGCGCCACGATGCCCAGCACGATCAGGCCCAGGGCAACCTGGATGACCGAGGCCGGCAGTGCCAGCCCCAGCAACGCCCCCGCAATCGAACTCATGCACGCCAGCAGTGCCAACGGCAGGGCCAGGCGCACGCTGGCCAGCCCCCCGCGCAGCAGCATCGGCCCGGCTGCCAAGGCGCTGGCCAAGGCCACCAGCAGACCCGCGCCACGCACAAAATCAAGGTGAAACGGAAAAAAGCCGCCAATGATGGGCACAAACAAAGTGCCACCGCCAATGCCGGCGGGCACGGCCACAATGCCAATGAAGAAGCAGGTCACGAACAGTGCCAGCGGCCAGAACCACCAGGGCATGGTGCTGGCGGGCACCACGCTGGCGGCGGCGTGCGCGGGCACGGCCAGCAACAAAAAGACCGCCAGCGCGAACCCCGCCTGAAACAGCATCCTTGAAGACGGCCCCAGGGGGCGTGAGAAAAAGCCGATGATGGCTCTTTGCAGCGGCATTACAGGGCCCGGCGGAGCGTCATGGCACCGCGAATCTGGCCAATGCTGTAACCAACGCCTTTGTCGCCTGGGTACAGCTTTTGCAGTTGCGCGCTGACCTCGGGCTTGATCTTGTCAGGCGCGCCATGGCAGGCCAGGCAAATCTGCTGCACCGGCAGCGCCTTCATGTAGCGGTATTCCTTGCGCTCACCTTCGGTCACCAGCTCGCCTTTTTCCAGCGTTGCCGGGCTCTCGCCGGCGGCGGCACGGCGGTCGAAGTCTTCCAGCGCGGCACGCTCCCAGGCGTCAGGCACCGCCTTGGGGTTGCGGTTTTGCAAACTCACACGGCGGATGGTCCAGCCGCTTTGCTCAGACGCGGCCTTGGCCATTTGCGGCGCCTTGTCGCGGCACACCTCGACTGCCGACTCGGGTCCGCCCTTGGCAATTTCGTCGGTCAACACCTGTAACAGTTTGGGCGGCACCGCACTGGCCACCTGGCGCGCCTCGGCAATCATGGGGGCGTCTTGCGCCATGGCGCTGAAACTGGCACACAAGACCATGGGCAACAGGATGTTTCGCATGACAGTTTCCTTCAGGAAATGGTTTGGTAGTACAGATTTTGCGGGTGGTTGGCCTGTGCAAAAAAGAACCAGCGCTCGGCCAGCAAACCAATGTACTGCAAGGCAAAGGCCATGAACAGCAACGCGGTGGACGCCGAACTCACGCCCAGCGCCAGGCACAGCAACGGCAGCGGAAACACCAGCAGCAAAAACGCCCATTTGACCGAGCGCAGCAGTTCGGCACTGCGGCCATGAAAGAACTCACGGGTGTTGAACGAGCCACCCATGAACCCCTGCGCCTTTTGCACAATGCGCGGGTGTTTGATGCCAATGGCGCTTTGCAGGATTGACTTGGGTTTGAGGCGGGCGTTGCGCACCAGCGAGGCGCTGCGCGTGACCCAGGCCAGCAAAGTGAGCACGGCAGCGGCCATGGCGTAGGGCGTGACCAGCGCCCACATGCCCATGCCGGCCGCCAGCAGCGTGGCCAGCGTCAGGCCCGAGGCACAGCCCAGCAGCAGGTAGTTGACCAGCGTCAGCGGGCTGGCCCATTCCTGCAAAAAGCGCACCGACGCATAGACCATGGCCATGGCCACAAACAGCGCCAGACACAGCACCACCGTCACCGCGCCGATCAGCTTGGTGTTGCCAACACCAAACCAATGCGCGGCGCCATACAAAAACAGGCCCAGCATGAACATCGGCAGGGCAATCACCTCGCGCGACAGCCAGGAGGTGCGCCACATGGTGGCCGTGCGCCAGGCGCGCTCGGGGTGCCCCAGATGAAAAAATGAGGCCAGCAGGCCCATCCCGGTCAGCACCAGGGCGACCAGGCTGGCCGTTGACAGGAACTGCTGGCTCTCCAGCAACGGCAGCGCGCCCAGGCCGCTGAGCTCGGTGCCGTACAGGGCCAGGAACAGCCCTTGCGCCGCACCGGCGAGCGTGGTTAAAAAGATCACGGAAAAAGCGGGTTGCATCGTGGGTCCGTTCGGGGTTCAGGTTGCAAAGTCTTCACGCCCGGCGCCGCGGCCGGCGTAGTCGGGCTGTTTGACGTCGAGCTTGAGCGGGTTGTCGACGCGCTCCAGGTCTTCGGGGTGAATGCGGATCTCGGTTTTGCGCCGCGGCAGGTAATGGTTGGCCGGGCGCGTGCCCCACTCGGGCATGAGCTGGTAACCACCGCGCTCGGCAATGGCCTTGGAGACCACCGACTCGGGGTCGTGCACATCGCCAAACAGGCGGGCGTTGGCCGGGCAGGCCAGCACGCAGGCAGGCTTGCGTTCGGGCTCGGGCAACTTGGTGTCGGTGACGCGGTCCACACACAGCGTGCACTTGGTCATGACCTTGCGTTCTTCGTCAAACTCGCGCGCGCCATAGGGGCAGGACCAGCTGCAGTATTTGCAGCCAATGCACTTGTCGTAGTCGACCAGCACAATGCCGTCTTCAGCGCGCTTGTAGCTCGCCCCGGTGGGGCACACCGGCACACAGGGCGGGTCTTCGCAGTGCAGGCAGCTCTTGGGAAAATGCACGGTTTGCGTGTTGGGGTACTCGCCCACCTCGAAGGTCTGCACCCGGTTGAAAAAGGTGCCGTTGGGGTCGGCCGCGTAGGGGTTGAGGTCCACCAGGGCGCCGGCAGTGCCCGAGGTGTTCCACTGCTTGCAACTGGTCACGCAGGCGTGGCAGCCAACACACACATTGAGGTCGATGACGAGGGCCAGTTGGGTCATTTGCTGTCTCCCCTGCCCGCAAAATAGGCCTGGATGCGGGGCAACACCTGGCGCATGCCGGGGGCTGCGGGCACTGCCTTGAATTGTGGAAAGGTTTGCTCAGGCTCGCCCTCGGCCGCCTTGTAAATGCGCACCCGCACGTCGTACCAGGCGGCCTGGCCGGTGATGGGGTCAGAATTCGACACCGTGGCACTCGAGCCCGCCAGCGGCAGTTCTTCAGAGATCAGGTGATTCAGCAAAAAGCCGCGCTGCGACTCATTGGCATCGGCGGAGAGGTTCCAGGCGCCCGCCGATTTGCCGATGGCGTTCCAGGTCCAGACCGTGCCGGGCTCCACCGCCTCGGAATAGCGGCACATGCAGCGCACCTTGCCCCACTGCGACTCGACCCACATCCAGCCGCCATCGGCAATGCCCTGTGCCTGCGCGGTTTTGGTGTTCACAAACAAATAGTTGTGGGTATGAATCTGGCGCAACCAGGCGTTTTGCGAGTCCCACGAGTGGTACATCGCCATGGGGCGCTGGGTGATGGCGTTGAGCGGGTACTTGGCGCTGTCGGTGGCCTGCTCCTCGAGCGGCGCGTAGTGAAACGGCAGCGGGTCGAAATAGGTCTCGACCCGCTTGCGCAGGTGGTCGGGCGGCTGCCTGCCGGCCCGCTTGCCCTGCGCGGCACGGCGAAAGCCCTGCAAAAATTCGGAGTAAATGTGGATCACGATGGGATCTTTGTCACGCCGGATGCCCACCTTTTGCGCCCACTCCATGTAGCCCAGGTTCCAGTTGCGCATGTACTGGTGCTCGGGCGGCATCTGAAAATGAAAGACGCAGTTGTTCTTTTCGTACATTTCCCATTGCTTGGGATTGGGCTCGCCGCGCATGGATTTTTCGCCGCCCTTGCCGCGCCAGCCCGCCAGGAAACCAATGCCCGAGCCGGGCGCGGTTTCGTAATTGACGATGAAGTCGGTGTAGCCCTTGTACTTGCGCGTGCCGTCCGCGTTGGTAAAGGCTGGCAGCTTGAGCCGGCTGGCCAGTTCCACAATCACCTCCTGGAACGGTTTGCACTGCCCCTTGGGCGCCACCACCGGGATGCGCACCGCGTCGACCGGCCCGTCGAATTCAGAAATCGGGCGATCCAGCATCGACATGGTGTCGTGGCGCTCAAGATAGGTGGTGTCGGGCAGCACCAGGTCGGCAAAAGCAGTCATCTCCGACTGGAAGGCGTCGCACACCACCAGGAACGGAATTTTGTACTCACCGGCCTTGTCGCCATCGACATGCTTGTCGTTGAGCATCTGGCGCACGGCGGAGGTGTTCATGGTGGAGTTCCATGCCATGTTGGCCATGAAGATCAGCAGGGTGTCCAGCCGATACGGGTCACCGCGCCAGGCGTTGGTGATCACGTTTTGCATCAGCCCGTGGGCTGAGAGCGGGTGCTCCCAGGAGAAACCCTTGTCGATGCGCACCGGCCCGCCCTGCTCATCGACAAACAGGTCGTCGGGGCTTTCGGGCCAGCCCAGCGGCGCGCCGTCCAGCGGCGTGTTGGGTTTGACCGCCTGCGGCCCCTTGGGCGGGCGGGCGTTGGGCGGCACCGCGCGCGGGTAAGGCGCCTTGTGCCGAAAGCCGCCGGGCCGGTCGATGGTGCCCAGCAAAGACATCAAAATCGACAGCGAGCGGATGGTCTGGAAACCATTGGAATGCGCCGCCAGCCCGCGCATGGCGTGAAAGGCCACCGGGTTGCCGGTGACGGAATGGTGGCGCTTGCCCCAGCAGTCGGTCCAGGCGATGGGCAGCTCGATTTTTTGGTCGCGCGCGGTGATGCCCATCTCATGCGCCAGGCGCGTGATGGTGGCCGCAGGGATGCCGGTGATGCCCTCGGCCCATTCGGGTGTGTAAGGCTTGACGCGCTCTTTGAGCAACTGAAAGGCGGGCACGGCGGGCGTGCCGTCGGGCATCCTGAAATGGCCGAGCAGCGCCGGGTCGGCGCCCTCGGCGTGGTCCGACACGCTTTTTTCTGTGTGCCGATCCCACCAGGTGAAGTTGGCCGGGCGCAGCGGGTTGACGATGTCGCCCTCGGGTTTGCGCACAAACATGCCAAAGTCGTCGCTGACCTTGTCCTGATTCACCAGTTGGCCGGCATTGGTGTAGCGGGCCAGAAACTCGCGGTCGTACAGGCCTTGCTTGATAAGCTCGTGGATCAGCGCCAGAAGCAAGGCGCCATCGGTGCCGGGTTTGATGGGGATCCATTCGTCGGCAATGGCCGAATAGCCGGTGCGCACCGGGTTGATCGAGACAAAGCGCCCTCCTCCCCGCTTGAACTTGGACAGCTCCTTCTTCATGGGGTTGGAGTGGTGGTCTTCGGCGGTGCCGATCATCACGAACAGTTTGGCACGCTCCAGATCGGGGCCGCCAAACTCCCAGAATGAGCCGCCAATGGTGTAGATCATGCCCGCAGCCATGTTGACCGAGCAAAAGCCACCGTGGGCGGCATAGTTGGGAGTGCCGAACTGACGGGCAAACAGGCCGGTGAGTGCCTGCATCTGGTCGCGCCCGGTGAACAAGGCAAATTGCTTGGGGTCGGTGGCGCGCAGCTTGGCAAGCCGCTCCTCCAGCATCGCAAACGCCGCGTCCCATTCAATCTCTTCAAACTGGCCATCACCGCGGGCACTGCCGGGCTTGCGCAGCAGGGGTTTGGTCAGCCGCGCCGGCGAATACTGTTTCATAATGCCGGAAGAGCCCTTGGCGCAGATCACGCCCTGGTTCAAGGGGTGGTCGGGGTTGCCCTCGATGTAGCGCACCTCACCATTGCGCAGATGCACCCGGATGCCGCAACGGCACGCGCACATGTAGCAAGTGGTGTTGCGCGTCTCAACGGTGGCACCGGGCAGCGGCGGGCTAAGAGGGTTGTGAATCGGTATGACAGACATGCGGTAGGCGTTTGATGACAAGTGACCCTATTACAAGCAAGGTCTCACATCGCGTCTATCACCGACAAGGGTGGTGGCAAGTAGCCCAAATGGGTAGCATAGAAATAGTTCTTGTGAAACCATGGTTTTCCGCAATACATAAGTTATCAATAATGTTCTACGATGCTCCGAAATCATTATTCTCATGAGCTCATCAACGTCAACCCTTGTTCACCCCGCCTTTGCAGACCCGGCAAGCCTGCTGAATGCACTGGCCACAGGCTCGGATAAAGCCGAAGACCTTGAGGCCCTGCTGTCGCGTTTTTTGAGCGCCATCATTGCCCTGGCGGGCGCGCAGGCGGGTGCGGTGCGGGTGGTGACGGATGACGGCACATCAATGCGGCTGGTGGCGCAGCAGGGTTTGCCCGACGCCGTCGTGGAGACCGAGCGGCTGGTCGACCGCCAGTGCGGCATGTGCGGCACCGCTGCCAGCAACGACGTGCTGGTGTGGTTTGACGACCTGTCAAGCTGTGCCAAGCATGGCAGCAGCCTGTATTTTGGCTCCCAGTGCAAGAGCATGCTGGCCATCTCGCTGCCCCACGACCAGCAGATTCTTGGCGTCTACAACCTGTTTTTTGATAGCAACTCCAAAGTGGCGCCCTCCATACAAACGCTGCTGCGCCTGGTGGGGCAATTGCTGGGGCTCAGCCTGCACAACGCGCGCATCGAGCGCGAGCGCCTGCGGCTCACGGTCATGAAAGAGCGCCAGGAGATGGTCAATGAGGTGCATGACGCACTGGCGCAAACCCTGGCCTACGCGCGCATGCGCTTGCCGCTGTTGAACGACGCCATCACAGCGCACGACGAAACCAGGGCCCTCAAGTATTGTTCAGACCTGAAAACCGCGGTCACGGAAGTCCATGACAACCTGCGTGAAGTCATGACTTATTTCAGAACCCGCATGGACCCTCTCGGGCTCATGCACGCGCTCACGACAGTTGCAGACAGTTTCTTCAGCCGCAACGCCATCTCGCTCAAAATACACAACGACGTGCCCCACCTGAACCTCAGTGACGAGCAGGAAGTCCAGGTGTTCTACATCATTCAGGAGGCACTGGCCAACATTGCCAAGCACTCCATGGCCCGCCACGCGGTGGTGCGCATCAGCCAGACCCCGCAGCACCTTGAGTTTGTGATCGAGGACGACGGGCTGGGCATGGATGAGCCCAGTGTTTCAACCATCGTCACGTCAGCCCGGCCACTGGTGCCGTCCACCCATTTCGGCCTGGACATCATGCAAGGCCGCGCCCAGCGGCTTGGTGGCAAACTGCAGGTCGGCAGCAAGGATGGCGTGGGCACCCGGGTGCGGCTGCGCGTTCCGGCCGCGACGCACAAGGGAGGCAAGGCGTTATGACAGAAAAGATACGCGTCATGCTGGTGGACGACCATTCACTGTGTCGCAGCGGGCTCAAGGAACTGCTGGAACATCGCGGTGGCATGTCGGTGGTGGCCACCACGGGCGACCCGAACCAGGTGGTGCCACTGATCCGCGAGCACAAACCCCAGTTGCTGGTGTTGGACCTGCGCCTGGCGGCAACCGACGGGCTGAGTGTGCTGCGCATGATCCGCGCCGATGGCAGTGACTTGCCCGTGGTGATCCTCACCATGAGTGACAGCGAGGACGACATGTCGGCAGCACTGCGGGCCGGTGTCAAGGGCTACCTGCTCAAGGACATGGACCCCGAAGAGGTGATTGACGCCATTGGCCGGGCCGCCCGCGGCGAGATGGTGGTGGCATCAGCCATGATGCTCAAGTTTGCCCAAATCCTGCAAACCGGCCCCAAGGGTTCCGCCATGGGTGACCTGGTGGCCACCTTGACCGAGCGAGAACGCCAGGTGCTCGACCATGTGGCCAGCGGCCAGAGCAACAAGGTCATTGCCCGGGAACTCGACATCAGCCACAACACCGTCAAGCTGCATGTGCGCCACATCATGGACAAACTCAACCTGCGCTCACGCGTGGAGGCTGCGGTGTTTTCTTTCGAGTACCGCAGTTCGGCCGATGGCATCAGGCCAATTGGCGACAGCAGCCCCAGGCCCAAGGCACCGCCACACTGATCTCCTGATGCGTCAGTTTCATCCAGTGGCGGGTTCATGGCGCCTGCTGGCGTGTTGCCTGTGGGATGCCGCCATAAGGCTTTCGTCTGCGTGTTTTTCGCGGGGCTGGGTCGTCAGCTTTTTCCTCGGCTTGCTGTGCCTGGGCGCAGCCGGTGCCGAGCCACCCGCCACGGCAACCTCGGCGCCCGCAGCGTTGCAGGTTTTTGTGCGTGACGGCTGCCCCTACTGCGCCGATGCCAAGGCCTTTCTGAACGGCGTGCAACGCCAGCGCCCCGAACTGCACATTGTTTACCGCCCGGTTGACACCGACCCCGCCGCGCGCGATGAACTGAACGCGCTGTCGCGCCTTCATGGTGCCTGGCCGCCTGGCGTGCCGGCCTTTCATGCCGCCGGGCAGCTGATCGTCGGCTTCGAGAGCCCCGAAACCACCGGTCAGGAGGTGCTGCGGCTCATTGATGCCGGCACCGCAGTGCGCAAGCAGTCGGTCGACAGCGCGTTGTTCGGCACACTCAGCGCGCAGCGGCTGGGGTTGCCGCTGTTCACGCTGGCGCTGGGCCTGCTGGACGGCTTCAACCCCTGCGCGATGTGGGTGCTGCTGTTCCTGTTGTCGATGCTGATGCGCCAGAACGACCGCCGACGCATGGCGCTCATCGCCGGCACCTTTGTGCTCGTTAGCGGCGCCGTCTACTAC
>NZ_JAABQC010000070.1 GCF_011391645.1 Rhodoferax sp. | reverse complement strand
ACACCAAAAAGCTCAAGGCCGAGTACCCCTGCTGGTGCGGCGCCGCCACTTGTCGTGGCACGCTGCTGGCCCCCAAGCGGCGCTAAAGCGATGCCTGTCACACCCACGCTGCCGGTGCGCTGGCCCGCCGAGGCCATCTGGGAGGCCGTGGCCCCTGTCTTGCCGGGCTTTACCGTGGAAGTGCTGGCAGAAGTGGATTCAACCAATTCCGAACTGATGCGCCGCGCCCGCGCCGGTCGCCCGGATCCGGTGCTGCTGGTGGCCGAGCAGCAAACCGCCGGCCGCGGCCGCATGGGGCGGCAGTGGCACAGTGGCGCAGCACACGCAGTGGCAAGCGTGGGGGTCATCCCTGCGTTGACTTTTTCGCTGGGGCTGAATCTGGCGCCAGCCGACTGGTCGGGCCTGTCGCTGGCGGTGGGCCTGAGCGTGGCGCAAAGCCTGCACCCCGACATCCGCCTCAAATGGCCCAACGACCTGTGGTGGCATGACCGCAAGCTGGCCGGTATTTTGATCGAGACCACCAATTGGGGGGACGCCAGCGCCAGCCGTTATGTGGTGATTGGCGTCGGCATCAACCTGCGGTCGCCCGATGCCACCGGCTTGTCAACCGCGCCAGTCGGTTTGGAGGAGTTATTGCCGGGGGTGGATGCGGCGCAGGCCTTGTTGCGCATCGCCGCCCCGCTGGTGCAGGCTGTGCAGCGCTTCGAGGCCCATGGTTTTGCGCCGTTCCAGAACGCCTTCAATGCGCGCGACGCGCTGGCGCAATTGCCGGTCACGCTCAGCGATGGCCTGCAAGGGCTGGCACACGGCGTTGACGCCAGCGGCGCCTTGCTGGTAGCTACCGCACACGGCGTGCAGCGCGTCACCAGCGCCGAGGTCAGCGTGCGCCCACAACCTGGTCCGGGCTATGAATATTTGTGAGCCCAAAGCATGAGGTGGCGCACTTTTGCCCTGATATTGCTGCTGCTCAACGCGATGTATTGGGCTTGGGGTGAGGGTTGGCTGCTGCCCTATGGTTTCGGACCCGCGCCACAACGCGAACCGCAGCGCCTGGCGCAGCAAATACGCCCGCAGGCCATCACCATCCTGAGCGCGGCCGAAGGCCAGCCACCCGCCGTCATCGCGGCCCCTGAGCCCACCGTTTGCCGGCAGTCGGGGCTCCTGACCAAGGCGCAGTCCGACGCAGTGCAGAGCATTCTGCAAACGTCATGGCCGCCCGGAAGCTGGTTGCTGCTGGAGCAGGCCGATGGGCAAGGTGCGCGCCTGCGCTTGCCGGCCCTGAACGCGATCATGCAAGCGCAGTTGCCCGCCCTTGAGGCTGCGCTACCCGGCGCTGTGTTTGATTTCTGTCCTGATGACGAACAGGCCCGTTAGGCCGCCTCGCTGGCTGATGCCAAAGCGTTGAACCGCACGATGAATCGCGCGCCAACCGGTGTGTGGCCCGGGTGCGCTTCTTCCAGGCTGACACTGGCGTTGTGTTGCTGGGCAATTTCAAGAACAATCGGCAGACCCAGCCCCGAGCCATCGGCTTCGGTCCCCAGGGCGCGGTAAAAGGGCTGAAAGATGAGCTCGCGCTCGGCCTCGGGCACGCCTGCGCCGGAGTCTTCAACTTGCAACACCAGAATGTGACCAAAGGGGTCGGTGAGCACGCGCACGGTGATCACACCGGGCTTTTCCAGGCTCGACGGGGTGTAGTTGATGGCGTTGTCAACCAGGTTGCGCACCATTTCCTTGAGCAGCGTGGGGTTGCCCAGCACGGTGCAACTCGGGTTGCCGGGCTGCGTGCCCTCATAACCCAAATCGATGTGTTTTTCCAGGGCGCGCGGGACGCTGTCGCGCACCACCGACATGGTCAGTTCCGCCAGATCGCACACCGTGCGCGGCATGGCCGAGCCGTTGCTTTCGGCGCGGGCCAGCGCCAGCAACTGGTTGACGCTGTGGGTGGCGCGGATGCTGGCGCGACCAATCTGCCGCAAGTAATGTTTCAGGTCGTCGGCGCTGGCGCCTTCGCGCTGGGCGATTTCGGCCTGCATGCGCAGCCCGGCCAGCGGAGTTTTGAGCTGGTGCGCGGCATCGGCAAGAAAGCGCTTCTGGGTGGCAATGGAGTCCGTCAAGCGCAGCAGCAGGTCATTCACCGCATCGACCAGGGGCGTCACCTCCACCGGCACAGCCTGGGCATCGATCGGGCTCAGGTCGTCGGGCTTGCGGGCGCGGATGCGCTCTTCAAGCTGGTGCAGGGGCTTGATCGCCTGCACCAGCGCCAGCCACACCAGCAGCACGGCCAGCGGCAGAATGACAAACTGCGGCAGCATCACGCCCTTGACAATCTCGGTGGCCAGCACTGAGCGCTTTTCCATGGTCTCGGCGACTTGAATCAGCGCGGGTCGGGCACCCGGAACCGACAAATTGACCCATAAGTAAGCCACCTTGACATCAAAACCCTTGACCACGTCATCGCGCAGCCGAACTTCATCAAGCACCACCGGCTCAAGCGTCGTGGGTGCCGGCAGGTCGCTTTCGCCGCCCAGCAATTCGCCGCGCGGGCCCAGCACCTGGTAATACACCGTGTCGGAATCATCGGCGCGCAGCAATTCACGCGCCGGTCGGGGCAAGGAAAACCGGGCCTTGCCCTGCTGGATGGTGATGAGTTGCGCCATGGCGCGGACGTTGTATTCGAGGGCGCGGTCAAAAGGCTTGCCGGCAATGTTCTGCGCCACCAGCCAGGTCATGACCAGGCTCAGCGGCCACAGCAACAGCAGTGGCGTGAGCATCCAGTCCAGGATTTCACCAAACAGCGAGCGTTGCTCGCGCGGAGTTTGATTCACCACAGCGACCGCAGCGCCGGGCCGCCCCAAGGAAGGTCAGCCCCCCCGGGGGGCAGCGCAGTACGCGCAGCGACAAGCGTGGGGGCCATATCTCTAGCCGGGGATTTTTTCCAGGCAATAGCCCAAGCCACGAACGGTGGCGATGCGGATCGGGCCTTTTTCGATTTTTTTGCGCAGGCGGTGAATGTAGACCTCGATGGCGTTGTTGCTCACCTCTTCGCCCCACTCACACAGCCGTTCCACCAGCTGGTCCTTGCTGACCAGCCGGCCGGCGCGCTGCAGCAACACCTCCAGCAGGCCCAACTCGCGCGCCGAGAGCTCCACCATGACGCCGTCGATGCTGGCCACGCGGCCGCCCTGGTCGTAAATCAGCGGGCCGTGTTTGATGGTGCTGCTGGCCGCGCCCATGCCGCGCCGGCTCAGGGCGCGCACCCGGGCTTCGAGCTCCTGCAGGCTGAAGGGCTTGGCCATGTAGTCGTCGGCGCCATAGTCCAGCCCCTTGACGCGCTCTTCGACGCTGTCGGCGGCCGTCAGGATCATCACCGGCAAGGTTGAGCCGCGCGCCCGCAGGCGCTTGAGCACCTCCAGGCCGTGCATCCTGGGCAGCCCAAGATCAAGAATCAGCAGGTCGAACTCGGTGTTGGTCATCAAGGCGGCATCGGCCTCGGTGCCACTGGCCACGTGATCGACGGCGGCTCCTGAACTGCGCAAGGTGCGCAACAGGCCATCTGCCAGAACCTGGTCGTCTTCGGCTATCAAAATGCGCATGAATGTCTCCTCGTTTGGGTCAGTCTGATGAAAGTCTCGCGCTGCATGGTATCGTTTTGGAGCATTCTAGGCGGCATAGGCTTCCAGTCCGAGTGCCATCACGGTTGCCACCTCGTAGCCCACCGCTTCCTGCAGTTCGGTCTGCGCCTGCGCGACCGCCTCTTTGAACGCCTGCAACCAGCTCAGGCCGGCCGGGGTGAACACCACAAGGCAGGCGCGCGCGTCACGCGGGTCGTTTTGGCGCCGTACCAGGTCCCAGGCCTCGCACTGGTCCACCAGCTTGCCCATGGCCTGCTTGCTGACACCGGCGCGCGCCGCCAGTTCGGTCAGGCGTGAGCCCTCCAGTGCCAGATGCCGGGTAATGTGCACGTGGGCGGCGGTCAGGTGGCCGCGTGCCGCCAGATGGGCCAGTGCCAGCGGCATGCCGTCGTTGGCGGCCATCAGCGCCAGCACCCGGGCGTCAAAACGCAGCGATGCCTGGGCCAGCCAATAGCCCATGTGGGTCTGGCGCCAGGGGTTGCCGGGAGCTTTGTCAGTCATCTCTAAATAGTAAACCAAATTGACTAAAAATAGGTTTACTGAGTTAAGCAATCAACATAAACTACTGTTCAAGCATCCAGCCTGTTGTTAAAAACAGAGGATGAAAAAAGAGATAAGTTGTATTCAATCCGCTTTAACCCCCAGGAGAAACCCATGGACGCACCCGTCAGAGCACCCACCCCCATCAATCCCGAAAAGGCCAAAGCCCTTCAAGTGGCGTTGGCCCAGATTGAAAAGCAGTTTGGCAAGGGCACCATCATGCGCCTGGGCGAGGGTGAGGTCATTGAAGACATCCAGGTGGTTTCCACCGGCTCACTGGGTCTGGATGTGGCGTTGGGTGTCGGCGGTTTGCCGCGCGGCCGGGTGGTTGAGATTTACGGCCCGGAGTCTTCCGGCAAGACCACCCTCACCTTGCAGGTGATTGCCGAAATGCAAAAAGTGGGTGGCCAGTGCGCTTTTGTCGATGCCGAGCACGCGCTTGACATCCAGTACGCCCAGAACCTGGGTGTCAATCTGCAGGACCTGCTGATCAGCCAGCCTGATACCGGTGAGCAGGCGCTTGAAATTGTGGACAGCCTGGTGCGCTCGGGCGCCGTTGACCTGATCGTGGTGGACTCGGTGGCGGCCCTGACCCCAAAGGCCGAGTTGGAGGGTGAAATGGGCGACAGCCTGCCCGGCCTGCAAGCCCGCCTGATGAGTCAGGCGCTGCGCAAGCTCACCGCCCACATCAAGAAAACCAACTGCATGGTGATCTTCATCAACCAGATCCGCATGAAGATCGGAGTCATGTTCGGTTCGCCCGAAACCACCACCGGCGGCAATGCGCTGAAGTTTTATGCCTCGGTGCGACTCGACATTCGCCGCACCGGCACCATCAAGAAGGGCGACGAAGCCATTGGCAACGAGACCAAGGTCAAGGTGGTCAAAAACAAGGTGGCACCACCGTTCAAGACCGCCGAGTTCGACATCATGTTCGGTCAGGGTATCAGCCGCGAGGGTGAAATCATCGACATGGCTGTGACCGCCAACATTCTTGACAAATCGGGTGCCTGGTACGCCTACAACGGCGAAAAAGTTGGTCAAGGCCGTGACAACGCGCGGGAATTTTTGAAGGAAAACCCGAGCCTGTCACAAGAGATTGAAAACAAGGTGCGCGCCTCGCTGGGTATTCCGCTGCTGGCCGGTGTTGAGGCACCCGCGGCAGAGGCCAAGGCGGCAGGCAAGAAGGCGGTCTGACCGGCATGACAAGCTGTGGCGTTTGATCAACCCTCCCTGAAAGGTCGCGCCTTGCGGCTGCTCAGCGGGCGCGAACATTCGCGCGCCGAACTGGAGCGCAAGCTGCAGCAATTTGAAGAAGAGCCGGGCAGTCTGGCGCTGGCGCTTGATGAGCTGCAGGCCAAGGGCTTCATCAGCGAGCAGCGGGTGGTCGAGTCGGTGGTCAACCGGCGCGCCGCCAAACTCGGTGCTTCACGCATCAAGCAGGAGTTGCAAGCCAAGGGCCTTGATCCGCAAGCGGTGTCAGAGGCAGTGGCCGGGTTGCGCAGCACCGAACTGGCCCGTGCCAGGGCGGTTTGGCAGAAAAAGTTTGGCCATCCGCCCGAAGACTCTGCCGAGCGGGCCCGGCAAATGCGGTTTCTGGCCAGCCGTGGCTTTGGCGGTGACACCATCCACCGTGTGGTGTCGGGCGGCGACGACGATTAAGCGCTGGCCCCCAAGCCATCACCCTGATGGCTACAACCCCAACATCAATTGCAGGTTTTGCACCGCCGCGCCACTGGCGCCCTTGCCCAGGTTGTCAAGCCGCGCCACCAGCACCGCATGGCGAAAGCCGTCACCCGCGTCACGGTTGGCAAATACCCGCAGTTCCATTTGGTTGGTGTCGGCCAGCGCCACCGCATCGAGTTTGTAGTCGGGGGTGGCAGGCAACACCTTGACCCATTCGCTGTTGGCATAGTGCTGGGCCAGCGCCTGCTGCAGGTCGTCAGCGCTGGGCTGGCCCGGCAGCAGGTCCAGATGCAGCGGAACCTGCACCAGCATGCCCTGGCGGAAGTTGCCGACCGACGGCACAAACAGGGGGCGGCGCGTCAGGCCGGTAAAAGCCATGATTTCAGGGATGTGCTTGTGCTTCAAACCCAGGCCGTACAACTCAAAGGCCGGCGCCGAGCCCTGCTCATAGGCCTCGATCATGGGGCGGCCCCCGCCCGAGTAGCCGCTGACCGAGGGTAAACACAGCGGGAAATCGGCCGGGATCAGTCCGGCGTCGACCAACGGACGCACGAGTGCAATGGCGCCGGTGGCATAACAGCCCGGGTTGGCCACGCGGCGTGCGGCCTGAATTGCCTCGCGTTGCCCTGGTGCCAGTTCGGCAAAGCCATAAACCCAGCCGGCTGCAGTGCGGTGCGCGGTTGAGGCGTCGATAATTTTGGGGCCGGCCCGACCGCTGCTTTTTTCCAGTGCGTCGATCATGGCGACCGACTCCAGCGCCGCATCGTCGTGCAAGCAGAGCACCACAAGATCAGCCTGCGCCATCAAGTCGCGCTTGGCGGAGGCGTCTTTGCGGCGCTCAGGCGCAATGCTGATGAGTTCGATGCCGGCCAGGTTCTGCAGGCGTTCGCGAATTTGCAAACCGGTGGTGCCCGCCTCGCCGTCGATGAATATTTTTTGCATGGTGAAGTTAATTCCTGAAAATAGCTGCGCTTGTAAGACTGGCAACAGATTGCCTTAATTCAGCATGATACAGTCCGCAATTGCTTCGCCCGGTGCCCCTGGTGTTGTCCAGCGGGTGACACCAGTCGGCTATCCAACCATTCATTCCTGAGAGAGAGCTCATGAAAATTCACGAGTACCAAGGCAAGGAAATCTTGCGCCAAGCTGGTGTGCCAGTGCCTCGCGGCATTGCTGCTTTCACCGTTCAAGAGGCGGTGGAAGCCGCACAAAAACTCGGCGGCCCAGTCTGGGTGGTCAAGGCGCAGATTCATGCCGGGGGCCGTGGCAAGGGCGGTGGCGTCAAGCTGGCCCGCTCCATCGACGATGTGAAAAAGATATCAGGTGAGATCCTGGGCATGCAACTCATCACGCACCAGACTGGCCCCGAAGGTCAAAAAGTGCGTCGCCTGCTGATTGAAGACGGCGCCGACATCAAGAAAGAGTACTACGTGTCTGCCGTGACCGACCGCGCCAGCCAGCGCGTGGCGATGATCGTCTCATCTGAGGGCGGCATGTCGATTGAAGACGTGGCACACGAAACGCCCGAGAAAATCATTACCGAAATCGTCGATCCCGCCACCGGCCTGACCGAAGCGCAGGCCACCAAACTGGCCAACGCCATTGGCGTGCCCGCCGGTTCAACTGCCCAGGCGGTTGACGTGCTGCAAAAAATCTACAAGGTGTACATGGACACCGACGCGTCGCTGGTTGAAATCAACCCGATGATCCTCGAAGGCAACGGCAACATCAAGGCCATTGATGCCAAGTTCAACTTTGATGACAACGCGCTGTTCCGCCACCCCGAGATCGTCGCTTTCCGCGACCTCGACGAAGAAGACCCGGCCGAAGTCGAAGCCAGCAAGTTTGACTTGGCCTATATCAGCCTGGACGGCAACATTGGCTGCCTGGTGAACGGTGCTGGTCTGGCCATGGCGACCATGGACACCATCAAGCTGTTCGGCGCCGAGCCGGCCAACTTTTTGGACGTGGGCGGCGGCGCCACTCCCGAGAAGGTTACCGAAGCCTTCAAGATCATGCTGAAAAACCCCAAGGTCGAGGCCATTCTGGTCAACATTTTCGGCGGCATCATGAAGTGCGACACCATTGCCACCGGCATCATCGCTGCCTGCAAGGCCACCAACCTGAATGTGCCGCTGATCGTTCGCATGAAGGGCACCAACGAAGAGCTGGGCAAGAAGATGCTGGCCGAAAGCGGTCTGCCAATCATTTCCGTGGACACCATGGCAGAGGCTGCCCAGGCGTCCGTTAAAGCAGTCGCCAAATAATTTGTGGGACCGTGCGCAGCTACACACGGTGAGCCAGCCCTGTCCCCAACCGATTAGGAAATAAAAATGTCTATCTACATCAACAAAGACACCAAGGTCATCACCCAGGGCATCACCGGCAAGACCGGTCAGTTTCACACTGAAAAATGCCAGGAATACGCCAACGGCAAGAACTGTTTTGTCGCCGGTGTGAACCCCAAGAAGGCCGGCGAGTCGATCTTTAATATCCCGATCTACGCATCCGTCAAGGAAGCGGCGTCGGAAACGGGTGCCACTGTCAGCGTGATTTACGTGCCTCCCTCGGGTGCCGCCGCTGCCATCTGGGAAGCCGTTGAAGCCGATCTGGACCTGGCCATCTGCATCACCGAGGGCATCCCGATCCGTGACATGCTCGAAGTGCGCAACCGCATGAAAGCCAAGGAAGCCGCGGGCGGCAAGAAGACCCTGCTGTTGGGTCCCAATTGCCCCGGCCTGATCACCCCTGACGAGATCAAGATCGGCATCATGCCCGGCCACATTCACCGCAAGGGTCGTATTGGCGTGGTCAGCCGCTCTGGCACGCTGACCTACGAAGCCGTGGCACAACTGACCGAAATCGGCCTGGGCCAGTCCAGCGCCGTCGGTATTGGCGGCGACCCGATCAACGGCCTCAAGCACATTGATGTGATGCAGGCGTTCAACGACGATCCTGACACCGATGCGGTGATCATGATTGGCGAAATCGGCGGCCCGGACGAGGCCGAAGCGGCGCGCTGGTGCAAGCTCAACATGAAAAAACCCATCGTTGGCTTTATCGCGGGTGTCACAGCCCCAGCGGGCAAGCGCATGGGCCACGCCGGCGCCCTGATTTCTGGCGGTGCCGATACCGCTGAAGCCAAACTGGCTGTGATGGAAGAGTGCGGCTTCAAGGTAACGCGCAACCCGTCCGAAATGGCCAAGTTGCTTAAAGCCATGCTGTAAAGGCATTAGCCTGCGAACCACAGCTTTTGACTAGGTCAAAGGCACGAAGCCGGATTTCCTGATGGACAATCCGGCTTTGTCGTTTTAAGCTTGATTTGGCCCGTCCCGATTTCAAACCCTGCCATGGATTACACCTTCAGCGCCAGAACCGATCCTGGCTTGCTTCGTCGCAACAACGAAGATGCCGTCATATTTGACGAGCGCTGGGGCGTGGCGGTGTTGGCGGATGGCATGGGCGGTTACAACGCGGGTGAAGTCGCCAGCGGTATGACCACCCACTTGATCGCCGGGGAGTTGACCCGTTTTCTGGCAACCAGTGCGGCAGCAAGCCCGGCGGACGATATTTGTCGCATCCTGGCAAGCTGTGTTGACAACGCCAACCAGGCGATCCTGCAGGCGGCCAAACACAATCCGGATTACAAGGACATGGGAACCACCCTGGTCGCGGGCATTTTTTATGGTGATCGCCTGATTTTGACGCACGTTGGAGACTCTCGCTGTTATCGTCTTCGGGATGGCATTTTGCTGCGAATCACCAAGGACCACTCGATGCTGCAAGAACAGGTGGACGCCGGTTTGATCATGCGGGAGGATACCGCCATGACCCCAAGTCGACATATACTGACGCGGGCTCTTGGCGTTGACCCGGAATTGCAGTTTGAGGTCAAGATCCATCCCGTTGTGCCGGGTGATTTTTACCTGATGTGTTCCGATGGCTTGACCGATATGGTGGATGATGCCAGTATTGCCAGCCTGATGCTCGCGGAAAACAACATTGTCAAGCTCACCTCTGCGTTAATTAACCTGGCCAATGCCAAAGGTGGACGGGATAATATCGCGGTTGTATTGATCCACGCCAAGAGTGCGCCAGACCAACCTGGCAAATTGCCGGCTTTGTTTGTCAGTTAATCTATAGACACATGTTTACAGGAGGTGTTTGTGCCCCATATCACCATCTATCTTGACAATGATTTCACCCAGGAAGTCAAGCTCAACAAGGAACGAACCATCCTGGGTCGACGTCCCGACAGCGATGTGATCATTGCAAATATGGCGGTCAGTGGTCGGCATGCCTGCCTGATTCAGCAAGACGAGCAAGTGACGATTGAAGACCTTGACAGCACCAATGGCACCTTTGTCAACGGGCGCGCCGTCAAGAACGCAGTCCTGCAGGACGGTGATCTCATTGAGATCGGGAATTTCAAGATCAAATTTGCCACCGGACCAAGTGATGCGGATGCCCAAGAGGAAGGCCTGACCGTTCAAGCCAGCCTGATGCCAATGACGAATCAGGACCAGCCTGCCACCCTGCTGGTGGGTCGCATCAAGGTCGTCGCGGGTCCGTCGCTTGGGCGTGAACTGCCCCTGGTCAAAATGGTCACGACGTTTGGCAAGCCAGGCGTTGCGGTGGCGGCCATCACACGTGATGAGCAAAACTACTTTGTGCACCTTGTTGCCGGCGTGGACGCTCCCTTGCTCAACGGCTCGCCGGTTGGCCAGCAACCCGTCATCCTCAGTGAAGGCGACCAAATCACCCTGGACGGCAACGTCCTGCAGTTTTCTCAATGCTGATCAAGCCGGCACCGCGTCGTTCACAAAATCGCGCCTGACAGGACGAGGGTTTCGATGTCCCGTCAACAGGAAAAATGAACTCTCTCAACCAGACTTTCACTGCAGACCAAGGCGGCATGACCTTGGAGGCGCATTTCTACAAGCAGCTTCAGGAAGTGACTGCGCGTATTCATGAGACCGACAACATTGAGCAGCTCATGTTGGGGTCGAGCCAGGAAATTTGCCATCTGTTCAACGCTGATCGACTGACGCTCTATGTGGTCAACGAGGAGCGCAATGCGATCGTTTCCAAAATCAAGACCGGTCTCAATAGCAGCCGCGACCTGAAACTGCCCATCACGCCAAATAGTGTTGCGGGTTATGTTGCCTTCAGCCAGAAACTGGTCAATTTGTCGGATGCCTATGATGATGACGCCCTGAAATGGTTTCACCCGTCGCTGAGTTTTTTCAAAGAGGTGGACAAACGCTCAGGTTACCGCACCAAGCAGATGCTGACGGCGCCTATTCTGGCAGACGGCACGCTGTATGGTGTGTTGCAAATCATCAACAACAAAACCGGCCAGCCATTTGGCGACCTGGATGTTGAGGGCATCACCCAGCTTTGCAAAACCCTGGCAGCGGCCATCCGGCAGCGCATTCGCAAGCAGGAAGAAGGCGTGCGGCGCATGGTCACCAAATATGATGGTCTGGTCACCAGTGACATCATGAGCGCGGCAGAGTTGGAGCACTGCCTGCAGCAGGCGCGCAAACAAGGGCTGACGGTTGAGCATGTCCTGCTGACCGATTTCCAGGTTCGCCCGGCCCAGATTGGTCCCTCGCTGGCCAAATTTTTCAGCGTTCCTTACGAAGCCTTCAGCGAGGGACGCATACGCGCCGAAGCACTGCACGGCGCGCTCAATCGGGAATTCACTGAAGAGCAGGGCTGGATTCCACTTGAAGACTCTCCGGACGGTTTGGTCATCATGTGCCTGGACCCGGAGGCTGTTCGCAGTTCGCGCATTGTGTCCCAGGTTTTTCCGCGCATAGCCAAGTTTTCTTACCGCGTCACAACGCGCTTCGAGTTCATGCAGACCCTGAGCCAGATTTTTGGCGTGGAGGCTGAAAGCGGCAGCATCAGCGACATGCTCGCCGACATGGACAGCTCGCCCATAGACGATGGCAGCACTGAAGATTCGCTTGAGTCTGCCGCCGCGGACAATGAACTCGTCAAGTTTGTCAACAAGGTCATTCTGGATGCCTACCACCAGGGAGTGTCTGACATTCACATCGAGCCCATGCCCGGCAAACTCAAGACCGGCATCCGTTTTCGCATTGACGGCTCGCTGCAACCCTATATTGAAGTGCCCGCCCATTTTCGCCAGGCCATGGTGACACGGCTGAAAATCATGTGCGACCTCGATATTTCAGAGCGTCGCAAACCGCAAGACGGCAAGATCAAGTTCAAAAAATACGGCCCGATCGATATTGAGCTGCGTGTTGCCACCATCCCATCGGCCGGCGGCGTTGAAGACGTGGTGATGCGGATTCTGGCCTCTGGCGAACCGATTCCGCTGGATAAATTGGGGCTGACGGCGCACAACATGGAGCGTGTGGTCAGAACCATTGAAAAGCCCTATGGCCTGTTTTATGTGTGCGGCCCCACCGGCTCGGGCAAAACCACCACCTTGCACTCGATCCTGAAAACCCTCAACAAACCAGACACCAAGATATGGACCGTGGAAGACCCGGTTGAAATCACCCAAAAAGGCTTGCGCCAGGTGCAGATCAACAGGAAGGCAGGCATCGACTTTGCCATGGTCATGCGTTCATTTTTGCGCGCCGACCCCGACATCATCATGGTGGGTGAGTCGCGCGACCACGAAACCGTGGCCATGGGCGTGGAAGCCTCGCTCACCGGCCACCTGGTTTTTTCCACCCTGCACACCAATTCAGCGCCAGAGTCCATCGTCCGGCTGCTGGACATGGGCATGGATCCATTCAATTTTGCCGATGCCTTGCTGGGGATTCTGGCGCAACGTCTGGCCAAAAAACTGTGTGTCTGCAAAGAAGCCTACGTGCCTGATGCTGACGAATTGCACCTGTTTGCCGTCGAATACGCTGACGAATTAAGGCATTCCGTCCTCTGGAAAGACCATTACGACGTTGAACTGGCGCAACTCATTGCGCGTTGGCAAGCCCAATTCGGTGACGGCGGGCCGCTCAGGTTTTACCGCCATGTCGGGTGTGACAAATGTAACCAGACGGGCTACAAAGGCCGGGTTGGCCTGCACGAATTGTTGATTGCCGACGATGGCATCAAGCAACTGATTCAGGAGCGTGCCCGGGTGGCAGAGATTTTTGCCGCCGCGGTGGAAGGCGGCATGCGAACCCTGAAGATGGACGGCATGGAAAAAGTCATGATGGGGCTCACTGACCTCAAAATGGTGCGCTCGGTCTGCATCAAGTAGCCGATTCCGGTTGACATGACCAGCCACCACACTTGCCTGTGCTGCCAACGCCGGCCGCTGCTTCAGGGCCTGACCTTGTTGCTGCTGTCGCCCGGCCTGGCCTTGGCGCAAGACGGCGCCCGCGAGGGGGTGGAGGTGGGCGGCAACTCGGTGTTCAGCAGGCTGGTACCGGCCGACACCATTGAGCAGTCTGCGGCGCAGCAATATGCCGAGATGCTGCAACAGGCCGCTGCCCAAAAAGCGCTGGGCGGCAAGAATCATCCCCAGGTCAGGCGCTTGCGTGCCATTGCGCAACGCATCATTCCCCATGCGATGGGCTGGAACCCGCGCGCCAAAAACTGGCGCTGGGAGGTCAATTTGATCGGCAGCCAGCAAATCAATGCGTTTTGCATGCCGGGCGGCAAGATCGCGTTTTACAGCGGCATTCTGGACAAGCTGAAATTGACCGATGACGAAGTTGCCACCGTCATGGGTCATGAGATCGCCCATGCGCTGCGCGAACACGCCAGGGCGCGCATGGGCAAAAATGCGGCCACCGGCATCGGTGCCAATCTGCTCAGCAATGTGCTGGGCCTGGGTCAACTGGGCCAGACCGTGACCAGTTATGGCGCGCAGTTGCTCACCTTGCAATTCAGCCGCAGCGACGAATCCGACGCCGACCTGGTGGGCATGGAACTGGCCGCGCGTGCTGGTTTTGACCCACGCGCCGGTGTCACGCTGTGGCAAAAAATGGCGGCGGCCAGCAAAGGGGCGCCACCGCAATGGCTGTCAACCCACCCCTCGGGCGACACCCGGATTGCCGACATTCAGGCCAATTTACCCAAAGTGATGCCACTGTACGCACGCAGCCAGGTCAAGTGAAACCTGCAATAGTTGGAGCCTGTGCATAAAACGGTGCAGTCATTTTTCACCCAACAATGATTTTTTGGTCATCGTTATGTGTTGTGGGATCGGCTATCGGGTTCAAGACGAAATCGCAGTTGCTAAAGCGAAAGTTGCTCTATTCAAAGGCCGACTTTACGCGCGATGAAATAGGTTGCGGTTGAGACCGAAGCGGAAAGCGTAGCGCCCCACGCCAAATCGACAATCGTGACCAAAAGAGACCAATCTTTGAGCGTCGCAAGGTTGCTGAGGTCGTAGGTGGCATAAGTGACGAGTCCGAAGAGCGCACCAAACAATAGAGCGTGAACCCATGAGTTCTTCTCCATTGCTGGCCCAATGACGAAAAGCACGAGCCCAAAAACAAACAACAAGTAGAAAAGAAACGCGGCTGCCCAATTGATTTCACTCTTCATCATGAAACCAATTTGGTTTTGGTAGAAATTCTTGGCCACCAACCCAAGCCAGATCATGTCCATGGCAAGGAAGACGGGAAACGCGATGGCGTAGAGCTTGATGAGCATGAAAATTAGCGGCGAAGTTTTAGGCGTTCAGGTACGTGATCGACAGTTGCAATGCCGTTGCGAACATGCCCCACAAAAGGTATGGAATGTTGGCATAGACCACCCAGCGCAAGTCAGGCGCTGCCTGCCAGACGGCCACAAGCGCCCAGATGAGCGTGGCCACCACCAGCACAATATCCAGGGCCGCAAGCAGATTATTCTGGAGACCGAACTGGATGGGCGTAAAGGCCAGATTGAACACAAGATTCAGCGCAAAGGGCAGCGCCACCATCAACGAGATTTTGCCTGTGAAGGCTTTATAGAACACCGTGCCATAGGTCACGGCAATGATTGCGTAGAGCACCGTCCACACGGGTCCGAAGAGCCAGCCTGGAGGCGCCCAAGTCGGTTTGATCAGTTGCGAATACCAGTTGTAGGTGTTCATCGAATTCAATTACAAGCGGACTTTTGCGTGCTGTGCGTCGTCTGTTTTCGGCGTATCTCCGGCCACGTACGCCTTGGCGACATCGTAAACATATTTAAGACCCTGCAGGCCGGCGTTGTCCCAGTATTCACCTTCGTGCGCGGTAAATTTCAGCAAGGCGATGTTCGGGTCGGACTTGCCATCCGGAAACCATACCTTCCATGCTTCTTTCCACATCTTCTCAATCAACTGCCGGTCGCGCAATACGATCAACT
>NZ_JAABQC010000006.1 GCF_011391645.1 Rhodoferax sp. | reverse complement strand
CTCCTTCATTCAGCATTGGGTGACGAGCACTTCGCCACTGAATGGATAGCTTAGGGATGTGATGTGAACGCCGTGAGCGCGTAGCATGAACGCCACTTCCAAACATGTGAACAGACCGTAAACAAAGGCTATGATGAGCAAAATCACCACCGAAATAATGCCCATTCATGCTTGCAAATAACCACATACTGATTGTTGAGGATGATCTGGTCGCAAGTACCACCTTGGCGGCGTATATCAGCAAGGAAGGTTACCGGGTCAGTACTGCGCCTGACGGTCAATCCATGCGTGACATTTTTGCAAAAGGTGATGTGGACCTGATCCTGCTTGACATCAATCTGCCCGATGAGGATGGGTTTTCACTGTTAAAAGAGATCCGCCGCCAGTCTGAGGTGGGGGTAATCATGGTGACAGGCAAGGCCGAAGATATTGACCGGATTGTTGCTCTTGAGTTGGGGGCTGATGACTATGTGGTCAAGCCCTTCAACATTCGTGAATTGTTTGCCCGCACCAAGAATCTGCTGCGTCGCACCATGTCGGCACGTCTGGTTGTCAAGGACGAGCCGGTCAAGCGTTTTGCCGGCTGGTCGCTCAGCATCCCGTCTCGGACGCTGACCTCGCCAAACGGAGAGGATGTGCGACTAACCCGATTTGAATTTGAACTGCTCGTTACCTTAAGCAAGAATCCCGGTCGTGTGTTGAGCAGGGACAGCCTTATTGACCACGTTAGTGGCCGGGATCGTGCGCCCAGCGACCGCACGATTGATGTGCTGATTGGTCGGTTGCGTCGAAAAATTGAATTGGTGCCTAACGACCCGCGCATCATTCTCACCGTTCAAGGTGTTGGCTATGTGCTGGCTGTATGAGGGTTACTTAAACGACAACTGGCAACCTTAGCGCGCAGGCTGGATGACACGTCGAATCTGACAACGGTCCTTGCAACTCTCTCAAACCGACCATCAAAATTGAGTCGAGACCAGCCTGCCAGGGAACAATTCTTAGTGTTTTTTTTGTCAGCTTTCACGAACCATTCAGGATCAAAACCCCACGACTCTTGACGCTGATAACGACCCTTCGATCAAAAATATCGGCTTTCTCAAGTGGACGACAGCTTTCAGGTTTCGTGGACCCGAAAACGCCAAATCTGGATCAGCATTGGGAATGCCCGGTCTGGATAACTCGACGGAAACTCCTGACTCAAATTGGGCGACCGCTCCCGCTGCGATGCGGGTTTACGATTTTCACCATTGCAGCCGTTCAATTTTGACGGTCAGCATCCGAGAAGGTTGACAGGCTCCAGAAGACCCCTTGCTGTCGACCACGAAAGGCAGCTAGCGGGTTGCCCAATTCATTGCTTGTCAGAATTCTTTTCGCGGCAGATTTCAACGTGCCAGTTTCCGACGCCCCAACTATTGAAACGCCAGCGCGTAACAGGCTGTTGCAGGTTAGGTGACCCCAGTGAAGTCCTCAGCAATACAGCTCGACTGGATGGGCGATGCATTCCCTTTGTTGTTGTCGCTGCCCGTGAGTCGATGTTTTGAAGACGCTAGGTTGGTGTCATACGAGTGAAGGTGTAAACCTGCTTGTCCATCACCCAGGGCATGGTTTGGGTGTTGAACTGCAAAAAATGCGGTGCTGCCAGGTGCGCCGCGAAGTCAGCCTGGCTGTCGTACACCTCGTACAAAAATACACGGCATTGCTCCGGCTCCCCGACACAGACATCAAACTGACGGCAGCCCGCCTCAATCGCAAGTGAGGTCTGTGCATTGAGGTGGATGGCCTTTATAAAGGAATCCCAATGCGCCGCATGAATGGTGAACAAAACCGTAACCACGAACATGGCGCTACCTCATCGATGCTATCAAGCGTGGCAACCAGCTGGTCAGAGTCGGCACATAGGTGATCAACATGACAACGCTGAACGTGGCCGCCATCATGACCCACAGGTGCCGCGTGATTTCACCAATCGTGGCATTGGCCAGTTTGGCTGCCACAAACAGTGTGCCACCCACGGGCGGCGTGTACAACGCAATGGCCAGGTTGGCCGTCATGATGACGCCCATATGCACCAAGTCCATCTGAAAGGCCATGGCCAATGGCAGAAACAGGGGCGCAGCCATCAGCAGGGCTGGCAGCGGCTCAATGAAGATACCCAAGAGCACCAATGCCACATTCAGCATGATCAAAAACACCCATTTGACGTGGGCCACCGAACCGACCCAGTCCGCCAGCTGCTGCGCAACGCCTTCTGCCGTGATGAGCCAGGCTAGTGCACCGGTTGCACCAATCACCAGCATCACGGTAGCGCTGGTCATGAACGCCTTGAGCAACAGATGCGGGATGTCCTTGAACGACATATCCTTGTAAAAAAAGATGGATATCACAAGACCATAGGCCACGGCGACGGCTGCTGCTTCTGTTGGCGTGAAGTAACCCGACCATATTCCGCCCACAATGAACACCGGCATCAGCAGTGCGGGGCCGGCGCTGTAACCGGCTTTGGCGATTGCACCCCATGAGGCGGGTTTGCCACCGGGGTCCACGCCGGTCTTTTTGCCGTGCCACATACAGACACCAATCAGCGCCGCGCCTGACAACAAAGCAGGAACCAAGCCTGCCATCGACAGGGTGCGCATTGACACACCCGACACGAACGCGTACACAAGAAAGGGAATCGAAAGCGGCATCAACAGCGCCAGGGTTCCGGCAACCGCGACGAGCGCCGCTGCAAAACCGCGGGCGTATCCGCGCGCCAACATGGCCGGTATCACCAGCGAGCCAATGGCTGCCGTGTCCGCAATGGCCGATCCCGACACGCCACCAAACAGCAGGCAAGAGATGACGGTAACCACACCCAATCCACCGGGAAGCCATCCAAACAACACGTTGGCAAACTCAACGATGCGCTTGCCAACACCGCCTTGCGCCAGCAGTTCGCCTGTAAACACAAAAAGCGGTACAGCAATCAGTATGAAGGGTTCGACCCCACCAATGAATGAGAGAAAAACGCTCTCCAGCGGATATTGCATGCCATACAGGGTGACGATACCCGCCGTGGTGGCCAACAGCGCCACCATCAGCGGCACCCCCATCAGTGCCAGGGCAAAAAAAGAACCAAAAATAACCAATGAAAGCATCTTGAATTCCTGTGCTCAGTCAGCGGGGTAACGTTGTTCACGGGGCACATCGCGCAGAATTTGAACCAAGTCCCAAGCAACGAAAACACTCACCAGTCCCATGCCCAGTGGCAAGGGCATGTACTGCCATGCCATGGGCCACTCCAATGTAGTGAGCACAGTGCCCCAGCTACCTTGCACAATGCGCACCCCAAAGAACAGCACAACACCCACAACAAACAAGGTGAATGTTTGTACCGCTGCGTCAGCCCATTTGCGCCCAGCGGGCCCGAGCTTGTCCAAAAACTCGTTGATCGACATGTGAGCCCCCCGCTGGGCTGCGGCCGCGCCCCCCAGAAAGGTGACCCACACCATCAAAAACTCACCCAGTTCGGTCAACCAGGCCAGGTCTTTGCCCGCAGCATGCATCACCACATTGATGAAAATCATCACGGCCAGGGTGCCGCCCAAGCCAATGACCGACCAGTCGATCAGTTTGCCTAGCCACCGAATCAGCGGCGGGATTGGATGTGTTGTTGCACGCATGACGATCAACTCTGTTTGGCTTTACCTGACGGCCTGGCGAACGGCTGCGGTCTCAGCCAGCACGGCATCGACATCAGCACCGTACTTCTCACGTGCCTTGGCATACACCGGCTCCACCGCCTTGCGGAAGGCTGCGGTATTGGGCGTACGGTTGATCTTGGCTCCCTTGGCAGCCATGTCCGCCAGCAACTTTTCGTCGTTGCCCTTGATCATGTTGCGTTGAAACGGCGCAACCTCCTGTGCGGCACGCATTACCGCCTGCTGATCCGTGGGGGAGAGTTTTTGCCAAGTCTTTTCGGAAATTGCCATCGGAATAGGGCTGTACACGTGGTTGGTCAGCGTGACGTGTGGCGCCACTTCATAAAACTTGTTGGAAGCTATGGTGTCGATCGGGTTCTCCTGACCCGATACAGCGCCTTGCTGGATCGCAAGATAAACTTCCGGCAGCGGCATGATCTGAATGCCAAAGCCCATGGCTTCCAACTGCCAGCGCATCATCTCGTTGGGGAAAGTGCGCAACTTCTTGCCTTTGGCGTCCTCGGGTCCGTTCAACGGGTCACGGGTCGTCATATTGCGAAAGCCGGCTTCCCAGGTAGCGAGAAAGCGAAAGCCCTTGGCGGGGGCCTTGTCAAACTGTGCCTTCAGCCATTTGGATTCGTCGTAAAACTTCCAGCCCTGTGCGTAACTGTCGATGATGAAAGGCATCATGGTCAGGTTTAGCGCGGGCAACTGACCGGCGTAAGAACCGGTCGCGGACACCGTGAAGTCAATACCACCGAGCGCCAACTGTTCAATGTTCTTGGGATCGTTTCCCAACTGGCTGCAACAGAACACCTGCACCTTGTAACGCCCCTGGGTGTACTCCTCGACCTTCTTCGCAAAAAGCTGCGCACCCGCTTGGCGCGCGCCCTGTTGCTGGTCGGTGTGACTGAACTTGAGCATGGTCTGTGCGCTTACCGGCAACGTCAAGGTAAAAGCAGCGGCCAAAGCGGTGATCGAAAATAGCTTCTTCATACGAGTCTCCTTCATTGAGTTTGGTGGGGATTGAAACCGGCCATCGGTACACGACGGCCACTGGCATGCGAGTGGTAGATGGCCGCTTGCACATACAGATTTCTCAGGTAACTACGCGCACTGTTCTGCAGTGGCGTGTCTTGATTCAAGTGCGACAACACATGTGCCTGCAACGCGGTGCTGGCGCCACCAAAGGCACCCCGTCCGGCGCCGTCGTCATACCGGTGCTCGACTTCGACGCCTTGATGAGGCAACCACCACAGGCGGGCATCACCGTCCAGACGCATCACACCGCGCTCGCCTTCGAGCCACATTTCGCCCATCGTGCGGCGCAAATTCTTCGCCGGATGTTCGTTCAGGCGGTTGCCGTCGAACAGGCCGACGCTTTCATCTGAAAACTCGAAGATCAAAAGCCCGGCATCCTCGCCCAGAATCACAGGGTTAAGTCGGCGCAGCCTTGCTGTGACCGCTAGCACTTCACCCATCAGAAAGCGAAAGGTGTCAATGAAATGCACTGCAGTTTCACGAACCAAAAACTCGGGCATGGTCTGAAAATAGGGCTGCCTGTCCAGATAGGCATCGGGTCCCTGGCCATCGCCCGGACGCAGCCGAAAAGACACACCGTGGACACGACCGAAGAACCCATCGTCTATAAGTCGGCGCAATTCGCGAAACCACGGCGCAAAACGGAAGTTTTCGTGGATAACAAGTGGCACACCAGCATCCTCTGCCAGGGCTGTCAAGGCTTCTGCCTGCTTTAAGTCAATGCCAAACGGCTTTTGACAGATTACCGGAAGACCACGCTCAATGGCGGCGCGGACTGCTGATTCCTGAGCCACAGGTGGAAGCACAATATCTACCAACGTCGGTTGTTCAACATCCAGCATCGTTGCGACATCAGCGTAGCACTTGGGCACACCATAACGTTGTGCAAGAGCTTCGGCGTGTGCCGGATTCCGGTTCGCAATGGCCACCAATGGGCTGCCTGCATCTCGCCAGCCCTCGACCTGAAACTGTGCCCAATATCCCGCCCCGATCATGACAACGCGCTCGTTCTTTATGTGCATATTCATTTCAGAGGCCCTCCGCAACTGCACGCATGATCTCAGCCGTCCCGGAGTTGCCGCCAAACTCGTGAGGACGAACCACGCCCTGAGCGAACACACGTTCCATCGAAGTTTCGATGGCGCGGGCGCCATCGGCCAACGCAGTATCACTGTGCTTTTCGGCAAGCCAGTCAAGCATCATCACAGCCGACAGAATCATGGCGCTGGGATTTGCGATGCCCTTGCCTGCGATGTCTGGTGCCGTGCCATGAGCGGGTTGAAATAGCGCGTACTTGTCACCAATGTCTGCCGAAGGTGCCATTCCCATTCCGCCGGCAAAGGCCGCAATGAGGTCAGAGAGAATGTCGCCAAACATGTTTTCGGTGACCAGGACGTCAAAAGTCCAGGGCCTCATTACCAAATTCAATGCCACTGCGTCCACATACGCACTGTCTTTGCTCAAGTCGGGAAATGCGCTGGCTCGCTCCTCAAACACTTTGCGCCAAAAGGCCATCGAAAGAAAGACGTTGGCCTTATCAACGCTGGTGACGTGACCAGGTTTTCCTCTGGCTTTTCGCTGACGGGCAAGATTTAGCGCGAAGTCACAAATCCTGGCGGTGCCGCCACGTGTGATTTTCATGGGATCAATCGCCGCTTCTGCATCACCATGACCCTCCATGTGGCCTCGGTTTCTGGCAAAAAACAGGCCCTCAGTGTTTTCGCGCACCAGCACCAAATCAATCTGCGCAGCGCGAGGATCAGCCAGTGGGCCTTTGAGTCCAGCAAAACTTCGGATGGGGCGCACGCCTGCATACAAATCCAGCGCGAACCGGATGTCGAGTTGCGGAATGATCTCGGTACCGTCTTTGGCACGTACGTGTGGCAGGCCCATCGAGCCAAAGAGAATGGCATCTGCAGCCTTGCATGCATCGAGCGTAGCCTCGGGTAGAGCATCGCCACTGTCAAGGTAGTGCTGGGCACCCGCTGGATACACGTTGAATTCAAACCGCCGGCCAATGCGGCTTTGCAAGCCGTTCAAGACCTCAGTTGCCGCTGACATCACCTCCGGGCCGATTCCATCCCCTGGGAGTACTGCGATCGAATAATATTTTTGCGTCATTTCATTCCACTTTTTTTACATTTGCGCCAACTTGTAACGCTCAAATATCGCCACCAATTCGCGATTTGCACGCTCCCGATGGGATCGGGTTATTTCTGCTGCGCCCTTTACATCGCCCGCCAGAAAACATTCGACCATGCGCATGTGCTCCTTTGTGGAGTTCACCGGTTTGGGTCGCAGCCTGAGCGTGAACATGCGGGCACGGTGTGCTCTGTCCCAATAATTCAGAACCGTTTCCTTGAGTTGCCGGTTTCCTGAAAGATCCACCAACATGGCGTGAAAACGTTCGTCGGCCATCGCCCAGGCGTCAAGATCGTCTACCTTGAGCGCCTCATCCATGGCGGTTGTTGCGGCGATCAACGGCATTAAATCCGTGTCGCTGGGTTTGCGTGATGCCAGTAGTTCAGCGGCCATGCATTCAAGGGCGGTAAGTACCTGATAAAGCTCCCGCATGTCACTCGGAGAGACGGGTAACACGCGCATGCCGTGGCGTGGAATGACCTCGAGCAAACCTTCTCGTTGCAGCCGTATCATCGCCTCGCGCACCGGGGTGCGGCTCATATTCAACTCAATGGCGACATCCTGCTCCAGCACTTGGTAGCCTGGAGACCAAACGACGTCAAGGATTCGCCGCCGTATTTGTACGTAGGCCGCGTCGACCATTGAGTTCTTTTTTTTGATTGGCGGATTACTCATGCGAGTGGATAGTTCCAGTGGGTTGGGGCAACGCCCGCGATAGGCATGGGAAGCGTAAACAGATGATCCGCGAGTAGGCATCCAAGCACAGCGTTGCGCCGTCCTGGTCCACAAAACGCAATGCTTGAAATGTTGCGCAATAAGCGACTTTTGATGCCATCGAGATGTGGTCGCGCCAATGCCGCAGCTTTGTAAGCGGCCTCCACCCAGACTAAATGCTCTGCATCAGAGTCTTCCATCCATACCGCAGGTTTGCCGTCGGGGGCAACGTGAATCAAGCGATTGCTGATGATGCTGACAATCCAGACACCACCTTCTTCATCGAATGCCAATCCATCCGGAAATGTTCCCGCACCAAATTCGACCACGACCTCTTTGGGACCAAGCATTCCGTCCGGGTGCAGCGCAAAACGTGACAGGCGTCTTGCAAATGTCTCATTGACATACAACCAACGACCATTGGGGTGCAGCGCGACTTCGTTGGTGTAACCCAGACCGTCGGCAACGATCCGAGCACCATGCTTGTCGACCATGACGATAAATCCATCATTGCACGTGCTCCGATAACCCAGCGAGCGAGGCAACAAACGCGTACTGACCGTAATCCAGAACCGCCCTTGGCCATCCTCGACAACAAAGTTTGTCGGTGGCAAAGCAAGCCCGTCAACCGACATCAGCCATGGGCTCACTTGCCCAGAGCGCTGAAGCCTGTACACGCCACCTTCTTCATCGCCAAGGTGGGTGACTAAGAAGTCGCCGTTGCGCAGCAAGGCGATTCCGTTGGGTTTGAGGGTGATGCCATCGGGAGCAATGCCAGCGTAGAGTGATTGCGCACCGTCTGGATGCAAGTGGGCTACCCCACCGCGCCAATCGGCTGAGTAGAAATCGCCAGTTGCTGTGGCTAGTACACATTCGGGACGAGCCAAGCCGTGACCTAAGGTTCGGACGCTTTCAAGCGAGCGATCTAAATCTGACTGTATTGATTTTGCGATTGAATGCATTAGCGTATACGTTAATTTAACGATAAAAAAATGCTATTGGTAGAAACCCTTAGCCAACTTACGTAGGATTGTTCCCTTTGTTCCTGTTTGGCGCATTTTTTAACGCTAGCTTTATGGAAACTTAAATGTGTGGACCTTTCTGCTGGTCAAAAGCTGATACCCGTGAGCACACGCTACTGGGGACTCCGGGTTCCCGTTTTGTTGAATTCGCGTATCCGCAATCGACATCGAGCAAATTGGTGCCGGTGTCCGCTGTCGGGCGGGCAAGTTGAACTTCTGTAGACCGCTCCCGCTGCGTAGCTGGTCCACAAATTTCTCCAAACCTGACAGTCATGTCTGCCTACCGCTCCGTTGCTGTCACCGATACGCACCGGATCAGGTTGTTGGGCAACTTATCGCTCTTTTCTCTGAACTTGAAGCCTATTGGCAGGATGGCAATACTGGGCCGCACCTACGCATACTTCAGCTTCCACAAAGTGGTAAATGAAATGCCGGCTAACCCGGCAGTCGAGAATACAGGACTGCAATCTGCGCTTGCAATTCCGATCCGCGCGACGCTCTCCGACACACTCACCGCTACTTTCTGAGCATCCGGTTTCCCGAGAATGGCAAGTCCGCCGTGGCCGACGCCCAGGCACCCACCTCAAATATTGAACGGCGGCTTACTCCCTGGAACCTGTCATCTATGACGCCGACGGCCGACCGTCGCTTCCGGGTCGATAGGGTGAGTAGCGATTTTTGGTAAGCAGCCGCTCCGATTTGTCGCCGCTGATTTTTCGTCGGCGATGGTCAAACGGCTGCAATGTGAAGACGAGCTGCCGCCCGACTAGCAATCCTCCACGGACCGGTCAGGCCGACAATCCGTCGCCCAATACTTCAAACTGGCAGGCAATTGTAAAAACTAATGACGTGCGCCGACTGAATGCCTGCTTCGCGCCGTACACCTGCCGTTCGTGGAGGCTGACTGGAGCACGTAACCTCGGCCAATCCGGCCAATGGGGTTCTGCTCCACCAACGGTCGAAATGGGCACCAATGCATGATCGTGTTTGCGCTCTGAATTCAGCAAAGGTGATCGCATTTATGCCGAAAACACCGATTGGCAAGCATTTTTAGCCCTAAGCGAAGCCCGCGTATGGTTCGCTTGTTCAATACGCACCTTGATCAGACGGCCTTAACCAATCGGCCATCCAGCGGAATTTTTTTCCATCGCGTAAAGCCTCTCAATCATATTTTGTAAGGTATTTGTCGGTCAGCCGACGAATCACCTGAACCTTACATTTTGCTCGGCTCCACCATATAGAACAGCTGTCAACGATCCTGAACATACAACTCGCCGAACTTCTTTACTAAAAACAGCAGATATGACCAAACCCGCTGATCCCAAGCGCCGTGCACGCTGGTTGCTGATTGTCTTCGTCGGTGTCCTGATCGCCGTTATCACGGTTGCCTGGATGAGCATTAGCTCCGGGAGAGTAGTCAGTCAGCAGGCCGAAACCCTGGCCAAGGAGCGCATTCCGGAATTGCGTGAAATCGGCGCGTTACAAGCCGCCATGTCGGCTCGTGTGAAACAGCTTTATCTCAGCTACTCCACGGGCGAGCGCCTGGTCTGGCAGGAAAAATACAAAGAGCATGCCGAACGCGTTCACGCCCATGTTGATGCGCTGTCTCAACTCAGTCTGAGCGAAATGAAACGCCTGCAATTTCTTGGCATGGTTCAAGCGTTTGACTTGCATGCACACCGTTTCGATCAGGAAATGGCCAAGGGTGAAGGTCGCAGTTGGGATACGCTGCGCGAACATCTGGCCAGTGCCCAAAGCGTGATTGACGAAATGGCTGTCATGCTCACGATGTGGAGCGATGAGCTCAGCGTCGCCGCACAAAAAGACGGTGAAACGGCCCTCATTGGGGTGGCGCGGCTGACCGATCTGCAATTGGGTTTCAGTGTGTCAGTGTTGCTGGTGTCCGCTTTTGTGCTGATTGCACTTTATGCTCGCCTCAAGGATCAGGACGAGCTCTATCGGCGAGCTTATTTTGATGGTGTCACCGGCTTGCCCAATCGTTGGCTATTAGAAGAAGAACTGCGCAACAAACTCGAACAAAAAAATGCCGGTTTCCTGCAGATATTGCGCATTGATCGGCTCAAAATCGTCGCCAGCACTTATGGCCACGAAACAGCAGATCAGTTGATCAAGTCCACCGCCAACTGGCTGCAGGCTCACCTGGACTCGCAAGGGGTCCGATGTGGTTTGTATCGCTTGAATTCCGACAGTCTCGCCATTATTTCCAAGCGCAACGCGGGGCAGGTCGAGGCTGAATATCTGGCACTGGACCTGGCCAGTATCAGCGAACAATCGCTTTCTCTGGGGGAACGTGACCTGCGTATCGCACTGGATATTGGCATTTCGCTATTTCCCGGTGATGGCGGCAATGTCAGCTGTCTGGTGCGCAATGCCGATGCAGCGCTTAACGCCAAATCCAGCGGGGCTCACTACCGCTTCTTCGACAAGCGGATGACCGATGAGTCAACCAACTGGCTGGTCACCGAAGGCTTGCTGCGGGTTGCCCTGGAAAAGGCCGAATTTGAATTGCACTACCAACCCAAGCAAGCTGCCGACGGCAAACGAACGCAAGGTTCTGAAGCATTGATCCGCTGGCGTCAGGAAGGAAAACTGGTCTCCCCCGCTGCTTTCATTCCGGTCGCCGAGGACAGCGGCCTGATTGTGCCGATCGGCACCTGGGTACTCAACGAAGCCTGCCGCCAGTGGCGCGCTTGGGCCGATGCCGGCCTGCCGCCCTTGCCGATTGCCGTCAACATCTCGGCGCAACAGTTTCAGGACGAAGCTTTCCCGAGCCTGGTGGCCGCCACTTTGCAAAATCACGCCATTCCACAAGGCATGATCGAACTGGAAATCACTGAAGCCGTCGCAGCCGACCATCCGGAACGTGTCATTGCCACCATGCAGGAACTTAAGAAAACTGGCGTCTCGCTGGCGATTGATGATTTTGGCACGGGCTATTCATCGCTTTCTTATCTCAAGCGTTTTCCGATTGACACGCTAAAAATTGACCAGGCTTTCATCCGGACGATGGGCAGCTCAACTGAAGATGCTGCCATTGTGAATCTCATTCTGTCGCTGGCCAAAGCGCTCAGTCTTAAAGTCGTTGCCGAAGGCGTTGAAATCCCGGAGCAACAGGCGCAACTCGCGGCACTGGATTGCGATCTTCTTCAAGGTTATCTGTTCAGCAAACCGATTCCAGCCAGCGACTTTGCTGGTTGGCTTCAATCGTCTCAAACCTTCACAACTTAATAATCATTGCGCCCACCTAATCCAGATGTAGCGGTTGCGCCAGAGTGTCGAAAAACAGGTAATACAAGACGATCGGCAGCTGCAACCCGAGCAAGGTGCCGAGCAGATAGGTGCGGAAGCGGACGCCGGACATGGCAAGTGCGTAATTGAGCGCCGGCAGGGTCTGAAACATCATACGAGTTTTGGCCTCCGCACATTTGGCCTCTTCACTGCCCTGCTCTAACGGTAACTGTTAGCCGCGTAGGGGTCACGCCACCTGACGGCGGTGGCTCTCCAGTGAATTCGCCCGGTCTTCACCGGCCGTTAGCTTGCTATACCGGGGCGCGGCATAAGGCCCACGGTCAGTACTCGGCGGCCAGTATGCCTTTCCAGGCCTTGTCCGCCTGTTGGCGGTATGCTTGCCAGTCGCCTGTCAGCCAGCGCTGACGCCCGCGCTCTGCATAAAAAAGATGCAGCCTGTCGCCAAAAAACTCCCACACAGAGCCGTTGGTGCTGATCAGGCCTTCACCCAGCGACAAACCATTGGAGCAGTGCCCGTTGTACTGCGGCACATAGGCTGCCGGGCTGGCGGCGAATTTTTCGGCGCTTGCTTTTGAGGCAAACCGCCACGACGCCCCCAGGTGCTGCACCGTGAACGCGCTGCTGCCCTCAGCCGTCTGGTGGCTGGCCCTGGCTTCTGCCGAGTAATAAGAAACCGTGTCTTTACCGCCAATGGCCACTTGGCCGAGCAGGCCGGTGCTGACTGGCTCGGCGGCGTGGGCGGATGAGCCCATGGCGACCACCAGCAGGGCAGCGCAGCGGATGTGAAAAATGCTTTTGGAGAGTGCCAGAGAAATTGTCATGCCTATTGGTCTAAGGGCGTTGCGTTCTCTTACACGCGATGCCAAAGAAAGCCTCAAGTCTCGGCCCGTTTGGCGTTCGCCAATTGGCCCGGGCGCCACTGGCCTGAACCAAAAACGTCTGACTGGTCAGCGCTCGTCGTCGGCGTAATTGCGCCAGTTTTTCATGGCGTTGCGCATGCCGAGCACTTGGCGCTCAAACGTGGGGCAAGCTTGGCAGATGGTCATGTGCACGCGCAAGGCCCATTGCTCGGTAACCGGCAAATCGCGGTCCTCGCGGGCAATGACAAGCGCTGCGACCTCCTTGCAGGAGCGCATCAAGGGAAGTTTTTTCAGCCAGGCGTTCATCGTGCGGCAAACCAGTTAAGTTCCAGACATTCACGCAAGCGCAGACGTGCGCGGTGCAACTGAACATAAAGGTTGGTCGGGGTCAACCCAAGTTCCTTACATATTTCTTCGCTGGACAGTTCCAGCCACTCGCGCATCAGGAACAACCGGCCTTGCACTGCTGGCAGTTTGTCAGTGCAGGCCTCCAGAATGGCAAAAAACTGGCGGCTGTTCAGGTCTTGCTCCGGGTCGCCCCAGTCAGCCGGTTTCTCGGCAAAGTGGCCATCGCTCTTGAACGCCATATGCTCCAGCGGGTCGTTGCTGTCGTCGTCGGACAACGGTGACACGCATACCTCGCGCTGATGATGGCGAAATGCATCGATGATTTTGTGCTTCAAAATCCCCACCAGCCAGGTCTTCAGTTGCGAGCGGGCCTCGAAGCTTTGCGGCTTCGACAAGGCGGCCAGCAAGGTTTCCGACACCGCATCCTCGGCCCAGGCATCGTTGCGCATTTGCAGGCGCGCAAATTTGAGCAGGTACAACCGTTGTTCGACCAACTGTTGCTCAAACGGGGAGGCATTAGAGGATGTCATGGACGCCAAGTGTAATGAGGGAACAACAAGCAGATTAACCGACGAAGGCGTCCGGGAAAAACTTTTTCCCGGCCCTGTGTAAGAACCTGGACGACACCCCGACTTACTTCCGACCGGTGGGCCATCTTGCAAACAGGCGTGCCGGTTATCCCACTCACCCCTACCGGAGCACCCGAAATGAACCAACGTCAAATGATCGCCGCCGCTGCCACCTCACTGATGTCGCTGGCCTTGCTTTCCTCCCCCGCCCTGGCCCAAAGCACCGCCAAGGAAAAGTGCTTTGGCATTGCCAAAGCCGGCCAAAACGATTGCGCCAACCTTGCTGGCACGCACTCCTGCGCCGGAAAGTCCAAGGTGGACAACGACAAGGGCGAGTGGAAGTATGTCGCGGCAGGCACCTGCGCTACCCTGAAAGGCATGACCATGGACGAAGCCAAGGCCGACATGATGAAAAAAGACGACATGATGAAAAAGAGCTGATCCGCCATGCCGCACGCCACGCCGTTGCCGATTGCCGCCGCGCCCGCGGGAGCGCCGTTGGGCATCGGTTGGCGTCATCCCCATTACGCTGAACTGCTGCAGCGCCGGCCCGCGCTTGATTTCATTGAAGTCCATTCCGAAAACTTCTTCGCCGCCGGCGGCGCCGCGCTGGCCGTGCTGCGCGAGGGCCGCGAACACTTCCCCGTCAGCCTGCACGGCGTGGGCCTGTCACTGGGCTCTGCTTGCGGCATCGACTCTTGGCACCTCGACCAATTGGCCAGCCTGATGCAAGCGATTGAACCCGTGCGGGTGAGCGACCATGCCAGTTTTGCGCGCAACTTGCCAGCCGCTGGCAACGGCGCTGCGCTGCACGCAGCCGACCTGCTGCCGGTGCCACAAAGCCACGAAGCGCTGAACACGCTGTGCGCCAACGTGCAGCACGTGCAAGATCGGCTGCGTCGCCCCCTCGCAGTGGAAAACCTCTCGGCCTACATCCAGTGGCGCGACGCCGACATGGACGAACCGACGTTCCTCAACACGCTCGCTCGGCGCACCGGCTGCCAACTGCTGGTGGATGTGAACAACATCTACGTGAACGCACGCAATGCGCAGCTGCGCGGCGACACGCAGGATCCTCTAACCGACTGCCGGCACTGGATCGACGCCATTCACCCGGCCCACGTCGTCGAGCTGCATCTGGCGGGACACGCGGATTGCGGCGACATCGTGATTGACGACCACGGCAGCCGCGTGCAAGACGAAGTGTGGGCGCTCTACCGCCATGCTGTGCGCCAATTTGGCGCCTTGCCCACGCTGATTGAATGGGACACTGATCTGCCCGACCTGTCTGTGCTGCTGGACGAAGCCGGGCGCGCGCGCACCCAGTCCCGCCGCGCTCTGAGCCGCGCCGCCACACCCAAAGCCGAATTTGCCAGGCAGCCCGCATGAACCTTACCGCGCCCTCACCGCTGGCCCAACAGCAACAGGCCCTGCTGCAAGCCCTGTTTGCGCAACCCGGCAGCGCGGCGGCTGACGTGGCACAGGTCGCGCTGGCCACGCTGCTGAATGCCCGCAACCCGAAGGCCCGCACTCAGTCACAACGCGGCCTGCGCGCCTACCAGGCCAACGGCCACGCCAGCGCAGAAGCGGCCCTGCTGGCGGCCTACCCGGTGGTGGCGGCCCTGCTGGGTGCGGCCAACTTCGCACCGCTGGCGCGCCAACTGTGGCACCACTTCCCGCCCACATGTGGCGACCTGGCGCAATGGGGCAACGCCCTGCCGAATTTTCTACAGGCCAGTCATGCGCTGGCCGAAGCGCCCTACCTGGCGGACGTGGCGCGGGCCGAATGGGCGCTGCACCGCGCCGCCAGCGCGCCCGACGCCCAACCCGATCTGGCCAGCTTCGCCCGACTGGCCCACGAGCCGCCAGAGCAACTCACCCTCACGCTCGCACCCGGCACCGCCTGCGCGGACAGCCGCTTCCCGGTGGTGCACCTGATCACCGCCCACCAGAACGCGGCGCCAGGCCAGGCCCCAGACCTAAGCGCGTCCGCCCAGCGCCTGCGGCACGGCGTGGGCGAGCATGCCCTGATCTGGCGCCAGGGCCTGCGCCCGCGCATCGCGGCAGTCACACCGGCAGTGCTGGCGCTGATTCGGCAACTGCAGCGCGGTGCGCCACTCCCTGACGCACTGAACGCCGCCTGCCCACCGCAGGACCCCCGGGCAGACGCGTTCGATTTTTCGGTCTGGCTCAACGCCGCGGTCACCGATGGCCTGGTGATCGGTGTGCACAACGCGCTGGAGTCCGCCCAAATTTGTTCCGCCTTGCCTTAAGCTTCACCCCATTCAACCGGAGACTCAATCTTGCCGCTCAACAAACCCTCCATCCAGCACCCCTTCACCCGCCGCCAGTGGCTGCTGGGCGCCGGCGCCGCCACAGCCGCCGTGGCCTTGCCGTCCGCCATGGCCCAGCCTGCCCCGCCCGCCTGGGCCACCCTGGAGAAAGCCGCCCGGGGCCAGACCGTGCATTTCAATGCCTGGGCCGGCAGCGAGCCCACCAACGCCTACCTGCAGTGGGTGGCGTCCGAAGTGCTGACCGCCCACGGCGTGAAACTGGAGCACGTCAAAATCACCGACACCGCCGACGTGGTCAAGCGTGTGCGGGCCGAGAAAGCCGCCGGCCGTCAGCCAGGCGAGGGCACGGTGGACCTGGTGTGGATCAACGGTGAAAACTTCGCCGCCATGAAGCGCGACAACCTGCTGTTGGCCCCTTGGGCCGAGGCGCTGCCGAACTTCAAATACGTGGACACGGTGGGCAAGCCGACCACCCGCAACGACTTTTCGGTGCCCACCGACGGTCTGGAGTCGCCTTGGGGCATGGCGCAGTTCACCCTATTTGCCGACAGCAAGCGCCTGCCGCAGCCACCGCAAAGCATGGCCGAGTTGCTGGCGCTGGCGCGCCGTCAGCCCGGGCGCATCAGCTACCCGCGCCTGCCCGACTTCACCGGCACCACATTTGTGAAGCAGGCGCTGCTGGAGCATGTGGCCGATGTTGGCGTGTTGACCAAGCCACCGGTGGCCGCCGACTTTGCAAAGGTCACCGCGCCGCTGTGGCAGTTTCTGGACGCGCTGCACCCGCACCTGTGGCGAGGTGGCAAGCAGTTTCCGCAAAACCCTGCCGCCGTCCGCCAGATGATGACCGACGGTGAGCTGCTGCTGGCGCTCACCTTCAACCCCAATGAGCCGGCCAACGAAATCGCCGCCCGGCGCCTGCCGGCCTCGGTCATCAGTTGGCAGTTCGCCAAAGGCACCATTGGTAACACGCACTTTGTGGCCATACCGTACAACGCCAAAGCCGCCGCCGGCGCCCAAGTGGTGGCCAATTTTCTGCTCTCGGCAAAGGCCCAGGCGCGCAAGGCCGACATCAAGCACTGGGGCGACCCGACCGTGCTTGACCTGACCCGACTGCCCGCCGCCGAGCGCGCCCTGTTCCCCAGCCAGCCGCTGCCGGGCCAGGTGGCCAACAGCGCGCCCACGCTGCCCGAGCCGCACGCTGCCTGGGTCGAGCCGGTTGAGAAGGAGTGGACCAAAAGGTATCTGTGACGGCCTATCGTTTGCCCTTCGCTACCGCGCTGCTGCTGCTGGCGGGCCTGCCACTGCTGGCCACGGCAGTGCTGGCGCTGGGCGCGCTGTTCGATGCCGCGGCCTGGCGCGCGCTCTGGCAAGAGCCGCAATGGCTGCGCGCCCTGGGCCTCACGCTGTGGACCGGGCTGGCCTCGACCGCCCTGGCTTGGTGGGTGTCGGCGGCGCTGCTGGCGCAAGGCTTTGTGCGCCAGTCGCTGGGGCGGCTGCTGCGCGGTCTGCCGGTCATGCTGGCCACGCCGCATGCAGCGTTTGCCATAGGGCTGGTGTTTTTGCTGGCGCCCAGCGGCTGGCTGCTGCGGGCGCTGTCGCCCTGGCTCACGGGTTTTGAATTTCCCCCGCCCTGGCCCACCACGCAAGACCCTTGGGGCCTGGGGCTGATTGCCGCGCTCACCGCCAAAGAGATTCCATTTTTGCTCTGGACCGCCGCCACCCAGCTGCAGCGCGACGACCTGCGCCAGCGCTGGCGCAGCGAACACGCGCTGGCCCAGACGCTGGGCTACAGCCCGCAGCGTGCGTTTTGGCGCGTGGTGTGGCCGCAACTGGGCGCGCGGCTGTTCTGGCCGTTGCTGGCGGTGCTGGCCTATGGCCTCACGGTGGTGGACATGGCGCTGGTCATCGGCCCGGCCTCGCCGCCCACGCTGGCGGTGCTGGCCTGGCAGTGGCTGCAAGACGCCGACCTGGCGGTGAACGCGCAAGGCGCGGCAGCAGGCGGCGTGCTGGCGCTGACCCTGCTGTGGGCGGCGCTGCTGTGGCTGGGCATTCAGCATCTGCACCTGCGCGGCGGCCGGCGGCTGAACGGCCGGCGCGGTGCTGCCTCACAGGCAACCCGCGCGGACCAGCCCGGGGCGCTGCCCGCGAGCTTCCTGCTTCTGGCTGGCCTGTACGGCGCCGTGCTGCTGGCGCTGGCCGTGGGCAGCATCGCCGGCGTGTGGCCGTTTCCCCGCGCCTGGCCCGAAACCGTCACCTGGCAAGCCTGGCACCGCGTGTGGGACAGCCGCGGCACGGTGGTCACCACGCTGGGCCTGGCGCTGGCTTCAGCCGCGCTGGCGCTGGCCTGGAGCGTGGCCTGGCTGGAGCTGGCACCGCGCCGCTGGGACAACGCCCTGCGCCCGGTGCTGTATCTGCCGCTGGTGCTGCCCGCCGTGCTGTGGGTGGTGGGCTTGTACAGCCTGGCGCTGCAGTGGCGCCTGGAGGGCCAGTGGCTTGGCTTGCTGCTGGCGCACACCTTCATGGTGCTGCCCTATGTGCTGCTGGCGCTCAGCCCGGCCTACCTGGGTTTTGACGCGCGCTACGCCCAGCTCAGCGCCAGCCTGGGCCACGGCCCCTGGCATTTTTTGTGGCGCATCAAATGGCCGCTGCTGCGCCGCTCGCTGGCCGCCAGCGCTGCGGTGGGCTTTGCCGTCAGCGTGGCACAGTACCTGCCCACCCTCTACATCGGGGCCGGGCGTTTCAGCAGCGTCACCACCGAAGCCGTTAACCTGGCGGCTGGCGGGCAGCGCTCACTCACCGGCGCCTACGCGGGGCTGCAGTTTGTGCTGCCCGTGTTGGCGTTTGCGCTGGCCGCCTGGCTTGGCGCGCCCCGCCGTTTCAAACCCGCACACACATGACGCTTCAGGTTCACATCACCCAACTCGGCAGCGCGCAGCGCGTGCTGTTGCATGACCTGCGCTTTGAGGTGCCACCAGGTCACATCCTCACGCTCATGGGCCCCAGCGGCAGCGGCAAAAGCTCGGTGCTGGCGGCCATTGCCGGCACCCTGGGCAGCGTGGCCGAGGGCGCCCAGGCGCTGCATGCCCAGGCCAGCGTGCGGCTCAACGGCGAAGACGTCAGCCAGCGGCCCACCGCGCAGCGCGGCGTGGGCCTGCTGTTTCAGGACGCCCTGCTGTTCGCCCACATGACGGTGGCAGAAAACCTGCTGTTTGCCGTGCCGCCCGGCCCGCGCGCCCAACGCATGGCCCAGGTGCAGCAAGCGCTGACCGAAGCCGGTCTGCAAGGCTATGGCGAGCGCGACCCGGCCACACTCTCGGGCGGCCAGCGTGCCCGGGTGGCGCTGATGCGCGCCTTGCTGGCCCGGCCCCGTGCCTTGCTGCTTGATGAACCCTTCTCCAAGCTTGACGCCACGCTGCGCGATCAGTTCCGCACCTTTGTCTTCGAGCATGTTCGCGCCCGCCAGATACCAGCGGTGCTGGTCACGCACGACGCTGCCGACGTGGCAGACCCTAACCACCTGATTGCGCTAAACCCTGCCGGCTAGGGCCGGCCTGCCGGCGGTTGCCAGATGGCTGGAGGCTCTGCCACCGCAACCAGTCTGCGGGCTCATCGACGTCCCACAAGGGCGGCAGCTCGCGCCAGCTTGCACCGGCCGCTTTCAGCCGCTCGCGGGTCTGGCGCAGCACCTGCGGTGTGCTCCATTCGACCTCGTTGAAGACGCCGGGCAGCAGTCGTCGCAGGCCGATCAGCACGTAGCCGCCGTCCTCAGCCGGAATCAGCACCACATCACAAGTTTGCAGCGTGTCGGCCGCTTGCTGCAGGTGCGCGGGCGTGAGCACCGGACAGTCGGTGCCGATGATGAGCAGAGGCGCGTGTGGCGCTCGAGAAAAGTGATGGCTCGCGGCGATTGCCATGCGGTGACCAAGGTCGCCCGCGGGCTGCGTCAAGATCGTCACGCCATGCCGCTGTTGCAGCGTTCGAAAAAAGCGGTGCGAGGCATCGGGCGCGCACCACAGCGTGACGGAACCGGTGCTGGCGGCCCGCGCCGTTGCCAGGGTTTGCAGGGCAAAGCCGCGCTGTGCTCGCGCGGCGCCCGCAGCGCCGAGCAACGGCATCAGCCGGGTTTTGGCCAGCCCAGGCACCGGCGCCTTGGCCAGTATGGCCAGCGCAGCCGGCGCGCGCGGCCGGTAGCCGTAACGCAGGGCCAGCAAATGCGCATCAGTGCCCAGTGCGTGGGCTGCGCGCAGGCGCCACATGAGCAGCACCGTGCGCCAAAAACCGTGCTGGTCCCAGCGCCGGCCCGAGGTGACCACGCGCGCGCGAATGCAGGCGGGCGCCTCGATCGCCTTCAGGCGCTGGCTCAGATCAAGGTCTTCCATCAGCGGCATGGGAGCGAAGCCGCCCACCAGCTCAAACAGACGCCGCTGCACAAACATGGCCTGGTCGCCGGTGGCCATGCCGGTGCTGCGCGAGCGAAAATTCATGAGCCCCGCCACCATGGGCAGCAGCACATGCCCGCCGTCAATGCGCACATCGAACCGGCCCCAGCGGTAACCTGCGGTCAGGGCTTGCCTGACCAGGTGGTCGGCATCCGCGGGCAGCCGGGTGTCGGCGTGCAGGAACAGCAGCACGTCGGCCCGTGCGGCAGCGGCCCCGGCGTTGAGTTGCGATGCGCGCCCGCGCGGGGCGTGCAGCACACGGTCGGCATGGTGGTGCGCCATGTCCGCCGTGGCGTCAGTGCTGCCGCCGTCCACCACCAGCACCTCGACGCCACGGGCACGAAGGGGCGCGAGCGCCCGCAACCGCCCGGCCAGGGTGGCCGCCTCGTTGAGTACCGGCACGACGATGGCCAGCCTCACGCCCGCAACCCCCGGCCAAGCTGATCAAAGCCGTCCATCACCTCACTCACTACCGCCGGGCTGAGGTAGTGGTCAACCCGACCCCGCACGTGGTTCACCAAGGCCGCTTCGCTGCGCTCGCCCGACCAGTCTTCACCATCTGCCAGCGCCTGGCGATGAGCGCCCGAGAGCGCACGCCATTTGGCGCACCAGGTGACAGACCAGAGCCACATGGCGCGACGCAGCGGCACATGCCACGCCCAAGCGCCTGCGGCCAGCGGCCCCACCGCCAGCGTCCAGGCCGCGTAAAAGGCCTGCACCTGCTCTACCGTGAGCACCGCGTGGGTGTCCACGTCCCAAGTGGTGGAGGTGTAGAGCGTGGCGTGCGCAAGGTCCAACCCCGGGTAGGCGTAGCGACACTTCTCCAGATCGACCAGCACGGCGCGGCCGTCGGGCTGCACCATGAAGTTGCCCGGGTGGGCGTCAAAGCTGATGAGGCAGCGCTCGGGGCGTTCAGGCCTGCGCGCGCATTGCAGCAGCCGCTGCCGCTCGCGGCCTATGACGGCCACCACCGTGGCCGACAGCCCGGCCGCGCCGAGGTAGCCGGCCTGGGCGTCGATCTCCTCCAACAAAGATTGCAACGGATCGGGCGCATTCAGCAGCGGTGAACGCGCCAACGCCCCCGGCAGCGGCAGCGCGTGCAACGCCGCGAGCGCGCCGGCCAGGGCGGGCAAGTCGCGCGGCAGGCTGGCCGGGCGGCCCGGGATTTCCTGGACCAGCAGCGCCCCGCGCGGCAGGTGCCTCGAGGGCGGCAGCACGCCTTGCAAGGGCGGTGTGTGCCCGCTGGCCGCCGCGCGCTCAAAGCAGGTGCGCTGGTAGTCCAGGTTGTCCTGTGCCGCCAGGTTCAACTGACTCTGCTTCGGCACGCGCGCCAGCAGGCCGGTGCCGACCAGGCGCACATGGTCGTGCGCCAGGCCTTTGTCGCGCAGGAACTCGAGCGGCTGCTGCGCAGCAGGGTGTTGCGCCTCGACCAGCGCCGCGTGCAAGGCGCTGCACAGTTCCGGCCGTCGCTGGGGCGCGGGGTCAAGCGGTTTTTCTGCCCGGGTTGAGGGGTTTGCAGGATTCATCGGGGTTGCGCTGGGTGCCTGAGGGGTCGAGGTGTAAGAACGGAGTGTAAGAATGGGTCGCTTGTTGCGACTTACTCACAACACAAGTGTCAAGGATTGGTCGTGAATCTTCGCAAAGTCTTACTCCTCATCGCCGTACTGCTGGGCATCGTGGCCTTTTTCGCTTTTGGACTGGACCGCTATTTCAGCCTCGCGTTTTTGAAAGAAAGCCAGGCCGGCTTTGCCACCCTGCGCGAGCAGCAGCCGCTGCAACTGGCGCTGGGCTTCTTCCTGGTTTATGTGGCGGTCACTGCGCTGTCGCTGCCGGGTGCCACCATCGTCACGCTGGCGGGCGGCGCCATTTTCGGCCTGGGCTGGGGCCTGCTGCTGGTGTCGTTTGCGTCCAGCATCGGTGCCACGCTGGCCTTCCTCACGGCGCGTTTTCTGTTGCGTGAATCGGTTCAGGCCAAGTTTGGCCAGCGTTTGGCCGATGTGAACAAGGGCATTCAGAAAGACGGTGCGTTTTACCTCTTCACGCTGCGGCTGATTCCGGTGGTGCCCTTCTTCCTCATCAACCTGCTCATGGGCCTGACGACCATGAGGGCGCGCACCTTTTATTGGGTCAGCCAGGTGGGCATGCTGGCCGGCACGGCGGTATATGTGAACGCGGGCACGCAGTTGGGCAAACTGGACTCGCTGCAGGGCATTCTGAGCCCGGCACTGCTGGGCAGCTTTGTGTTGCTGGGTCTGTTCCCGCTGATCGCGCGCAAGATCGTCGAGGCGGTGCAAAAGCGCAAGGTCTACGCCAAGTGGGCCAGCGTGCGCCCGACCAGGTTCGACCGCAACCTGATCGTGATCGGCGCGGGCGCGGGCGGCCTGGTCTCGGCCTACATCGCTGCCGCCATCAAGGCCAAGGTGACGCTGATCGAAGCGCACAAGATGGGTGGCGACTGCCTTAACTACGGCTGTGTGCCGAGCAAGGCGCTCATCAAGAGCGCCAAGTTGGCACACCAGATGCGCCACGGCGCGAACTACGGCCTCTCGGACTCCACGCCAAGCTTCAGCTTCAGGGCGGTGATGCAGCGCATCCACGATGTCATCAAAGCCATCGAGCCGCACGACAGTGTGGAGCGCTACACCGCTCTGGGTGTGGAGGTGCTGCAGGGCTACGCCAAGCTGGTGAACCCGTGGACGGTGGAGATCGCGTTGAACGGTGGCGGCACGCAAACACTCACCGCACGCAGCATCGTGATTGCCGCGGGCGCCCGGCCATTCGTGCCACCGTTGCCTGGCCTCTACGAGGTCGGCTACGTGACCAGCGACACGCTGTGGGACGAATTCGCCAAGCTCGACGAGGTGCCCAAGCGCCTGGTGGTGCTGGGCGGCGGCCCGATCGGCTCGGAACTGGCGCAGAGCTTTGCCCGCTTGGGATCGCAGGTGACGCAGGTGGAGATGGGCGCGCGCATCATGGTGCGCGAGGACGAAGAGGTGAGCGCGCTGGCCAAAGCGTCGCTGGAGGCCGATGGCGTGGCGATGCTGACCGGGCACAAGGCGCTGCGCTGCGAAGTGGTGGACGGCGAGAAGACGCTGGTGGTGGAACATGCGGGCGCGGAAAAGCGCATTCCGTTTGACCAACTGCTCTGCGCTGTGGGCCGCGTGGCCCGGCTCACGGGCTACGGGCTGGAAGATCTGGGCATTCCCACCAACCGCACGGTGGAAACCAACGAGTACCTGCAGACCATCTACCCCAACATCTACGCCGCCGGCGACGTGGCCGGGCCCTACCAGTTCACCCACGTGGCGGCGCACCAGGCCTGGTACGCGGCGGTGAACGCGCTTTTCGGCGACTTCAAGAAGTTCAAGGTTGACTATTCGGTGATCCCCTGGGCCACCTTCATCGACCCCGAGGTGGCGCGCGTTGGCCTGAACGAGCAGGAAGCGAAGGAAAAGAACATCCCCTACGAAGTGACCAAGTACGGCATCGACGACCTGGACCGCGCGATTGCCGACAGCGAGGCCAACGGCTTCGTGAAGGTGCTGACCGTGCCGGGCAAGGACAAGATTTTGGGCGTCACCATCGTTGGCACGCACGCGGGCGACCTGCTGGCCGAGTACGTGCTGGCCATGAAACACGGCCTGGGCCTGAACAAGATCCTGGGCACCATCCACACTTACCCCACGCTGGCCGAAGCCAACAAATACGCCGCCGGCGAATGGAAGCGCGCACACCAGCCACGCCAGTTGCTGGTCTGGGTGAAGAAGTTTCACGACTGGAAACGCGGTTGAACTGTTGATGCACCCAAACACGCCACCCACCATGAACACGCGCCGCCAAACCCTTGCCCTGCTGGCTGCCTGCGCCCTGCTGCCGCTGCCCGCGCCGGCCCAAACCCCCTTTGACCACCGCCACGCCGCATGGAACACGTTGCTGAAAAAACACGTGCGCTGGCTGCCCGATGGCCAACAAACGCGCACCGACTACAAAGGCTTGCAGGCCGATCGCGCCGCGTTGAAAGCGGTGCTCGAAGCCTTGAGCGCAGTGCCCAAGACCATGTTTGATGGCTGGAGCCGACCGCAGCAAATGGCATTTTTGATCAACGCCTACAACGCCTTCACAGTCGAGCTGATCCTGACGAAATACCCGGATCTCAAGTCCATCAAGGAGTTGGGTTCCTTTGTGCAGTCGGCCTGGAAAAAGAAATTCTTCACCCTGCTGGGCGAAGGGCGCCACCTGGACTGGATCGAGCACGAGCAACTGCGTCCGCGCTACAACGAGCCGCGCATCCATGCCGCCGTCAACTGCGCCAGCATCGGCTGCCCGGCGCTGCGCGACGAGGCCTTTACCGCCGACAAACTGGAAGCGCAGTTGGAGGACGGCATGCGCCGCTTCATGGCCGACCGCACGCGCAACCGGGTGACGGGGGACAAGGTGGAGGTGAGCAGCATCTTCAAATGGTTCAAGGAAGACTTTGAAAGAGGTCACGGCGGCTTCAAGCAGGTGGAAGACGTGTTTGCAAAATACGCCGATTTGCTGAGCGACTTGCCCGCCGAGCAGGCCGCGCTGAAAGGCAAGACGCTGAGCGTGAGCTTTCTCGACTACGACTGGTCGCTCAACGACATAGGCCGATAAGCGCGCGCAGGCTGCTGGCGCTGGCACGGCGGGCCACCGGAGCCCGTGACCTGACCCAAGACTTCGCCATTCGGTTTACCCGCCCCAGCGCCGGCTGTCAGGCAAGGAAGCCGGGCTTCTCCGTTAACATGACGGACCAATCTCAAAAGAGCGTTTTTCATTTTTGTCATGCCTCAATCACCCAGCTCCCAATACGAAAATTTGCTGCGCCAAGTCGACACCCAGGGTGTTTTCAAGGCCGACCGCACCGGCACCGGCACCAAAAGTGTGTTTGGTCACCAGATGCGCTTTGACCTGGCGCAGGGCTTTCCTCTGGTCACCACCAAAAAAGTTTTTTTAAAAGCCATCATCGTCGAGTTGCTCTGGTTTTTGCGCGGCGACAGTAACGTGAAATGGTTGCAGGACAACGGTTGCACGATCTGGGACGAATGGGCCAATCCCGTTACTGGCGACCTCGGCCCGGTTTATGGCGTGCAATGGCGCAGTTGGCCAACGCCGGGCGGCGGTCACATTGACCAGATCAGCCAAGTCATCACCACCCTCAAGAGCAACCCGGATTCGCGCCGCATGCTGGTGAGCGCCTGGAACGTGGCCGAACTCGGCAAGATGGCGCTCATGCCCTGCCATGCCTTTTTCCAGTTTTACGTGGCGCCGGCAAGCGAGCCGGGCGGCAAGGGCAAATTGAGCTGCCAGTTGTACCAGCGCAGCGCCGACATCTTCCTGGGCGTGCCGTTCAACATTGCCAGTTACGCGCTGCTGACGCACATGGTGGCGCAGCAGTGTGACCTTGACGTGGGCGACTTCATCTGGACCGGTGGCGACTGCCACATCTACAGCAACCACGCCGAGCAAGTGGCGCTGCAACTGAGCCGCACGCCGTTTGCCTACCCCACGCTGGAGATCAAACGCCGGCCCGACTCGATCTTTGACTACGCCTATGAAGATTTTGCGGTGAACGGCTACCAATGCCACCCCGCCATCAAGGCCCCGGTGGCGGTGTGATCAGTCGCCGCCAGATTTGGGGCTTGGTGGCCCTCACGCTGATGTGGGGCATCAACTGGCCAATGATGAAATACAGCCTGCGCGAGATTTCACCGCTGTATTTTCGGGCGCTGACCATGAGCTTTGGCGCGCTGTGGCTGTTCAGCTACTACCGCTTGAAGGGCGTGCGCATGTGGCCGCAGCCTGCCGAGTGGCGCAGCATCATGATCCTGGGGCTGCCCAATATGCTGGGCTGGCACACGCTGTCGATTCTGGGTGTGAAGGAGCTTGCCAGCGGACGTGCCGCCATTCTGGGCTTCACCATGCCGATCTGGACCGTGCTGCTGGGCGTGTTGCTGTTCAAGGAAAAGCTTACCCAACGCCTTGTCTTTGCCATGGTGGCCGTGGCGTTGACCATTGGCTTGCTCACCTTCAACGAACTCACCGCCTTGAGCGGCAAACCGCTGGGCATTGTCTGGATGGAGCTGGCCGCCCTGTGCTGGGCGGCGGGCACCCTGATGATGCGCCGGATGCACCTGACAATTCCGATGGAGACGCTCACCGTCTGGATGCTGGTGCTGGCCAGCGTCTGCCTGTGGGTTTTTGCGGCCGCGCTGGAACCCTGGCCCAGCTGGCAGTTCTCTGCTCCGGTGTGGGGCAGTCTTGCCTATGGGGCGCTCATCAACTACGGTTTTGCCCAGGTCATCTGGTTTGGCATGGCGCGCCATCTGCCGCCATCCACCAGCGCCATGAGCGTCATGGCAGTGCCGCTGGTTGGCACCTTGAGCGCCACCCTGATCGTCAACGAAGTGCCCGGCTGGCCAGACCTTGTGGCGGTGCTGTGCGTGATGGTTGCGATTGCCGCCGTGCTGTTGCCACCCCGAACCCCTGCCAAAATCCCATGAAACTCAACCTGATCTACGCCCGTGCCCGCAATGGTGTCATTGGCAACAACAACGCCCTGCCCTGGCACCTGCCCGAGGACATGGCACATTTCAAACGCAGCACGCTGGGCTGCCCGGTGATCATGGGCCGCAAAACCTGGGACTCGTTGCCGCCAAAATTTCGCCCCCTGCCCGGCCGCCTCAATGTGGTGGTCACGCGGCAAACCGACTGGACGGCTGACGGTGCCGTGGTGGCAAGTTCACTCCCAGCCGCCTGTGCCGCCTGCCCCCCCGACAGCACGGCCTGGATCATTGGCGGCGCCGAGCTTTACGCCCATGCATTGGCACTGGCCAGCACCGCCGTTGTGACCGAGATCGACGCCGACTTTGCCGGCGACGCCTTTGCCCCCCCCCTGGGGCCCGAGTGGCGCGAGGTGGCCCGGGAATCGCACCTTGGCAGCAGCGGTCTGGCGTTCAGCTTTGTCACCTACCAAAAGGAGTGAGGCCATGAAACTTGCCACCTGGAACATCAACTCGCTCACGGTGCGCCTGCCCCAGGTGCTGGACTGGCTTGGCGCCAACCCGGTTGATGTGCTGGCGCTGCAGGAGCTCAAGATGAGCGACGACAAGTTCCCGCATGCCGCCTTTGCGGCAGCGGGCTACCACGCCAGCTGTTTTGGCCAGAAGACCTACAACGGTGTGGCGCTGCTCAGCAAGACGCCCGCCGACAATGTGGTGCGTAATATTCCCGGCTTTGGTGACGATATGGCGCGCGTGATCAGCGCCACATTCGCCTTTGGCGCTGCGCCCGATGCAGCCGACAACCTGCCAAACGGCATTCGCGTGGTGGGCGCCTACTTTCCCAATGGCCAGGAGCCCGGCAGCGACAAGTTCGAGTACAAACTGGCCTGGCTCAAGGGTCTGCGCAGTTGGCTTCGCACCGAACTGCTGGTGCACCCAAAGCTGGTCCTGATGGGCGACTTCAACATCACCTTTGACGATGCCGATGTGTGGGATCCCGAGGGCATGCGTGACCAGATCCATTGCACTGACGAAGAGCGCTATGAGTTGAACGCCCTGATCGCGCTAGGCCTGCATGATGCGCACCGGCTGTTTCCACAACCCGCCAAGAGTTATTCATGGTGGGACTACCGGGACTTTGGCTTCAGGCGCAATCACGGCATGCGCATTGACCACATTCTGGTGAGCGGCGCGCTCAGGCCCAGGGTGACGGCCTGCCGGATCGACAAGACCCCGCGCAAGAACGAGCGCCCCAGCGACCACGCTCCCGTGGTGGTCGAACTTGCCTGAGCCAAGGGCTTATTCCAGACCAAGTTCCTGTATTTTGCGGGTGATGGTGTTGCGCCCAATGCCGAGCTTTTGCGCGGCATCGATGCGCCGGCCGCGGGTGGCGGCCAGGGCCGCCTGAATCAGGCGCGACTCGAAGCGGGCGGTCAGGGTGTCCCACACGTCGGTGCGATCGGTCGCAAGCAGGGCACTGGCCTCGGCATCCAGGCCCTGCTCCCAGCCACTCTCCGAGGCTGCGGGCGCCGCTGGCACATCAGGCGATTTATGCAAATCAGGCTTGTCGGTTTGTACTTGCACCACCGCCGGTGGTTCCGCCGCAGCGGTGGCTCCAATCACGACGGGCGGCACAGGTGGCGCCTGCATGACCGCGACTTCAGGTGGCAGGTCTTTGGGCTCGATCACCTGCGCGGGTGCCATGACGGTGAGCCAGTGGCACATGTTTTCCAGCTGGCGCACATTGCCCGGAAAAGCAAAGTTCCCGATCCAGGCCAGCGCGGCTTCTGAAATACGCTTGGGTTCAACACCCAGCTGGCGCGCACTTTGCTGTAAAAAATGACGCGTCAGCATGGGGATGTCTTCAAGCCGCTCACGCAGTGCCGGCAACCGCAGGCGGATGACGTTCAGGCGGTGAAACAGGTCTTCGCGAAACACGCCTTCCTTGACGCGTTGCTCCAGGTTCTGGTGGGTGGCGGCAATCACGCGCACGTTGGTTTTGACCGCACTGTGGCCGCCCACGCGGTAAAAATGGCCGTCTGACAACACCCTCAACAACCGGGTCTGCAGGTCAAACGGCATGTCGCCGATCTCATCCAGAAACAGTGTGCCGCCATCGGCCTGCTCAAAGCGACCCCGGCGCATGGTTTGCGCGCCGGTAAATGCGCCGCGCTCGTGACCGAAAAGCTCCGACTCAAGCAGGTCTTTGGGAATGGCAGCAGTGTTGATGGCCACAAACGGGCCATTGGCCCGCGGCGAATGCTTGTGCAGCGCGCGCGCCACCAGCTCTTTGCCCGAGCCCGACTCACCCGTGATCATGACCGTGACGTTGCTTTGGCTCAGGCGGCCGATGGCCCGAAAAACGTCCTGCATGGCAGGCGCCTGGCCCAGCATTTCGGGCGTGTCGGCCATGCCTTCGTCGACCACCTCCTCGCGCTGGCTTTCCTCGACGGCGCGGCGGATCAGCTCGACAGCCTTGGTCAGGTCAAAAGGCTTGGGCAGGTACTCGAAGGCACCGCCCTGAAAGGATGACACCGCGCTGTCGAGGTCAGAGTAGGCGGTCATGATGATGACCGGTAGGCCCGGAAACTTGGCTTTTACCTTGTCAAGCAAGTCCAGCCCCGACCCGCCCGGCATGCGAATGTCGCTGACCAGCACCTGCGGCGCCTTGTCTTCGTCGAGGGCGGCGAGGACATCGCGCGCATTGGTAAAACTGCGGCTTGGCAGTTGCTCGCGCAAAAGCGCCTTTTCCAAAACGAAGCGAATGGACTGGTCATCATCTACGATCCAAATGGGCTTCATTGTTTTGTCTTACCTTAGGTTGTACCCTCACCGCAATCACTTGCAGTCACCTTGCGATGCGCTGCAACCCCCTCGCGATCAGGGCAGAGGAATCAGAATTTTGAAATCCGTGGCGCCCGGCACACTGTCACACTCGATCAGTCCATGGTGCTGCTGGACGAAGGTTTGCGCCAATGTCAAACCCAGCCCCGAGCCACCCTCGCGCCCCGACACCAGCGGGTAGAAAATTCGGCCTTTGATCGAGTCTGGCACGCCAGGCCCGTTGTCAATCACATGCAATTCCAATGCCAACCGGTAGCGTTGTTTGCCGAAAGTGGTTTGTCGCGCCACCCGGGTACGAAAAATAATCTGTCCATCGCCTTGACTGATGCGCTCACTCAACGCTTGAGCCGCGTTGTGGGCGATGTTGATGAGGGCCTGAATGAGCTGCTCACGGTCGCCACGGAACTCCGGGATCGAGGTGTCGTAGTCCTGCACCACCTTGAGCCCCCTGGGGAACTCTGCCAGAATCAGCGAGCGCACCCGTTCGCAGACTTCGTGAATGTTCACATCGCCCACCACATGCGGCCGGCGGTGCGGTGCCAGCAGGCGGTCCACCAGCGACTGCAGCCGATCCGCTTCGTGGATGATGACCTGGGTGTATTCCGAGAGCTCGGGCTGGGCCAGCTCCAGCTCCAACAACTGCGCCGCGCCACGAATACCGCCCAGCGGGTTTTTGATTTCATGGGCCAGGTTGCGAATCAGCTCCTTGTTGGCTTGTGCCTGTTCGGCCAGCCGCTCCTCCCGGTCCTGACGTGCCTGCTGCTCCAGCGGCAGCAGTTCCACGATGATGTCGGCGCTTTCGGTTTGTGTCACGATCACGTGCACCGGCAACAATTCGCGCCCCAGGCGCAGCAGCTTGGCATCGTAGCGCAGGGCGGCAAATTCATTGCTGCCAGCAGCCTGAAGGGCGGTTTGCAAATGGGCGGGCTCGGTAAAGGAGTCTGGCAAATATGAACCCACGATGGTGCGCCGCGACAGGCCCAGCGCGTCCTCCAGCGCCGCGTTGGCGAACACCACCGTGCCGTCGCTTTGCACCACCGCCACCAGCGTGGCCAGCAAGTCAAATGCCCCAAAGCGCTGACTTGGCATGCTGGCCGCGACTGGCCGAAATTTGGGGAAAGGCAGCTTCAAGTTCATCGGTGCTGAAATGACCTAGCGCGCTGCTGTGCTGGCGGGCAGGCGCTCCAACTCGCGGCGAATGCCGGCGATATCGCTCTCGTTGCGCAGCAGCTTGGCTTTGAGATCGGCCACACGATCTCGGTAGCGCTGGGAATCGGGGCCCTCGTCGTTGCGCCGGTCGGGCGTGCCGTTGTTGTATTCCTTGAGCAGTTCCGCATGGCGCTCCTCGGCATTTTTAAGCTCTGCCTGCAAGATCAGACGCGCATCGGAGTCGCGCGATTTTTGTTCAACGCTATTCACGCGTGGCCCGGAACTGGGAGTACTGGCGGTGCTGCCAGCACTGGGTTGCGAGGACGCTTTGGCCGGGAGGGTGCCCTGCACCACGGTGAGGTTGCCGCCTTCAATCAGCTTGCATTTTTTGGCCTCCTCTTGTGTGACCGTATTGGTGTAGGCGTTTCCGCAACGGTAGATGCGATCTGTCGCCTGCGCCTGCGCGCTCGTTGACAGCACCAAAAGCAACAAACCTGTCGAGGTGATTCTTGTCATAAAAATTCAAACCCTTTTCTAACTGTCAGAAGCACGGCATCCTTTGATCGCAAATGCAGGCTTGGCGGGTGTTGAGTTTCCCACAATAAGAAAAGGACGGCCGAGGCCGTCCTTTTCTTTGACCTTGGCAGCCGACTACAGCGAATAGTACATGTCAAATTCAATTGGGTGGGTGGCCATGCGCAAGCGCGTGACTTCGCCCATTTTGAGTTCGATGTAGGCATCGAGCAAACCGTCGGTAAAGACACCGCCCTTGGTCAGGAAGCCACGGTCTGCATCCAGGCATTCCAGCGCCTGGTCCAGGCTGTGGCAGACGGTCGGAATCAGTGCGTTTTCTTCCGGAGGCAGGTGGTACAGGTCCTTGGTGGCCGCTTCGCCCGGGTGGATTTTGTTTTCAATGCCATCCAGACCCGCCATCATCAGGGCCGAGAAGCCCAGGTAGGGGTTCATCAGCGGATCAGGGAAACGCGCCTCAATGCGACGGCCCTTGGGGTTGGCCACATAGGGAATGCGGATCGAAGCCGAGCGGTTCTTGGCGGAGTAAGCCAACTTGACGGGTGCCTCAAAACCAGGCACCAGGCGCTTGTAGCTGTTGGTGCCGGGGTTGGTGATGGCGTTCAGGGCGCGAGCGTGCTTGATGATGCCGCCGATGTAGTACAGGGCGAAGTCGCTCAAACCTGCATAACCGTCGCCAGCAAACAGGTTTTTGCCGTCTTTCCAGATCGACTGGTGCACATGCATGCCGCTGCCGTTGTCGCCAACGATGGGCTTGGGCATGAAGGTGGCGGTTTTGCCGTAGGCGTTGGCCACGTTTTGCACCACGTACTTCAAGACCTGGGTCCAGTCGGCGCGCTGTACCAGCGTGCTGAACTTGGTGCCCAATTCGCATTGGCCAGGGGCTGCCACTTCGTGGTGGTGCACTTCAACCGGGATGCCCAAGGATTCAAGAATCAAGGACATCTCAGACCGCATGTCCTGGGTGCTGTCCACGGGGGGCACCGGGAAGTAGCCGCCTTTGGTGCTGGGACGGTGGCCACGGTTGCCGCCTTCCATTTTTTTGCCGGAATTCCAGGGTGCTTCGTAGTCGTCAATCTTGAAAAAGGTGCCGGACATGTCAGTGTTCCAGCGCACGTCGTCAAACAAGAAGAATTCTGGCTCGGGACCGAAGTAGGCGGTGTCACCCATGCCGGATGCCTTGAGGTAGGCCTCGGCGCGATGCGCCACCGAGCGAGGATCACGTTCGTAGCCTTTACCGTCAGTGGGTTCAATCACGTCACAGCTCATAAAGAGCGTGGTTTCTTCGAAGAACGGGTCGATGTTGGCTGTGTTGGGGTCGGGCATGAGTTGCATGTCAGACGCTTCAATGCCTTTCCAGCCGGCAACGGAAGAACCGTCAAATGCGTGACCCGAGCTGAACTTGTCTTCGTCAAAGTGGGACACAGGCACGGTCACGTGCTGCTCTTTGCCACGGGTATCGGTGAAACGGAAGTCAACAAACTTGACTTCGTTGTCCTTCACCATCTTCATCACGTCTGCGACAGTCTTTGCCATTGATTACTCCAAAAGAATAGTTGTTAAAAAGGGGTTTGAGCTTGGGAATGCAGGTTCTGTGCCAGACCCGTCGCTTTTCGAGCAGATCCGTCATGAGGCATATTTTGCCTTGAGTTTTGACACTTTCAAATGGGACAGACGCCAGGGTATGCGAATTGAGACCCTTACATGTCACATCGACTCAACACAAATGCACTGAATGGGTGCAAAAAACAACAATCAGGATCAAAAAGTCAGCGGCGCACCATTTCAGGGCCAAGCTTGACCCCAAAGGGTGCCAACCCGTCCACCAATGCCGCAAAGGCAGGGGTCACGTCATCGGGCACTCCTTTGACGCCAAGCTCAATGTGGCGGCCATAGTCCGGATGGTCGACACTGGGAAGGCTGAACACCTTGATACCGGCAAAGTCGCGCTCAATGGATTCCATCAGTGGCGTCAAGGTTGCTTCCATGGCACCAAAAACGATCACCGAACGCTCCAGCCAGCCATTTTTGCCCAAAAACGCCGCGTAATGGGTGTCAAGCACCCACGCAATCATGGGCCAGGCCATGACGGGAAACCCCGGGACGAAGTGAACGTTGCCACAACTGAAACCGGGAATCTTGTTGTACGGGTTGGGAATGATCTGCGCGCCCTGCGGAAAAACACCCATGTTGAGGCGGTGCAAATTGTCAGCCTGGCTGGGGTCATACGGTTTGCCTTGCTCCAGCGCCGTGTCTTGCATGCGTTGTTCGATCAGTGCCTTGGCCTGCGTGTGCAGCGCCAGTTCCACGCCCAACGCGCGCGCGGCGCACTGGCGGGTATGGTCGTCTGGCGTGGCACCAATTCCGCCGGTGGAAAAGACCACGTCACCCGACGCAAAAGCGCGCTGTAAGGCGGCGGTGATGCGCTCCGGGTCGTCACCCACATACTCCGCCCAGGCCAGGGGCAGGCTGCGCGCCTTGAGCAACTCGATCACCTTGGGCAAATGCTTGTCGACACGCTTGCCCGACAGAATTTCGTCGCCGATGATGATCAGGCCAAAGTCTGGCGCCGGGTCACTTCCGGACAGGTTGGGATGGATCGATGGGGTCGGGTTCATGACTCAGGATAGGGGTTAAAGGATCAAACGTCATGGCGTCGGGTGGCACTGGCGCAGCAGCGGCAACTGCGCGTTCGTTTCGTAGCGCCTGCAAGGCAGCCAGGCAATAGTGCGCAAACCACAACGAGGCCAGTGCAAACACCATCGTGTAAAGCCAGATGGCAACCGGTACCAGCACCACAAAGGCGGCAACAAACAGCACGCCCGATGCCCAGATCAGGCTCGGGGCTGCACCCAGGTAGCCGCAAAACAGGCCGATACCGAGCAGGCTGAGCCGGTGGCGGCGAAAAATCTCACGCCGCTCCTCACTGCTGGCATGTTCGGCCAGCGCGTCGAAAGCCATGACCCGGTAGGTGAGCCAGCCCCAGATGAGTGGCGGCAAGATCAGGATCAGGGGTGGAATCAGCCACAGCGGCACCGACACCACCAGCGCCAGCAGCGCCAGCAGGGTGGACACCAGCGACCAGCCAAGGCTGGCGAGCAGCGAGCCGCCGCGTTTGCGTTCGAGTGCAGGAAACCGGTTTTTGGCCACCAGAGCGGTGAGTGCCGGGGTCATCATGAGCGCGACCACCAGCAGCGAAAACACCACAATCACCGGTGTCACCACAACAATCACGATCAGGGGTGCCAGCACCACTTTCAGGTTACCCATGCCAAAGCTTTGCAACCAGCCAGAAATGCTGGTCACCAGCGTCGACGTTTCCAGCCACAGCCGCACCGACGTCAGCACCCCGTCCCAGTAAAAGTAACCCAGGCCCATGGCAAGGCCGGTGATGAGAAGCAGCGGTAAAAACGACAGCGCCACGACCCGGGGCTTCAGGCCGTAAGCCACTGCACGCCAGAAGGAATCAAACAGGAGCCTCATTGGTCTGAGCATACCTCAGCGGGCTCGCCCGCGATGCTGGCGAGGTCCGCCTGACCGAGCCAGCGCCATTGGCCGGGCGCCAGGTCGTCAGGCAAACGCAGCCCGCCGATCTGGGAGCGATGCAGGGCCTCGACACGATTACTCACCGCGGCCACCATGCGTTTGACCTGGTGGTATTTGCCCTCGGTGAGCGTCAGGCGCAGATGGAATTCAGATACGGCCTCGCAGGCTGCGGCGCGCACCGGCTTGGGGTCGTCGTCGAGCACCACACCGGCCAGCAACTGGCTGACCTGGCGCGTATCGAGCGGGTGTTTGACTGTGACCTCATAGACCTTGGGCACATGGTGGCGCGGCGAACTCATGCGGTGGATGAACTTGCCGTCGTCGGTGAGCAGCAGCAAGCCGGTGGTGTCCTGGTCAAGCCGGCCCACCGCCTGCACGCCCTGCACAGCGCCTTTTTGCGGCCGCAAACGCAAGGGCGATGGCAGCAGGGTGTAGATACTGGGGTAAGTGGACGGCTTTTGCGAGCATTCGGTGGCAGCCGGTTTGTGGAGCATGATGTAAGCCCTTTCGGCGTAGGGCCAGTCTGCCCCCTGCACCTGAAAGCGCAGACCTTTTGCCTCGAATTCAGCCGTCGACTGAACACATCTGGCTAAAGTCGGCGGCTCACCCGGTTCATAAACCTGGACGAGCCCCTGCTGGATCAGCCCTGCGCAGACGCGCCGGGTGCCAAAGCCCTGGGAATAAAGAATATCTTGAAGCTGCATGCGCCGAGTATCGCAAAGTACGGCGCGCCGCTGCGCCCGGTGTTCGGCAGCGCAGGCCAGGCCTCAAGCGCGCAGTAGTCGCGCCGCTTCACGCGCCGCCACAACACCTTCATCGGTGGGAACCACCCAGACTTCGACGGCACTGCCTGGCGCGTGGATCGACATCACCTGGTCGGCGGTGGCGTGGGCATTGCGCAGCGGGTCGATCTGCACCCCAAGCCACGCCATGCGCTGCCCAAGTTCGGCACGCAGGGCCACGTCATGCTCGCCAATGCCGCCGCTGAAGGCAAGCACATCAAGCCCTTGCAGGCAGGCGACAAGCGCCCCGCTTTCACGCGCCACCCGGTAGGTAAACATGTCCACCGCCAATTTGGCAGCAGGCGAAGTGTCTGCCCTCAGGCGCCGCATGTCAGCCGACACCCCCGACACACCGAGCAGACCGCTTTGCTTGTACAGCAGCTTTACCAGACGGTCGTGGTCCCAGCCCTGCTCAACCAGATACAGCAGGACGCCTGAGTCCAGCGACCCCGGACGGGTACCCATCATCAGGCCGTCAAGCGCCGAGAAACCCATGCTGGTCGCGCAACTCTGGCCGGCCTGGGCCGCGCAGAGACTGGCACCATTGCCAAGGTGCGCCATCAGTACCCGGCCGTTGCCGTTGGCACTGCCTTGCTGCAGCACACCCATCACATACTGGTATGACAACCCATGAAAACCGTAACGGCGCAGGCCCTGCTGGTGCAGCGCTTCCGGCAAGGCAAAGCGGTAATCAACCTCGGGCAAAGTGGCATGGAAAGCAGTGTCAAAACATGCCACTTGCGGCAAGCCGGCAAAAGCCTGCGAAAAGGCGCGTATGCCTTCCAGATTGGCGGGTTGGTGCAAGGGCGCCAGCGAAATGAGTTGCGTCAGGTCCGCCAGCACGGCGTCGGTGACCACCACGCTGGCGCGGTAGCGCGCGCCGCCATGCACCACCCGGTGCACCACAGCCTGCATGACGGGCATGCCCGGCGTTGCAGCAAGCAGTTCGTGCAGGCTCAACAGGGCTCGGGCAAAGATCTGGTCGTCTCCCAGGTCGAGCTTGCGGCTGTGACTCTGACCCTGGAAAGTCCAGCGCATTTCAGGCAAACCGCCGGGCTCAAGGCCGTCGATGCTGCCGTTGAGCATCTGCGGCTGAACCTGCTGCTGCGCCAGTGGGTAGAGGGAGAATTTAAGGGTTGACGAGCCCGCGTTGACTGACAAGATTGCCATGGCTGCGTTCCTTACCAGACCGGACGCGGGTGGTCGCGGCGCGAATTGTGCGCGACCAGCAGGGCGAGCAGTGCCGAAGCCACCCGGTTCGAGGGACCATCGGCGCGGCTGGTCAGGGCAATGGGCACCCGGGCGCCCAGCACGATGCCGGAACCGCTGGCGCCCGCCAGGTATTCCAGCTGCTTGGCCAGCATGTTGCCACTTTCCAGATCAGGCACGGCAAGGATGTCGGCATGGCCGGCAACCACCGATTCAATGTTCTTGATTTGCGCTGCCTGCATCGAGATGGCATTGTCAAAGGCCAGCGGCCCGTCGAGCACGCCGCCGGTGATCTGCCCGCGCTCGGCCATTTTGCAAAGGGCTGCGGCATCCAGCGTGGAGGGAATATTGGAGTTGACCATTTCCACCGCGGACAAAATGGCAACCTTGGGTTCTGCCACCCCCAAAACACGGGCGAAGTCGATGGCGTTCTGAATGATGTCCACCTTCTCTTTCAGGGTGGGGTGAATGTTGAGCGCAGCATCGGTGATGAGCAAAGGCTTGTGGTAGAGCGGCACATCGAAGCGGAACACATGCGACATGCGCCGACCGGTCCGCAGTTGCGGCCTGGCCAGCACCGCGTGAATCAGCTCGTCGGTGTGCAGACTGCCCTTCATAAGCATCTCCACATCCCAGGCGGCTGCCATTTCAGCCGCTTTTTCGGCTGCCGCATGGCTGTGCGGCACAGACAGGATTTCAACGCCGGTCAAATCGATGCCCGCCTCTTCGGCCACGTGGCGGATACGCACCTCGGGGCCGATCAGCACTGGCACGATCAAGCCATAGCGGGCTGAATCCATCGCCCCGCTGAGAGACCCTGCGTCGCACGGGTGCACCACAGCGCAACGCACCGCTTCGAGCTTTTCGCCGAGCGCCAGCAACTGGTTGAAGCGCGACTGTGGATCAAACAATTGAATCTGTGGCGCCATCACGCGTGGCAGTCGCACTTTGGTGGTGGGTGCCAACACTTTGGCAAGACCATTCAGCACCATTTCACCGCGCTGGTTGAAAACCCGGCAATCAAGCTCCACACTCTTGTTTTCTGAATTTAACGCGGTCACGGTCACGGTCACGGTCAGCGTGTCACCCACTCGGACCGGCTTGACAAAGTGCAGCGCCTGGTCCTGGTAAATGGTGCCAGGACCAGGAAACTGGGTTCCCAACAAGGCTGAAATCAGCGCCCCACTCCACATGCCGTGGGCAATCACACCGTGAAACAGGCTTTCGCTGGCATAGACGGAGTCCATGTGAGCCGGATTGGTGTCACCTGACACGGCGGCGAATGCGTGGATATCTTCTAGAGTCAAAGTGCGCAGCAGGCGGGCACTTTGCCCGAGTTTGATCTCGGAGAAGGTGTAGTTTTCAATCAACTCGTTATCCAGAGACAAATTCATAGTGATCCAGGTTCAAGAAAAAAATTAGGTCGATGCCAACCCTGTATTTTAGGGTAAACCCTATAGCTCAAACTTGGATGGCAGGCTTAAAACTTCATTGCGCTGTTGCCGTAATGCGGCAGGGAGGCGGTTACCCAGTATGAAACAGGAGACCGACGAGCCCCGATGCGGTTGAGCCGTTGTGGGCGACGCACAGAGCAGGATGGCTTGCGTGAATATTTTGGACAGCTTCACCGACTTCACGCACTGGCATGGGGCTGCCTGTTGCGAGCAGCAATAAAAAAACCCGCCGAAGCGGGTCTTTTTATTGCGATTGAAACGCTAGGACATGAACCAATTACTTGGCACGAGTACCCACGACTTCAATTTCAACGCGGCGGTTCTTGGCGCGACCATCGCTGGTCTTGTTGTCAGCCACTGGCTGCGCTTCGCCTTTGCCTTCGGTGTAAATGCGGTTCTTTTCGATGCCCTTGGACTCAAGGTATGCCTTGACGGCTTCTGAACGGCGCACTGACAGCTTTTGGTTGTAACCGTCGGAACCGACAGCATCAGTGTGACCAACTGCAATCACGACTTCAAGGTTGATGTCCTTGGTTTTGGCAACCAGTTCGTCCAGCTTGGCTTTGCCTTCGGGCTTGAGCACAGACTTGTCGAAGTCAAAGAACGCGTCAGCGGCGTAAGTCACCTTGGCGGGTGCCATTGGAGCTGGCGCGGGTGCTGGCGCAGGTGCTGGAGCGGGTGCGACAGCAACCGGTGCTCGAGCGGGTGCCGGAGCAACGACAGGCAGGGGTTTGAGGATGGAACCGTCGCAGCCTGGGTAGGCGGTGGCTGGTGTCCAGAACGCATTGCGCCAGCAGAGTTCGTTGGTACCGTTCATGACGGGTTTGCCGTCAGCTGAGCGCCACTGGTTTTCGCCGGTTGCGTACTTGAAGTCATCAGCGGTGGGGCTGGCGATAGGCTTGGCCGGAAACGGCTGCGTGTTTTGAGCACTCGAAGCCATGGGCAGGGCAAAAGCTACTGCTGCGAACAGCACTGCAATATTGTTAAATTTCATCATGGTTCTCCTAAGGGAAAGATCACAGCCGCGCTGCGTTAAGTAAATAAGACGCTCAAAATGCCTATCACTTCAAACGTTGAATCAATTGTGCCACAACGAATTGGGGCGTTGGTGTGCTGGCGCACAGAGCGCATGACAAAGGCTGTTGAACTAAATTTTTCAAATGGTTCGTTGCGCCGGAGCCACATTTTCGCAGCTTAAAATCGCGAGCTAACTCAGATCTTGCTTCGCCTCAAGCCTTTCCCATGACCCAGTTCGCCAAAGAAACCCTGCCCACCAGTCTTGCCGACGAGATGCGTCGCAGCTACCTGGATTACGCCATGAGCGTGATCGTCGGGCGGGCCCTGCCTGATGCGCGTGACGGTCTCAAGCCGGTACACCGGCGCGTGTTGTTTGCCATGCACGAGCTCAACAACGACTGGAACAAGGCCTATAAGAAGTCTGCTCGTATCGTTGGTGATGTCATTGGTAAGTACCACCCGCATGGTGACCAGTCGGTGTACGACACCATTGTTCGCATGGCGCAAGACTTCTCCATGCGCCATATGCTGGTCGACGGGCAGGGCAATTTCGGTTCGGTCGACGGCGACAACGCGGCTGCCATGCGTTACACCGAAATCCGTCTGGCCAAAATCGCTCATGAACTGTTGGCAGATCTGGACAAGGAAACCGTTGACTTCGGTCCCAACTACGATGGCTCTGAAAAAGAGCCGCTGGTGCTACCCACGCGCCTGCCCAATTTGCTGGTGAATGGCTCGGGCGGTATTGCCGTGGGCATGGCCACCAATATTCCGCCACACAACCTGAACGAAGTGGTGGACGCCTGCCTGCACCTGCTGCGCAACCCGCAAGCCTCGATTGACGAGCTGATGGAAATCATCCCGGCGCCCGACTTCCCCACCGCCGGCATTATTTATGGCATCAACGGGGTCAAGGACGGTTACCGCACCGGCCGTGGCCGTGTGGTGATGCGCGCCAAGTGCCACTTTGAAGACATCGACAAAGGCCAGCGCCAGTCCATCATCGTCGACGAGCTGCCCTACCAGGTCAATAAAAAGACGCTACAGGAGCGCATGGCCGAACTGGTGCATGAGAAAAAAATCGAGGGTATCAGCCACATTCAGGACGAGTCCGACAAGTCGGGCATGCGCCTGGTGATTGAACTCAAGCGCGGTGAAGTGCCTGAGGTGGTGCTGAACAACCTGTACAAACAAACCCAGTTGCAGGACACCTTTGGCATGAACATGGTGGCGCTGATCAACGGTCAACCCAAGTTGTGCAACCTGAAGGACCTGATCGAGGTCTTTTTGCAGCACCGCCGCGAAGTGGTGACGCGCCGCACCGTGTTCACGCTGCGCAAGGCGCGCGAACGCGGTCATGTGCTGGAAGGCCTGGCCGTGGCTTTGGCCAATATTGACGACTTCATCCGGATCATCCGCGAGTCGCCCACGCCTCCTGTGGCCAAGCTTGAGTTGATGAGCCGCCCCTGGGACAGCAAATTGGTGCGCGAGATGCTCACCCGCACGCGCGCCGACGGTGGCGTCATCAATGCCGATAGCTACCGTCCGGACGGGCTGGAGCCGCAATACGGCATGGGCAACGATGGCCTGTACCGCCTGTCAGAAACGCAGGCGCAGGAAATCCTGCAGATGCGCCTGCAACGCCTGACCGGCCTGGAGCAGGACAAGATCGTGGCCGAGTACAAAGAAGTGATGGCCGAGATTGATGACCTGCTCGACATTCTGGCCCGTCCCGAGCGCGTGTCGATCATCATCAGCGACGAACTCACCGCCATCAAAACCGAATTTGGCCAGACCAAGTTGGGGGCGCGTCGCAGCCTGGTGGAGCATAGCTCGTTTGACCTGTCGACCGAAGACCTGATCACGCCAACCGACATGGTGGTCACGCTGAGCCACAGCGGCTACATCAAGAGCCAGCCGTTAAGCGAGTACCGGGCACAGAAGCGGGGCGGCCGTGGCAAGCAGGCCACCGCCACAAAAGAAGACGACTGGGTGGACCAGCTTTTTATTGCCAACACGCACGACTACATCCTGTGCTTCAGCAACCGCGGCCGCATGTACTGGCTCAAGGTGTGGGAAGTGCCGCAGGGCTCGCGCGGCTCACGCGGTCGCCCGATTGTCAACATGTTCCCGCTGCAGGACGGCGAAAAAGTCACCGTGGTACTGCCGCTGACCGGCGAAAAACGCACATTCCCAGCCGACCATTATGTTTTCATGGCCACCAGCATGGGCACGGTCAAGAAGACTGCACTGGTTGAGTTTTCCAACCCGCGCAAGGCCGGCATCATTGCCGTCGATCTGGACGAGGGCGACTATCTGATTGGGGCCGCGCTGACCGACGGCCAGCACGACGTGATGCTGTTCAGTGATGGCGGCAAAGCCGTGCGCTTTGATGAAAACGATGTGCGCCCGATGGGCCGCCAGGCGCGCGGTGTGCGCGGCATGATGCTCGAAGAAGGCCAGAGCGTGATCGCCATGCTGGTGGCCGAAGACGAAACGCAAAGCGTGCTGACCGCCACCCAGAACGGCTATGGCAAGCGCACCAGCATTGCAGAATACACCCGCCACGGGCGCGGCACCAAGGGCATGATTGCCATCCAACAGAGTGAACGCAACGGCAAGGTGGTGGCTGCCACGCTGGTGCATGCTGACGACGAAATCATGCTGATCACCGACCGGGGCGTGCTGGTGCGCACCCGCGTCTCTGAAATCCGCGAACTGGGTCGCGCCACCCAGGGCGTGACGCTGATTGGGCTGGATGACGGCTCGCAGTTGAGCGGCCTGCAGCGCATTGTGGAAAACGATGCCATCCCACCAGCAGACGAGGCCACCGATGACGACACCGATGCGCCCGTATAACTTTTCTGCCGGCCCGGCCGTCATGCCCGATGAGGTGCTGAGTCAGGCTGCCGCCGAGATGCTCGACTGGCACGGCAGCGGCATGGGCGTGATGGAAATGAGCCACCGGGGCAAGGAATTTGGCGCCATCCATGAACAGGCCCTGGCTGATCTGCGTGAATTGCTGGCGGTGCCCGCGCATTTCAAACTGCTTTTCATGCAGGGCGGTGGTCTGGCTGAAAACGCCATCGTGCCGCTCAACCTGTCAAAAGGCCAGACGGCCGACTTTGTGGTGACCGGCAGCTGGAGCCAGAAGTCACTTGCTGAAGCCGCCAAATACTGCACTGCCCATGAGGCGGCCCACACCCGGGGCAATGGCCACACCTCGCTGGCCGATCCTGCCAGTTGGCAGCTCAGCGACAAACCGGCTTATGTGCACATCTGCAGCAACGAGACCATCAACGGTGTCGAATACCACGCCCTGCCCGATCTGAAGGCCCTGGGCTGCGAGGCGCCGCTGGTGCTGGACTTCTCGTCGCACGTGGCCTCGCGCACGGTGGACTGGTCGCGCGTCGGGCTGGCCTTTGGCGGTGCCCAGAAAAACCTGGGGCCCGCCGGCCTGACACTGGTGGTGGTGCGCGAAGACCTGCTTGACCGCGCCCTGCCGATTTGCCCCAGCGCCTTCAACTACCGCACCGTGGCCGACAACGATTCGATGTACAACACCCCGCCAACCTATTCGATCTACATGGCCGGGTTGGTGTTCCAGTGGCTCAAGCGCCAGGGCGGCATTGCGGCCGTTGAAGCCCGCAATATTGCCAAGGCCGAACTGCTTTACCACGCCATTGACAGCTCCGGGCTGTATCAAAACCGGGTGGCCCGTGACTGCCGCTCACGCATGAACGTGCCGTTTTACCTGCGCGATGAAAGCCTCAACGACGCCTTTCTCAGCGGCGCTCGCGAGTGTGGCCTGCTGCAACTCAAGGGCCACAAATCGGTGGGCGGCATGCGTGCCAGCATTTACAACGCCATGCCGCTCGCAGGCGTGCAGGCACTGGTGGCTTATATGCGGGACTTTGAAGCCCGGCGCGGCTAAAACCCCCGCTTGCCACATTGCACGCGCAAAGACACTTACTCTTTTACTTGAACCGGTCCATGGCAAAAACCCTTCCAGAACTGCGCACCCAGATTGATGCCCTTGACCAGGAGTTGCTACGCCTGCTCAACCAGCGCGCTGGCCTGGCCCATGAGGTGGGCGAAATCAAGCGCCTGGACGGCTCGGCGGTGTTCCGCCCGGACCGCGAGGCCCAGGTCATCGCCAATTTGCAGGCGCACAACGGCGGACCGCTCAAGGACCACAGCCTGAGCCTGATCTGGCGGGAAATCATGTCGGCTTGCCGCGCCTTGGAAGCGCCGCAGCGGGTGGCCTACCTGGGGCCGGCGGGCACCTTCAGCGAGCAGGCGGCGATCCAGTTCTTTGGCGGCAGCATGTCACGCGTGTTGTGCGTCAGCATCGACGAGGTGTTTCGCGCCACAGCCGCCGGCAGCGCCGAATTTGGCGTGGTGCCGATTGAAAACTCATCGGAGGGCGTGATCTCGCGTTCACTCGATTTGCTGCTCAACTCGCCCTTGCACATCATTGGAGAAACCAGCTTTCTGGTGCGCCACAATCTGCTGCGCCTGGAGCCCTCGCTGCACGACATCGAGGCCGTTTATGCCCACCCGCAGGCGCTGGCGCAGTGCCAGGACTGGCTCACCACCCACCTGCCCCACGCCGAGCGGCGCGCTGCCGCCAGCAACGCCGAGGGTGCCCGCATCGCCGCCACCAACCCGGCCTGGGCGGCCATTGCCAGCGAACGCGCCGGCAGTGAATTTGGCCTGCACATTGCCTCTTATGCGATCCAGGACGACGCCTTCAACCGCACCCGATTTGCCATCATCTGCCTGCCGCAGACGCTGGCCGCGCCGCAGGCCACCGGCAATGACTGCGTCAGCCTGATCGTCTCGGTCACCAACCGGCCCGGGGCCGTGCATGACCTGCTGGTGCCGCTGAAGAAACACGGCGTGTCCATGACCCGGTTCGAGTCACGGCCAGCGCGCTCGGGCCAGTGGGAATACTACTTTTACATCGACCTGCAAGGCCACCCCAGCCAGCCCCATGTGGCCGCCGCGCTGGAAGAATTGCGCGGACTGTGCGCGTTCTACAAAGTGCTGGGCACTTACCCGGTGGCAGACTGAGCATGTTTGAACGACTCGGCTTGATCGGCTGCGGCCTGATGGGCGGCTCATTTGCGCTGGCGCTTAAAGATGCCGGGCTGGTGCAACGCGTGGTCGGGTTCAGTCCGTCGACCACGACCCTGCAGAAAGCCCTGCAACTCGGCGTCATCGACGAGGCGGCCGCCTCGCCCGGGCAGGCAGCCACCGGTGCCGACATCGTGCTGGTGGCCGTGCCGGTTTCCGCCACCGAGGCCACCCTGCAGGCGATTCAGCCCGCGGTCACGCCGCAGATGCTGATCATGGATGTGGGCTCCACCAAAAGTGATGTGCTGGCGGCTGCCCGGCGCGCGCTGGGTGGACAGATCGGCTCATTTGTGCCGACCCACCCGATTGCCGGGAAAGAAAAGGCGGGTGTGGAGCACGCCGACGCCAGGCTGTACCAGGGCTGTCAGGTGATTCTGACGCCCACGACCGAGACCTTGGACAAGCAGCGCCAGCAAGCGCAGGATCTTTGGCAAGCGCTGGATTGCAAGGTCGTGAACATGGCGCCAGAGGCCCATGACGCCGCTTTTGCAGCAGTCAGCCACTTGCCGCACCTGCTGGCATTTGCGATGATGAACGCCGTCACCGGTCAGCCGCAGGGGGAAGAATTTTTGTCGCTGGCCGGTCCCGGCTTTCGCGACTTCACCCGCATTGCCGCCAGCGACCCCAAGGTCTGGCGCGACATCCTGCTGACCAACCGGCAGCAGTTGCTGGCCCAAAGCCAATACTTTCAGGCGCAATTGCAGGCTTTCGAGCGCCTGATGCAGGAAGGTGATGGTGCGGCGCTGCAGGCCCTGATCGAACAGGCCAGCGCGGCGCGCAGCCAATGGCATCTCAAGCAACATCACAACCCCAGGCAAGCATGCTGAACACCGCCTTCATCGACCTGCCGCCCCTGCAATCCGCTGGCGGCACCATCACCTTGCCAGGTTCCAAGAGTATTTCGAACCGGGTGTTGCTGCTGGCCGCCCTGACCCAGGGTCGCACCACCTTGCATGACGTGCTGGATTCCGACGACACCCGGATCATGCTGGCAGCCCTGCGCGCGCTGGGCTGCGACATCGAGCAGAGCGGCAACACCGTGGTCATTGACGGACTGGCCGGAACACCCAAACTCAGTCAAGCCAAGCTGTTCATGGGCAACGCCGGCACCGCCATCCGGCCGCTTACCGCGGCGCTGGCCCTGATGGGTGGCAGCTACCACCTGAGCGGTGTGCCACGCATGCACGAGCGCCCGATTGGCGACCTGGTGGATGCGCTGCGCCTACTCGGTTGCCAGATCGACTACACCGGCCACGACGGCTTCCCGCCGCTGCACATTGGCCAGCCTGATTTAAAGCTCGGCGCTCCAATCCGGGTGCGCGGCGACGTCTCCAGCCAGTTCCTGACTGCCCTGCTGATGGCGTTGCCGCTGGTGGCCCGACAAGACATCGTGATCGACGTCGTGGGTGAACTGATCTCCCGGCCTTACATCGAGATCACGCTGAACCTGCTGGCGCGCTTTGGCATTCAGGTGCGCCGCGACGGCTGGCAGCGTTTCACCATTCCGGCAGGTAGCCGGTACCAGTCGCCAGGCACCCTGTTTGTCGAAGCCGATGCGTCGTCTGCCAGTTATTTCATCGCCCTGGGTGCCATCGCGCCCGCAGACAAGGGTCACAGCGGCATCCGCATCGAAGGGTTGGGCGCCGATTCGATTCAGGGCGACATCCGCTTCATCGAGGCCGCCCAAATGATGGGCGCCCGGGTGCTGAGCGGCCCCAACTGGCTGGAAGTGTCGCGCGGCGCCTGGCCGCTCACCGCCATTGAGCTCGACTGCAACCATATTCCCGACGCCGCCATGACCCTGGCCGTGATGGCCTTGTATGCGCAGGGCACCACCACACTGCGCAATATTGCCAGTTGGCGCGTCAAGGAAACCGACCGCATTGCCGCCATGGCGTGTGAACTGCGCAAGCTCGGCGCCACCGTGGTTGAGGGGGCTGACTTTATCCAGGTCACGCCACCTGCCAGCCCGGCCGACTGGAAGGCCGCCAGCATCCACACTTACGACGACCATCGCGTGGCCATGTGTTTTGCGCTGGCCGCTTTCAACCCGGCAGGCCTGCCAGTGCGCATTGAAGACCCAAAGTGTGTTGCCAAGACCTTCCCCGACTTTTTTGAGGCGCTTTTCTCGCTGGTGCAGGCCGACCCGGCCAAAATTCCCGTCATTTGCGTCGATGGCCCCACCGCGTCGGGCAAAGGCACACTGGCAGCACATCTGGCCGGCCAGTTGGGTTACCACCTGCTGGATTCGGGCGCGCTCTACCGCATCTCCGCGCTGGCTGCCACGCGGGCCGGTCTGCCGCTGGATGCCTCCGGCGAAGCAGCCATTGCCGAGTTGGCCCAAGGTCTGTGCATTGAATTCAAGGGTGACCAGGTACTGCTCAATGGCGAGGACGTTTGTGAGGCCATTCGCACCGAAGCCGCCGGCATGAGTGCATCCAAAGTCTCCGCCCTGCCCAAGGTGCGCGCCGCGCTGGTCGATTTGCAGCACGGTTTTCGCCGCCTGCCAGGCCTGGTGGCCGATGGCCGCGACATGGGCACCGTGATCTTTCCCGAGGCGCCGCTCAAGGTATTTTTAACCGCCAGCGCCGAACAACGCGCGCAACGGCGGTTTAAACAGTTGATTTCAAAAGAGAAATCAACTACACTCGACGCTCTTCGCGCTGACCTGGATGCGCGTGACGCGCGGGATTCGTCCCGAAGCGTCGCGCCACTCAAGCCGGCAACGAATGCCAAGCTGCTCGACAACTCAGGTTTATCGATTGAAGAATCGGTTCTTCTGGTGTTGAACTGGTGGCAAGGCAAGCAGCCCTTCTGATCTTTCTCAAGGGCGAAAACGCAAAGGCTCAGGCCAATGCACAGGTCCTCATTTGCCCCCTCGCGCTGCATTGGCGCACTGCGAATGAGGTTCAAAAAACTTAACCCCGCGGTTTTCATTACCGCACCGAAAATGTCTGAATCTTTTGCCGACCTGTTTGAAGAGTCCCTGCAACGCACTGAGATGCGCACGGGCGAAGTAATCACTGCCGAAGTGGTTCGTATTGAACACAGCTTTGTGGTTGT
>NZ_JAABQC010000069.1 GCF_011391645.1 Rhodoferax sp. | reverse complement strand
CAGGAAGGCCACGCCGCCGGAGTGGCCGGGGCAATGCCACGAGTAAGAGCCGTCCTCGGCGTAATCCAGCAAGGCCTTGAAAAACGGCGGCTGCACCCCTTCCAGGTAACTTTTGGCTTCGCGGATGATGTGGCGCGCGACAAACTCGGGCGTGTCCTCAAACATGTGAATAAAGCCGTGCAGCTCGCGCAGGATGTCATTTGGCAGGTGGCGGCTGGTCTTGGTCTCGCCGTAGATGTAGATTGGCACATCCAGGTTGCGGCGGCGCACTTCCTCGATGAAATGGCGCAGGTTGACCACTGCCGGGTCCAAGTCAGGGCCGGGCGTAAATTCTTCATCGTCAATCGACAGAATAAACGTGCTGGCCCGGCTTTGCTGCTGGGCAAACTGGCTCAGGTCGCCGTAACTGGTGACGCCCAGCACCTCAAAACCTTCAGTCTCGATGGCTTGCGCCAGCGCGCGAATGCCCAGCCCGGAGGTGTTCTCAGAACGATAATCCTCGTCAATAATGACAATCGGGAAGCGAAATTTCATGGCAGACTCCAGCGGCAAACATAAAAAGATAAATTGGCGCGAAGTGTAAGGACTTATCAAGACAGCACGGTCGCCAACCCGCACTTTTACAGCAGAATCTGACAGGTGTTACATCAAATGGAAACAAATATGGCTGAATCGACGCTCTGGTGGCTGTTGGCCGGCGGGATGATTGCGCTTGAACTGCTGACCGGCACGTTTTACCTGCTCATGCTGTCGCTCGGCATGGCCGGGGCCGCCGTTGCTGCACACCTGGGGGCGTCGGTCACGACGCAGCTGATGGTGGCTGCGGTGCTCGGGGGTGGTTTTGTGGTGGCCTGGCGCAGTTACAAAAAGCACCAGCCGCCAGCCCTGCCGGCAGGCGCCAACCGCGACGTCAATCTGGACGTTGGCGAAACCCTGCATATCGACGCCTGGAATGAGGACGGCACCACCACCGCCAAGTACCGCGGCGCCACCTGGAGCGTGGCACTGCGGCCCGGCGCGGCATCAGGCCCTGGTATGCACCGCATTGTGGAAGTGATCGGCAGCCGTTTGGTGGTCGAGAAGTTGTGAATCGTTATTTTTAGGAGTCATTAATGGAAGTTGCAGTCATCATTTTGGTTATCGCGGTGATTTTTGTCACACAGTCGGTCAAGGTCGTTCCCCAGCAGCACGCCTGGGTGGTCGAACGGCTCGGCAAGTACACCGGCACCCTGATGCCCGGCCTCAACTTTCTGATCCCGTTTGTCGACAAGGTGGCCTACAAACACCTGCTCAAGGAGGTCCCCCTCGACATCCCTAGCCAGGTCTGCATCACCCGTGACAACACCCAGTTGCAGGTCGACGGCATTTTGTACTTTCAGGTCACCGACGCGATGCGCGCCAGCTACGGTTCCAGCAACTACATCATGGCCATCTCGCAACTGGCGCAAACCTCGCTGCGCTCGGTGATCGGCAAGCTCGAGCTTGACAAGACCTTTGAGGAGCGCGACATCATCAACGCCCAGGTGGTGCAGGCTATTGACGAAGCCGCGCTGAACTGGGGCGTGAAAGTGCTGCGCTACGAGATCAAGGATTTGACGCCACCGAAAGAAATCCTGCACGCCATGCAACAGCAGATCACCGCCGAGCGTGAAAAGCGCGCCCTGATTGCCGCCTCGGAAGGCCGCCGCCAGGAGCAGATCAACATTGCCACCGGCGAGCGCGAGGCGTTCATTGCCCGCTCCGAGGGTGAAAAGCAGGCCGCCATCAACAACGCCCAGGGCGAGGCAGCGGCCATTCTGACGGTGGCCGAGGCCAATGCCCAGGCCATCGAGCGTGTGGCTGCAGCCATTCGCCAGCCCGGCGGCGAGCAGGCCGTGCAGCTCAAGGTGGCCGAAAAAGCGGTGGAGGCCTACAGCCGGGTCGCCGCTGACGCCACTACCACACTGATCGTGCCCAGCAACATGACCGAAGTGGCCGCGCTGGTGGGTTCGGCCATGAAAATGGTGCAGGCGCAAAAGCCCGGCAATTCCTGAGGGCGGGCTTCAGGCCGGGACAGACGAGTTGATGCTGCGCCCACTTCCCATTGACCTTGATGCGTTGCGCGATGCCGACCCAAAATCGGGGTCGGCAGCGTGGACAATGAAACCATGCAATTGTTCCTAGCCATACTCACACCCTTTCTGGGCGCCGCGCTGGTCGCTGGCATTTCCCGCTACGGCCGTACCGCCAGCGCCTGGGGCGCTGCCGCAGTAACCGCAGCGGCGCTGCTGCAGTTGCTGCCCCTGATGAGCACCACTTTTGCCGGGGCAACCACCGTGCAGCACCTGCCGTGGATCAGCAGCGCCGGGCTGGACCTGGCTTTTCGCATGGACGGGCTCGGTCTGCTGTTTGTGCTGCTGATTCTTGGCATCGGCCTGCTGGTGATTTTGTATGCCCATTACTACCTCAGTGAACGCGACAGCCTGAGCCGCCTGAATGCCTACCTATTGCTGTTCATGGGCTCGATGCTGGGCGTGGTGCTGTCCGAAAACCTGATCCAGCTGCTGATTTTTTGGGAACTCACCAGCCTCTCCTCGTATTTGCTGATCGCCTACTGGCGCCAGCGTGAGGACGCACGCAGCGGTGCCCGTATGGCGCTGGCCATCACCGGGGCCGGTGGCCTGGCGCTGCTGGCCGGCTTTATTTTGCTGGGTGAAATGGTGGGCAGTTACGAGCTCACCCAGGTGCTGGCCAGTGGCGACCTGGTGCGCGCGCACCCGCTGTACTTGCCCGCCCTGCTGCTGATTTTGCTGGGCGCCTTTACCAAATCAGCGCAATTTCCGTTTCACTTCTGGCTGCCCAATGCCATGGCCGCGCCAACACCAGTGTCGGCCTACCTGCATTCGGCCACCATGGTCAAGGCCGGCGTCTTTTTGCTGGCCAGACTGTTCCCGGTGCTCTCGGGCACCGACGCCTGGACCTGGTGGGTTGGCGGCATTGGCCTGACCACCTTTTTGCTGGGCGCGGTGCTGGCGCTTTTCAAGCATGACCTGAAGGGCTTGCTGGCTTATTCCACCATCAGCCACCTCGGGCTGATCACGGCGCTGTTTGGCATTGGCACACCACTGGCCGCCGTGGCCGGGGTCTTTCACATCATCAACCATGCCATTTTCAAGGCCGGGCTGTTCATGGCAGCGGGCATCATTGACCACGAGTGCGGCACGCGCGACATGCGCCGCATCAGTGGTCTGTGGCACGCCATGCCGCACACCGCCACGCTGGCCATGGTGGCCAGTGCCGCCATGGCCGGGGTGCCGCTGGCCAATGGCTTTTTATCCAAGGAGATGTTTTTTGCCGAGGCCGTGTCTGCGGGCAGCGAATACCGCCTGGGCTGGTTGTTGCCGGTGGTGGTGACGCTGGCCGGTATGTTTGCGGTGGCCTACTCGTTGCGTTTCATTCACGATGTGTTTTTCAACGGCAAAACTGGCAACCTGCCAAAAACACCCCATGAACCCGTGCGCTGGATGAAGGTGCCAGTAGAAATACTGGTGGTGCTGGTGCTGCTGGTGGGTATTTTCCCGGCGCAAACGGTCGAGCCGTTGCTGGCGGTGGCCGCCGCGTCGGTGTTGCAAGGGCCGCTGCCAGCGCACAACCTGGCCATCTGGCATGGCTTTAATCCGGCACTGTGGATGAGCGTGATCGCACTGACCGGTGGTGCCCTGCTGTATTGGGCCCGTCGCCCGTTGTTTGCGCTGCACGACAGCTGGGACGTGCGCCTGCAGGGCCGGGTGATATTTGATGCCTTGCTGAAAGGCCTGTTCTTGCTGGCCGAGCGCGTTACCCGCTGGCTTGACACCGGCTCGCTGCAACGGCAACTCATGCTGTTTGTTGTCACAGCCCTGGTGCTCGGGGGTGTTGGTCTGGCGCTGGCGCCGGCCCCCCTGACGGGTGAGCGGCCCCTGCTGGCCCTTGACGGTATCAGTTTGCTGACTGGGGTGGCCCTGTTGGCGGCCACGCTGGCGACCACCGTGCTGCATCGCCAGCGCCTCACGGCCCTGGTGCTGGTGGGTTCGGTGGGCTTGATCGTGGCGCTGGTGTTTGTCAAATTTTCGGCTCCCGACCTGGCACTGACGCAGCTCTCGGTCGAAGTGGTCACGATCATCTTGCTGTTGCTGGCGCTGTATTTCTTGCCAGCCACCACACCCAAAGAATCCAGCGCTGGCCGGCGCTGGCGCGACGCGGCTATCGCCGTGCTGGCCGGTGGCGGCGCCGCCGCGCTGGCCTGGGCGGTGCTGACCCGTTCCAACGCCACCATTGCCGACTTTTTTCTTGAGAACAGCAGGCCCGGTGGCGGTGGCAGCAACGTCGTCAACGTGATCCTGGTGGACTTCCGGGGCTTTGACACCTTTGGCGAAATCACCGTGCTGGCGATTGCCGCCCTCGGCATTTTTGCGTTGTTGGGTAATCTGCGGCTGTCCGGCCCCAGCCAGGATGCCAGTGGCCGCGCCTGGGACACCGACACCCATCCCATGATTCTGGCCACCTTTGCCCGTCTGCTGCTGCCGCTGGCGCTGCTGGTTTCGATCTACATCTTTTTGCGCGGCCACAACCTGCCCGGCGGTGGCTTCGTTGCCGGCTTGATCACCGCCATTGCGCTGATCGTGCAATACCTGGCCAATGGCGTCAGCTGGACGCACGCCCGGTTGCCGGCCCAGACCCAGCCCTGGATTGCGGCCGGGCTGGTCATTGCCCTGCTCACCGGCCTGGCCAGCTGGCTGTTTGGCCACCCGTTCCTCACCTCGACCTTTGGCTATGTGGACTGGCCGCTGGTGGGCAAGTTTGAGCTGGCCTCCGCCATGGCGTTTGACTTGGGCGTTTATTTGGTGGTGGTGGGTGCGACCCTGCTTATTTTGATCAATCTCGGCCTGGCGCACCGCGCCAGCCATGACCCGGAGGAAACATCTTGGAAGTCCTGATCGCCCTGGCCATTGGCACGCTCACCGGCTGCGGCGTTTATTTGCTGCTGCGCGCCCGCACCTTTCCCGTGGTGCTCGGGCTCACATTGCTGTCGTATGGTGTGAACCTGTTTTTGTTTGCCACCGGCCGCCTCGTGATTGGCCAGCCGCCAGTGATCTCGGGGGCAGCCAGTTACGCCGACCCGTTGCCGCAGGCGCTGGTGCTCACCGCCATCGTGATTGGCTTTGCCATGACGGCCTTTGTCATCATGCTCAGCTTGCGCGCCCACAATGACTTTGGCAACGACCATGTCGATGGCGCGGCACAACCGGGCGACACGGCATGATGGTGCACCTGGTCATTGCCCCCATCTTGCTGCCGTTTTTGGCCGGCACCCTGCTGCTGGCGCTGGGGCGCTTGTCGCTGCCGGTGCAGCGCTGGCTGGCGCTGTTTGCCATCTTGGCGCAAATCGGAGCAGCCGTGGCGCTGTTGATGGCCGTGTCTGGCGGCGACATCTTGGTGTACCGCCTGGGCGATTGGCCCGCCCCGTGGGGCATCGTGCTGGTGGCAGACCGGCTGGCCGCCTGGATGGTGCTCATCACCACCCTGCTCTCTTTGTGGGCGCTGATTTACGCGGGCAACGGCATCGACGGCCAGGGGCGCCATTTTCATGTGCTGTTCCAGATGCAGTTGTTTGGCCTGACGGGCGCCTTTTTAACCGGCGACCTGTTCAACCTGTTTGTCTTTTTCGAGATTTTGCTGATCGCCTCGTACGGTCTGGCGCTGCACGGTGGCGGCAAGGCGCGCACCCGCGCAGGGCTGCATTACGTGGTGATGAACCTGGCCGGCTCGGCGGTGTTCTTGTTTGCCGCCGGCCTCATGTACGCGTCGCTGGGCAGTTTGAACATGGCCGACCTGGCGGCCAAAGCCAGCCAACTGGCGCCAGACCAACTCGGTTTGGCGCGCGCCGGTGGCCTGCTGCTGCTGGCGGTGTTTGCGCTCAAGGCCGCGTTGCTGCCGCTGCATTTGTGGCTGCCCGCGGCCTACGGCGGCACCTCGGCGCCGGTGGCCGCACTCTTTGCCATCATGACCAAGGTGGGCATTTACGCCATTTTGCGCACGCACACGCTGCTGTTTGGCGAGGGGGCGGGCTCACTCGCCAACCTGTTCGACCCCTGGCTTTTGCCACTGGCACTGACCACCATCGTGATCGCCACCCTGGGCGTGCTGGCGGCCGACAACCTGGCGCGGCTGAGCGGCTACCTGGTGCTGGTGTCGGTGGGCACCCTGTTGAGTGGCATTGCCCTGGGCACTGCAGGCATCGCCGCAGGTTTGTATTACCTGCCGCACAGCACCTTCACCGCCGCGCTGCTGTTTTTGCTGGCAGATGCCATCAAGCGCCGTCGTCTGCTGCACGGCGACAGCTTCATGCCAGACGCCGACATGGCGCGCCATGCGCTCTGGGGTGGCCTGTTTTTTGCCGCCGCCGTGGCCGTCAGCGGTTTGCCGCCGCTGTCGGGCTTTGTCGGCAAGTTTCTGATTTTGCGCGCGGCCCCCGGGCAGCCCTGGGTTTGGGCAGTGATCTTGCTGGCGGCCTTGCTGGCCGTGGTTGCCCTGGCGCGCGCTGGCAGCCAGGTATTTTTCAACGCCGCCGGGGTGCGCCCCGACACCCCCTCTCTTTTGCCAGCCAATGCTGCCGCGCAGGCCATTGCCAGCGGGCGCGAACTGATGGCCGTGGGCGGGCTGCTGGGGCTGATTCTGGCCTTGACAGGTTTTGCCGGCCCGGCCGTTGACTTTGCGCAAGCCACTGCGCAGCAACTGGCTGAACCCATGCGCTACATCAGCGCGGTGCTGGGAGTAAAGCCATGAAAAAATGGTTGCCCCACCCTTTGCTGACACCCATTCTGGCGCTGATCTGGCTGTTGCTCAACAACACGATGGCACCCGGCCACATCGTGCTGGGCTTGCTATTGGGCTGGGCCATTCCGCGCTTCACGCTCGGCTTCTGGCCCGAGCAGGTGCGCATCCACCGGCCCGCCAGCCTGTTGCGCTTCCTGGGTGTCTTTTTGTACGATGTGCTGATCTCCAATGTGGCTGTGGCGCGTTTGGTGCTGGCCGGCCCACGCGCGCTGCATCCGCTGTTTGTCACTGTGCCGCTTGACATCAGCAACCCGCTGGCCCTGAGCCTGCTGGCCAACACCATCTGCCTGACGCCGGGCACACTGTCGGCTCGCTTGTCGCCTGACCAGCGCAGCCTGCTGGTGCATGCGCTGGACTGCACCGACCCCGATGATCTGGTGCGCACGATCAAAACGCGTTTCGAGACCCCACTGATGGAGATTTTTGAATGCTGAGTAGCGCCCTTATCCTGGCTTTTGCTTTTGTTGCCATCGCGTTCGGTTTGAGTTTTTACAGACTGATCAAGGGGCCAAGCGTGCCTGATCGCATCCTGGCGCTCGACACGCTCTACATCAACGCCATCGCCCTGCTGATTTTGCTGGGCATTCATCTGCGCAGCCCGCTGTATTTCGAGGCCGCGCTGCTGATTGCCCTGATGGGTTTTGTCGGCACCGTGGCCTTGGCCAAATTTTTATTACGCGGAGACATCATCGAATGAGCATCACTACCGAAATACTGCTGTCTGTGCTGGTGCTGATTGGCGCCGCGTTCACCCTGATCGGCTCATTGAGCCTGGTGCGCTTCAAGGATTTTTACACCCGCCTGCACGGCCCGACCAAGGCCACCACGCTGGGTGTGGGTTGCCTGCTGATCGCGTCATCGGTCTTTTTCAGCGTCACGGGCGATGGTTTGAGCCTGCACGAAATTCTGGTCACGCTGTTCCTGTTCATCACCGCGCCCATTTCGGCGCACCTGCTCGCCAAGGCTGCGCTGCACCTGGGATTGCGCTGAAACGTCAGGCTGGCGTTGGGACGCTCTGGTTAAACTTGCTTTTTTTGAGGACATCCAAATGAGCACCATCCGCCAAGCCGACCTGATCGAATCTGTCGCCGCCGCCCTGCAGTACATCAGCTACTACCACCCGGCCGACTACATCGCCCACCTGGCGCGTGCCTATGAGCGCGAGCAAAGCCCCGCCGCCAAGGACGCCATTGCGCAAATTCTGACCAACAGCAAGATGAGCGCCACCGGCCACCGTCCGATTTGCCAGGACACCGGCATCGTCAACGTGTTCCTCAAGGTGGGCATGGATGTGCGCTGGGAAGGTTTCACCGGCTCCCTGGACGACGCCATCAACGAAGGTGTGCGCCGCGCCTACACCGACCCCAGCAACACGCTGCGCGCCAGCGTGGTGGCCGACCCGCTGTTTGAGCGCAAAAACACCAAGGACAACACCCCCGCCGTGATCTTTTCTGAAATCGTTCCCGGCAACACCGTGGAAGTGACGGTGGCGGCCAAGGGCGGTGGCAGCGAAAACAAAAGCAAGATGTACATGCTCAACCCTGGCGACTCGGTGGTGGACTGGGTGCTCAAAACCGTGCCGACCATGGGCGCCGGTTGGTGCCCGCCCGGCATGCTGGGCATCGGCATTGGCGGCACGGCAGAAAAGGCCGTGTTGATGGCCAAGGAAAGCTTGATGGACGACCTCGACATGTACGAGCTGCAGGCCAAGGCCGCCAGCGGCGCAGAACTGTCCAAGGTTGAAGCCTTGCGGCTTGAATTGTTCGACAAGGTCAACGCCCTGGGCATCGGCGCGCAGGGCCTGGGTGGCCTGACCACTGTGCTCGACATCAAGATCAAGATGTACCCGACCCATGCCGCCGGCAAACCCATTGCCATGATCCCCAACTGCGCTGCCACCCGCCACGCCCATTTTGTGATGGACGGCAGCGGCCCGGTTTACCTGACACCGCCCCCGCTCGACACCTGGCCCGATGTGCAATGGGCGCCCGACTATGTCAAGAGCAAAAAGGTCAACCTCGACACCCTGACCAAGGCCGAAGTGGCCAGTTGGAAACCCGGCGACACCCTGCTGCTCAACGGCAAGATGCTGACCGGCCGCGACGCCGCCCACAAGCGCATCAAGGACATGCTGGCCAAGGGCGAGAAACTGCCGGTGGACTTCACCAACCGCGTCATTTACTATGTCGGCCCGGTGGATCCGATCGGCGACGAGGCCGTGGGCCCCGCCGGCCCCACCACCGCCACCCGCATGGACGGCTTTACCGAGATGATGCTGTCGCAAACCGGCCTGATTGCCATGATCGGCAAGGCCGAGCGCGGCCCGGTGGCCATCGAAGCCATCAAGAAACACCAGAGCGCTTACCTGATGGCCGTCGGCGGTGCCGCCTACCTGGTCTCCAAAGCCATCAAGACCGCCAAGGTGGTCGGTTTTGCCGACCTCGGCATGGAAGCCATTTACGAATTCGATGTGGTCGACATGCCCGTGACCGTGGCCGTGGACGCCGGCGGCACCAGCGCCCACATCACCGGGCCGGCCGAGTGGCAGCAACGCATTGCCACGGGTGAGTTCAAAGGCATCACGGTCGCTGGTGCCTGATGGGTCCCAAGTCAGATATCCCATCGGGGTGTTTGACAGCGGCGTGGGCGGCCTGAGCGTCCTCAAGGCCCTGCGCGCCGAGTTGCCGCATGAAGACTTCATCTATGTGGCCGACAGCGGCTTTGCACCCTATGGCGAGCGCGACCAGGGCTTTGTGCTGGCGCGCGCGCGCATCATCACCCGGTATTTGCTAAGTCAGCCAGAACTCGCCATCCAGGCTCTGGTGGTTGCCTGCAACACCGCCACCGCGGCGGCCATTCACCTGTTGCGCCAGGACCATCCGCATTTGCCCATCATCGGCGTCGAGCCGGCGCTCAAGCCCGCCATGGCCCTGAGCCAGACCCGGCACATCGGTGTCATGGCCACGCGCGGCACCCTGAACAGCCAGAAGTTCAAGACCCTGCTCACCGGCCTGGCGGATCAGGCGCAAGTCATCGGCCAGCCATGCGATGGCCTGGCCGATGCCATCGAGCGCAATGACGTGGACAAAATCAAGACCCTGTGCGCCCAATACACCCAAGCCATGGGTACCTTCGGGACTCGCCCGGGCGACATCGACACGCTGGTGCTGGGCTGCACCCATTACCCCTTTGCCAGCCATCACCTGCAAGCCCTGGTCGGACCCAGCGTGCGCCTGCTCGACAACGGCGAATCCGTGGCGCGCCAGACCCGCCGCATGCTGGCCAGCCTTTCGGGTGATTCCACCCCGGGCCAATACCTGCTGCTCACCACCGGCGACACGGCCACCCTGCAAAGCGCCGCCGGGCGCTGGCTCGGTCTGGATGGTCCAGTGCGGCCGTTGCAAATCTGAAAGCAAACCCCGCCGATTCGTCACTGCGAGCATCGCCTGACAGTCCATGCATTCGGAAGACATGGATAATCCCGGCCCATGAATCCTCTTCTTGCACGCCTCCAACCCTATCCGTTTGAGCGCTTGCGCCAGCTTTTTGCGGGCGTGACCCCCAACCCGGCCTACCGCCCCATCAGCCTGGGCATTGGTGAACCCAAGCATGCGCCGCCGGCGCTCATTCAGCAGGCCATGGTGGCGTCGATCATCGCGTCACCCAGTGGCCTGGCCAGTTACCCGGCCACTGCCGGAGAGCCCGCACTGCGGGAGGCTTTTGCGGGGTGGCTGCACAGGCGCTATGGACTTAAGCTTAATCCGGTCACCCAGATGCTGCCAGTCAACGGCTCGCGCGAGGCGCTGTTTGCACTCACCCAAACCGTCATCAACCCGGGTGTGACAAACAGCCCGGGCCAAAGGCCGCTGGTGGTGTGCCCCAACCCGTTCTACCAAATTTACGAGGGTGCGGCCTTGCTGGCCGGGGCTGACGCCTACTACGTGGCAAGTGACCCGGCGCGCAACTTTGGCCCCGACTGGGACAGCGTGCCCGACGCGGTGTGGGCGCGCACGCAGCAGCTTTTTGTGTGTTCGCCGGGCAACCCGACCGGCGCGGTGATGCCGCTGATTGAATGGCAAAAGCTGTTTGAGTTGAGCGACCGCTTTGGCTTTGTGATTGCCTCGGACGAGTGCTACAGCGAGATTTATTTCCGCGACGAGCCGCCGCTGGGTGGGCTGGAAGCTGCCGCCAGACTGGGCCGCAGCGACTTCAAGAACCTGCTTGCCCTGACCAGCCTGTCCAAGCGCAGCAATGTGCCGGGCATGCGCAGCGGCTTTGTGGCCGGTGATGAGGCGCTGATCAAACAGTTTTTGCTTTACCGCACCTACCATGGCAGTGCCATGAGCCCGGTGGTGCAGGCTGCCAGTCTTGCAGCCTGGCAGGACGAGGCGCATGTGGTTGACAACCGGGCGCTGTACCGCACCAAGTTTGCCCAGGTCACGCCGCTGCTGGCACAGGTGATGAAAGTGGCGCTGCCCGACGCGGGTTTCTATTTGTGGGCGGATGTGGCCGGGAATGACACCGCTTTTGCCCGCGATCTCTATGCTCTTTACAATGTGACCGTGTTGCCGGGCTCCTTTCTGGCGCGCGAGGCGCAGGGCCACAACCCCGGCGCCGGACGTATCCGCATGGCGCTGGTGGCCGACACCGCAGAGTGCCTGGAAGCTGCGCAGCGCATCGTTCAATTTGCCAGCACCCGCCCGTCCTGATTTCTGTTTGACCTGAAAAACCCTCTGCCATGACCCAACAACTGCAAAACATCCTCAATTCCGCCTGGGAAGACCGTGCCAACCTGTCGACAGACTCCGCATCCAAAGAGCTCACCGACGCTGTCGAGCATGTGATTCAGGGGCTTAATTCCGGTGCTCTGCGTGTGGCCACGCGCGAGGGGGTGGGCCAGTGGACGACCCATCAGTGGATCAAAAAAGCTGTGCTGCTGAGCTTTCGGCTGACCGACAACGCCATTGTGCGGGCTGGTGAGCTGGCTTTTTATGACAAGGTGCCCACCAAATTTGCCCACTTGAGCGCAGCAGACCTGCAGGCCACCGGGGTGCGCATTGTGCCGCCCGCCGTGGCGCGCCGGGGCAGCTACCTGGCCCGGGGCGTCGTGCTGATGCCGTCTTTTGTCAATATTGGCGCCTATGTGGACGAGGGCTCGATGGTGGACACCTGGGCCGCCGTGGGCTCGTGCGCGCAAATTGGCAAGAACGTGCATTTGAGCGGCGGCGTTGGCATTGGCGGTGTTCTGGAGCCAATGCAGGCCAACCCCACCATCATCGAGGACAACTGTTTTATTGGCGCCCGCTCCGAGATTGTGGAAGGCGTCATCGTCGAGGAAAACTCGGTGATTTCAATGGGCGTCTACATCGGCCAGAGCACCCCCATTTACGACCGCGCAACGGACACCGTGAGCTATGGGCGCATCCCGGCCGGCTCGGTGGTGATCAGCGGCAACCTGCCCAAGGAAGGCGGCAAATACAGCCTGTATGCCGCCATCATCGTCAAGCACGTCGATGCGCAAACCCGTGCAAAAACCAGCTTGAATGATCTGTTGCGCCCGTGAGCAGCGAAGATGATCTGCATTGCATTATGAAAGGCAAATGATGGCAACCTTCAGCAGCAACAAAACCGAGCCCATGGGCACCATGGAGCGCATTCTGGGCCTGATGAGCGGCAAGCACGCATCGGACATCTACCTTTCAGCCAATTCGGTCGCCCTGATCCGCATTCACGGTGAGTGCATGCCCATCAACAACCAGATTTTGCCGCCTGATGCACCGCTGAACCTGCTGGCCGAGATACTGCCGCCCGAGCGAATCCAGGAGTTGCAGGACACCCGTGAACTCAACATGGCCTGGTCAATGCCCGGGCTGGGGCGGTTCCGGATCAGCGCCATGCGTCAACGCGGCTCGTATGCGGTGGTGGTGCGGCTGATCAACAACGACATTCCGACACTGGACGCGTTGGGGTTGCCGCCGGCCATGGCCGACCTGATGCTGCAAAAGCACGGCCTGATTCTGGTCGTTGGCGCCACCGGTTCGGGCAAGAGCACCAGCCTGGCGGCCATGATCGACCACCGCAATGCCAGCATGACCGGTCACATCCTCACCATTGAAGACCCGATTGAGTACCTGTTCAAGAACAAGCGCTCCATCATCAACCAGCGCGAGGTCGGCTCCGATACCGAGAGCGCCGAAGTTGCCCTGAAAAATGCCTTGCGACAAGCCCCTGATGTGATCCTGATCGGTGAAATCCGGGATCGCGAAACCATGTCGGCCGCCATTGCCTATGCCCAGACCGGGCACCTTTGCCTGGCCACCATGCATGCCAACAACAGCTATCAGGCGCTTAACCGCATCCTGAGCTTTTACCCGGTTGAAGTGCGCATGACCATGCTCAGTGACCTGGGTTCGGCGCTCAAGGCCATCATTTCACAACGCCTGATACGCAATGTGTCCTCAGAGCGAAGCCCTGCTGTCGAAATCATGCTCAACACCCAGTTGATCAGTGAGTTGATTGGAAAAGGCGATTTTTCAAGCGTCAAGGAAGCCATGGACAAGTCGATGGCCGAGGGCAGCCAGACGTTCGAGGAAGACATTGCCAGGCTGATCCTCGAGGGCATCATTGAGCGCAAGGACGGCCTGGCCAACGCCGACTCGGCCACCAACCTGCTGTGGCGCCTGCAAAACGACTTCACGACGCGCGCCAAGGCCAAGCCTGCCGAGGATCATGATGACACGCCGTCCTTTACCGAAATCACGCTCGACATGCACCACTAGACCCGCTCATGAACCTTACTTTTGACTTGGCCTGTGAACTGATCGCCTGCCCCTCCGAAACGCCAAGTGATGCCCGCTGCCAGGAAATTATTGGCCAGCGCTTGCAGGCCCTGGGCTTCAAGCTTGAAACCGTGGTGAGCGGCCCGGAAGACTTTAAGGTGACCAACCTGTGGGCCAAGCGGCCCGCGACCCTGACGCCGGGTCGCGCGGCGGCCACCCGGCTGCTGGTGTTTGCCGGCCATACCGACGTGGTGCCAAGCGGCCCGATCAAGCAGTGGGACAGCGACCCATTCAAGCCCACGCTGCGCGACGGCAAACTGTTTGGCCGGGGTGCGGCTGACATGAAGACATCGCTGGCCGCGTTTGTGGTGGCCACCGAAGAATTCGTGGCGGCCCAGCCCGAGACGCCGTTGGCGATCGGCTTCTTGCTGACCAGTGACGAGGAAGGCCCGGCGCTGGATGGCACGGTCAAGGTATGCGAACTGCTGCAAGCCCGTGGCGAGGTGCTGGACTACTGCATCGTGGGTGAACCCACCTCGGTCACGCGCACCGGCGACATGCTCAAGAATGGCCGGCGCGGCTCGCTGGGCGGCAAGCTCACCGTGAAGGGCACGCAGGGCCACATTGCCTACCCGCACCTGGCCAGCAACCCCATCCACAGGCTGGCACCCGCGCTGGCCGAGCTGGTGGGCGTGGAGTGGGACCGTGGCAACGCGTTTTTTCCGCCCACCAGCTGGCAGGTTAGCAACATTCATGGCGGCGCTGGCGTCAGCAACGTGATACCGGGCGTGGTGGTGGTCGACTTCAACTTCAGGTTTTCCACCGAATCCACGCCAGAGACGCTGCAAAGCCGCCTGCAGGCCGTGCTTGACCGGCATGACCTGGCTTACGACTTGGCCTGGACGCTCAGCGGCCTGCCGTTTTTGACGCCACCGGGTACGCTGGTCGATGCCGTGGTGGCCGCCATCGGTGCCGAAACCGGCCTGACCCCCGAACTGTCCACCAGCGGTGGCACCAGCGATGGCCGTTTTATTGCCAAGATCTGCCCGCAGGTGATCGAGTTTGGCCCGCCCAATGCCAGCATCCACAAGATCAACGAGCACATTGCCCTGTGTGATGTGGAGCCGCTTAAAAACATTTACCGCCGGGCGCTTGAAAACCTGCATGCGCAATTGCTGGCATGAAGCTCCAGCACCCAAAAAGCGGCGACCCCAGCCTGCTCGATTGCGTCAAGCGGGCCGCCCGGCAACTGACCGAAGCCGGTGTCGCCTTCGGCCATGGCACCCAAAATGCGTTTGACGAAGCGGCCTGGCTGGTGCTGTGGCAGCTTGGGTTACCGCTGGACACCCCGCTGGAGGCCTCCGCAGAAACCGCTGCCCCGCCACCTGCCAGGCAGGTAACACCCGCCGAGCAGGCGCAGATAGCGGCGCTGCTGAAAACCCGCATCGAGACCCGCAAACCTGCCGCCTACCTGACCCATGAGGCCTGGCTGCAGGGGGTGGCGTTTTATGTGGACGAACGCACGATTGTGCCGCGCTCACTGATCGCCGAGGTGCTGGTTGAAGGCAGCCTGGACTACTGGCTGAACGAATCCACCCACCGGGTGCTGGATTTGTGCACCGGCAACGGCAGCCTGGCCGTGCTGGCCGCGCTGGTCTACCCCGATGTCATGGTGCAGGCCTCAGACATCAGCG
>NZ_JAABQC010000068.1 GCF_011391645.1 Rhodoferax sp. | reverse complement strand
AGCAAGTACCGGCCCGCCAATGACGCCGCGCGCTTTCCGCTGGGTGACCCGATCGAGCGTCTGAAAAAACACCTGATCGGCCTGGGCGCCTGGTCGGACGCTGAACATGAAGCCACCAAAAAAGCACTTGAGGCGCAGGTGGCCGCGGCGCAAAAGGAAGCCGAGCAATACGGCACGCTGGCGGATGCCCACGGCCAGAGCGTGGCCACCATGTTCGAGGATGTCTATGAACACATGCCGGCGCACCTGGTGCGTCAGCGTGAAGAACTGCAACACGGACTGGGAGCCTGATCATGAGCGACACCAACACCATGAACACGACGCCCATGACGATGATCCAGGCGCTGCGTTCGGCCATGGACGTGATGCTGACCCGCGACCCCAATGTGGTGGTCTACGGCCAGGACGTCGGCTACTTTGGCGGCGTCTTTCGCTGCACCGAGGGCCTGCAGCAAAAACATGGCAAACACCGCGTGTTTGACGCCCCCATTTCCGAGGGCGGCATTGTCGGCACAGCGGTGGGCATGGGCGCTTACGGCCTGCGCCCGGTGGTCGAGATCCAGTTTGCCGACTATGTGTATCCGGCCACTGACCAGATTGTGTCGGAGGCGGCACGGCTGCGCTACCGCTCGGCGGGCGACTTCACCTGCCCCATCACCATGCGTATGCCCTGCGGTGGCGGCATTTATGGCGGCCAGACCCACAGCCAGAGCCCCGAGGCCGTGTTCACCCAGGTCTGCGGCCTGCGCACCGTGATGCCGTCCAACCCCTATGACGCCAAGGGCCTGCTGATCGCGTCGATTGAAAACAACGACCCTGTCATTTTTCTGGAGCCCAAGCGGCTCTACAACGGCCCGTTTGACGGCCACCACGAGCGCCCGGTGGTGCCTTGGAGCAAACACCCGCTGGGCAACGTGCCCGAAGGCTATTACACCGTGCCGCTCGACAGCGCGCGTATCACCCGGCCCGGCACGGCGGTGACCGTGATCGCCTACGGCACCATGGTGCATGTGGCCGAGGCCGCGGCGACCGAATCGGGCGTCGATGCCGAGGTCATCGACCTGCGCAGCCTTTGGCCGCTGGACCTCGACACGCTGGTGGCGTCGGTCAAGAAGACCGGCCGCTGCGTCATCGTGCACGAAGCCACGCGCACCAACGGCCTGGGCGCTGAGCTCTGCGCGCTGATTCAGGAGCATTGTTTCTACCAGCTCGAAGCCCCGATCGAGCGTGTGACCGGCTGGGACACACCCTACCCGCACGCCCAGGAATGGTCGTATTTTCCGGGACCGGCGCGCGTGAGTGCCGCCCTGCAACGCGTGCTGGAGACCTGATATGAGCATACAAACCATCAAGATGCCCGACATTGGCGAAGGCATTGCCGAGGTCGAACTGGTGGCCTGGCATGTGCAGGTGGGCGACACGGTGGCTGAAGACCAGATTCTGGCCGACGTGATGACCGACAAGGCCACGGTCGAGATTCCATCGCATGTGGCAGGTGTTGTGCTGTCGCTCGACGCGGCCGTGGGTCAGGTGGTGGCCGTGGGCACCGAGATCATTCACATTGAAGTGCTTGTGGGGTCGACTTCAGTCGACCATGGCGGACTGAAGTCCGCCCCACAGTCGCCCGCAGACCAATCCGCCACCGCAGTCTCTGGCCTTGTTGTGGGGTCGACTTCAGTCGACCAAGGCAGATTGAAGTCTGCCCCACAGAATTCAAACTCCCCTCCACAGGGTTCAAAACCCGTCGCCGCGCCAGCGGTGCGCCGGCGCGCCTGGGAACTGGGCATTGATCTGGCCAGTGTCCGGGGCACCGGCCCGGCCGGGCGCATCACCCAGGCGGACCTCGACGCGCACGCGCAACACGGCGGCGCAAGCCCGGGCAAGGCCCCCGCTGATCAACGTTATGCGCAGCGCACAGCAGAAGAAGTGATCCCCGTGATTGGCCTGCGCCGCAAAATTGCGCAAAAAATGCAGGAAGCCAAGCGCCGCATTCCGCACTTCACCTACATTGAGGAAATCGACGTCACCGAGCTTGAAGGCCTGCGCGCACGCCTGAACATACAGTACGGTGCCACGCGCGGCAAACTCACGCTGTTGCCATTCCTGATCCGTGCCATCGTGCTGGCGGTGCGTGATCACCCAGAGGTCAACGCACGCTATGACGACGAGGCCGCCGTGGTCACGCGTTTTGCCGCCGTGCACCTGGGGCTGGCAACGCAAACCAGCGGCGGCCTGATGGTGCCCGTGATCCAGCACGCCGAAACCCTCGATTTATGGGCCTGCGCCGCCGAGATCCTGCGACTGGCCGAAGCCGCCCGCAACGGCAAAGCCACACGCGAGGAACTGAGCGGCTCGACCCTCACCTTGACCAGTCTGGGGCCGCTGGCCGGCATTGCGCACACCCCCGTCATCAACCACCCCGAGGTCGCCATCATCGGCCCGAACCGCATCGTCGAGCGCCCCATGCTGAGGGGCGGCCTGGTGGTGGCGCGCAAGATGATGAACGTCTCCAGTTCGTTTGACCACCGGGTGGTCGATGGCATGAATGCGGCGGAATTCATCCAGCAAATTCGCGGCTATCTGGAATGCCCGGGGACCTTGTTGGTGACCTAGTCGACCCACAAGCGCACGGAATCAGTCGGGTGATGCGCTTTGCGAAGGTCAAGGCGGAGTCCGCGCAGCGGACGGGGGACACGCAGCAAAGCGCATCACCCGACTGATTGATTCTCCCCCGGCTACCTGGGTTCACACCGGAATGTGGCACCATAGCCCTCTTCCTTTCACCACGACTTGCAAACTCTGCCCATGAGCCAACAGACGCCACCCCAGACCCTTGCCGAGGTGTCGCTGGACGACAAGTACGTCAACACCCAGGGCCAGGCTTTCATGAGCGGCATGCAGGCGCTGGTGCGCTTGCCCCTGACGCTGCACGAACGAGGCTTGCGCGCGGGCAAAAAACTGGGCGGCTACATTTCGGGCTACCGCGGCTCACCGGTCGGCACCTATGACATGGCGTTGTGGGCGGCCGAAAAACATCTGGCCGCACGCGACATCAAGTTTCAGGCCGGAGTCAATGAGGAACTGGCCGCCACCGCCGTCTGGGGCAGTCAACAGGTGCACCTGCTCGGTGACAGCGCCTTTGATGGTGTCTTTGGGCTCTGGTACGGCAAGGCGCCCGGGGTGGACCGCAGCATCGACGTGCTACGCCATGCCAACCAGGCCGGCAGCTCGGCCCAGGGTGGCGTGCTGGCCATTGCCGGCGATGACCCCAATGCGGTGTCGAGCACCGTGACCGGCTGCTCCGACTACGACTTTGTCTCGGTCGGCATGCCGGTGCTTTACCCCGCCAGCGTGCAGGACATGCTCGACTTCGGCGTGCTGGGTATTGAGTTGTCCCGCTACAGCGGCTGCTGGGTGGGCTACAAGGCGGTGACCGACATTGCCGAAAGCTCGGCCATCGTCGACCTGGAGATCGACCGGGTGCGCGCCGACTGGCCCGAACTGCGGCAAGCCGCCGACGTGCACATCCGCTGGCCCGACAACCGGGTCGAGCAGGAGCGCCGCCTGTATGAAGTCAAGCTGGCGCGCGCCAAAACCTTTGCGCGCTTTTCCGGCATCAACCAGGTCAGTGGCGCGACCGCCGGGGGGCACATCGGCATCGTCTCTGCCGGCAAACCCTGGGCCGACCTGATGCAGGCGCTGCATGACCTGGGACTGAGCGAGGAGGACCTGGCGAACCACGGCGTGCGCCTGCTCAAGCTGGGCATGATTTACCCGCTGGATGCGCAGCAGATTCAGGCATTCACCCAGGGCCTTGACACGGTGCTGGTGGTGGAAGAAAAACGTGGCCTGATCGAAGACCAGGTCAAGGGCATTCTGTTTGGTAGCGCGCCCTGCCCGGCCGTGCTGGGCAAAGTCGGGCGCGACGGCCACACGCTGATCCCTCAGCACGGCGAAACCAGCCCGGCGCTGCTGGCCCAGGTGCTGGCCCGCACCTTCCCCGAACTGGTCAGCAGCCCGGCAGCACAAACCCGGCTTGCGCTGCTGCAAGCCAAAACGCAGGCGCTGCAAAACACGCCCGCGCTGGCGGCACGCACGCCGTATTTCTGCTCCGGTTGCCCGCACAACAGCTCGACCCAATTGCCCGAGGGCAGCATCGCCCTGGCCGGCATCGGCTGCCACTGGCTGGCGCTGTTCATGGACCGGCACACCGAGACCTTCAGCCAGATGGGCGGCGAAGGCGTCAGCTGGCTCGGCGCCATGGGCTTTTCCAGCCGCGAGCATGTGTTTACCAACTTGGGCGACGGCACATACCACCACTCGGGCATTCTGGCGGTGCGTGCGGCGGTGTATGCCAAGGCCAACATCAGCTACAAGCTGCTTTACAACGACGCGGTGGCCATGACCGGCGGCCAGTCGATCTCGGACAGCTTCACGCCGCAACAGATCGTGGCGCAGTTGCTGGCCGAGGGCGTGGGCCGAGTGGTGGTGGTGTCGGACCATCCGGAAAAGTACCGGGAGATGGCGACGCCCAACGGCGGCTTTCCCAAAGGGGTCACGCTGCATGGCCGCGACGAGCTCGACGCCTTGCAGCGCCAACTGCGCGAAACGGCTGGGGTCACGGCGCTGCTGTACGACCAGACCTGTGCCGCAGAGAAGCGGCGCCGGCGCAAACGCGGCACGCTGGCCGACCCCGATGTGCGCGCCTTCATCAACGAGGCCGTGTGTGAGGGCTGCGGCGACTGCTCGGTGCAGTCCAACTGCATCTCCATAGAGCCGCTGGAAACCGAGCTGGGCCGCAAGCGCCAGATCAACCAGTCAAGTTGCAACAAGGACACCAAGTGCGTCGACGGCTTTTGCCCGAGCTTTGTCACTCTGGCGGGCGCCAGGCCGCGCAAGAACGAGCGCCCACAACAGCAGGCGCGCAGCGCCACGCCGCCCATGCCCGCGCCGCAACGAGCTGCGCTGTCACCCGCGCACGAGACGGTTATCACCGGCATTGGCGGCACCGGCGTCATCACCATTGGCGCCATTCTGGCCATGGCCGCGCGTCTGGAGGGCTTGAGCGCCACCTGCCTGGACCAGACCGGCATTGCGCAAAAGAACGGCGCTGTGCTGTCGCATGTGCGCATTGCGCGCGACGCCTCACAGTTGCACGCCCCACGGGTCGCCATGGCCAATGCCGACCTGGTACTGGCTTGCGACATGATGGTGGCGGCCAGCCCGGCGGCACTGGCGACCATGACGCCGCGGCGCACCCGCGTTGCGCTCAATACCCATCTGGCGCCCCACGCCGCCTTTGTGCTGAACCCGGTGGATGCCGAGTTTGGCGAAGGCCAGTTGCGCAGCGCCATCGACAGCGCGGCGGGTGCCGAGCGCGTGCATGCCCTCCCGGCCACGCGTCTGGCGACCCAGCTCTTTGGCGATGCCATTGCGGCCAACATGCTGATGCTGGGTTACGCCCTGCAACAGGGCTGGCTGCCGGTGTCACTGCAGGCGATCCAGCGCGCCATCGAGATCAATGGGGTTGCCGTGGCCGCAAATCTTGCCGCGCTGAGCTGGGGTCGCCGCGCGGCACTGGATCTGGACGCGGTGCTGCGCCAGAGCAGCCCGGCGCAGACCGTACGTCTGGTCAAACCTGACAAGGAGACGCTGGAGACGCTGATTGCGCGACGCAGCAAGGACCTGGTCGCCTACCAAAACAAGGCCTATGCGACCCGCTTCGAGGCCCTGGTGCGCCAGGTGCAGCAAGCCGAGCAACAGGCCATGCCGGGCAGCGAGCAACTGACCCGCACCGTGCTCACCCATGCCTACCGGTTGATGGCCGTCAAGGATGAGTACGAGGTGGCTCGTCTCTATACCGATGGCCGCTTCGAGAAACAACTGCGTGAACAATTTGACGGTGATGCAAAGCTGACTTTTCATCTGGCGCCACCCTTGCTGGCCAAGCGCGACCCCACCACCGGGCACCTCAAAAAGCAGGCCTACGGCCCCTGGGTTCTCTCTGCGATGCGCTTGTTGGCGGGGTTGAAGGGCCTGCGCGGCGGCTGGCTCGACCCTTTCGGCAAAACCGCCGAGCGGCGCTTGGAGCGTCGGCTGGCCCAGATGTACCCGGCCATGATCGAAGCCTTGCTGCCTTCGCTCACCGCCGTCAACCACGCCGCCGCCGTGAAACTGGCCAGCATTGCCGCCGAAGTGCGCGGTTTTGGCCACATCAAGGAGCGCCAGTTGCTGAAGGCCGGCCAGCAATGGCAACAAGCCTGCCGGGGTACTGCGGCCGAGTCGGTGGTGATGGCTTTTGTGGCGCGCCTGCCGAGGGCAACGCTTTAGCCCTTCTTGCCACCCATCACCAACAACACACCACCGACCACAATGGCGCCGATGCCAGCCCACAGCGGCACGTTGACGGTTTTCTTTTCCTGCACCGTCATCTCGAGCGGTCCCAATTTGAGTGCCGTGGTGTCTTTGGTGTAGCTGAAGCCACCGTATATGAGCCCCAATGCGCCCAAAACGATGAGCAAGACACCGACGAGTTTGACTGAGTTCATATAAGCACCTTTGTAACGTTTCACCCAAGCCTTGACGCCGACGGCATCCAGGCGCGTAACACGAGTTTTATTTGAACACGCCTGTTCCGCCTGCTTTGTGCTGTGCCGCACAGACAGTCAATGCGCCTTGTCCCAATTTAGCCCGACCCCCACCTCGGCCAGCAACGGCACCTTGAGGTGCGCCACGCCGGCCATCAACCGGGGCACCTCGTGGCGCACCCAATCAATTTCTGACTCAGGCACTTCAAACACCAGTTCGTCGTGTACCTGCATGATCATTTTGGTGGCGCGCTGCTCGGCGTCAATCACCTGCTGCACCTTGACCATGCTGAGCTTGATCAAGTCGGCCGCCGTCCCCTGCATGGGCGCGTTGATGGCGGCGCGCTCGGCACCGCTGCGCCGGGGCCCGTTGGGCGAGTTGATCTCGGGCAGGTAAAGCCTGCGGCCAAACACGGTTTCGACATACCCCTGCGCCTTGGCCAGCGCCCGGGTGTGGTCCATGTAGTTCTTTACGCCAGGATAACGCTCAAAGTAACGCTCGATGTAGTTTTTGGCGGCGGTGTTGTCGATGCCCAGAGCCTTGGCCAGACCGTAGGCGCTCATGCCATAGATCAGGCCGAAGTTGATGACCTTGGCGTAGCGGCGCTGCTCACTGCTGACTTGCGCGGTGTCGATGGCAAAGATCTCGGCGGCGGTGGCGCGGTGCACGTCCATGCCGTCGTGAAAGGCCAGCAACAAGGCGGCATCACCACTGATGTGCGCCATGATGCGCAGTTCGATCTGGCTGTAGTCGGCGCTGGCGATCACGCAGCCGGGCGGCGCCACAAAGGCCTCGCGCACGCGCCTGCCCTCGGGGGTGCGCACCGGAATATTTTGCAGGTTGGGGTCGTTGCTGCTAAGGCGCCCGGTCACCGCCACAGCCTGGGCGTAATGGGTGTGGACCCGGCCGGTGCGCGGGTGTGCCAGTTGCGCCAGTTTGTCGGTATAGGTGCCCTTGAGTTTGGCCAGGCCCCGGTGCTCCAGGATCTTGGCGGGCAGCGGGTAGTCTTCAGCCAGCTTTTGCAGCACCTCGTCGTCGGTGCTGGGCGAGCCAGTCGGCGTCTTCTTGACCACCGGCAGGCCGAGCTTGACGAAAAAAATCTCGCCAATCTGCTTTGGTGAACTCAGGTTGAAGGGCTGGCCGGCGAGTTCATGCGCCTCCTTCTCCAGCTGCAAAATACGCTGGCCAAGTTCGTGGCTCTGTGCTGCCAAAGTGGGCGCATCGATCAGCACGCCGTTGCGCTCGATCCGGTACAAGGCCTCGCTGCTGGCAATTTCAAGCTCGTAAATAAAACGCAATTTGTCGTTGGCTTGCAGCTGCGGCCACAACACCCGATGCACATCAAGCGTCATGTCGGAGTCTTCACATGAATACTCTGCCGCCTTGGCCACATCGACCTGGTCAAAACAGAGCTGGTTGACGCCCTTGCCGCACAGGTCTTCAAAGCTGATGCCGCTGCGCCCCAGATGGCGCTCGGCCAGGCTGGCCAGGCCATGCGGCTTGGTGACTTCGAGCACGTAGCTTTGCAGCATGGTGTCGTGCGCGTAGCCCTGCACCTCAATGCCGTGGTTGGCAAACACATGGCGGTCGTATTTGACATGCTGGCCGAGCTTTTTGTGGCGGCCATTCTCCAGCCAGGGCTTGAGTTTGGCCAGCACCTCGTTGAGCGGCAATTGGTCGGGCGCGTCCGGGTAGGCGTGCGCCAGCGGAATGTAGGCCGCCTCGCCTGGCTTCACGCTGAAGCTGATGCCGACAATCCTGGCGCGCATCTCATCCAGTGAGGTGGTTTCGGTGTCCAGCGCCACCAGCTCGGCGGCCTGCACCTTGGCCAGCCAGTGGTCAAAGGCGTCCCAGGTGAGGATGGTGTCGTAGCTGACTGTGCTGACGCGGGGGGTGGCGGGGGCCTCTGGTGCAGTGTCCAGTTCGTCAAATAGGCCGGGTTCACGGTTGTTGGCAACGGAATTGGGGGCAGCGCCAGCTCCGGAAATGGGGTCGGATCCACGCAGCGAAGCGGAGCTGGCTCTGACCCCTTTTCCGGCGTCCCCATTTCCTGAGCCCAGCGCGCGCGCCAGCCCCTTGAAGCCGTATTTTTCATAAAACTCGGCCAGCGCCGGGGTGTTCATGCTGCCCACGGCAATGTCGTCCATGTCGGGCAAATCAGGCAGCCAGTCTTTCAGGTCGCAGTCGGTCTTGATGGTCAGCAACAAGCGGCCAGTCGGCAACCAGTCCAGGGATTTCCTAAAGTTTTCCCCAACCGCTCCCTTGATGGTGTCGGCCTGGGCCACGATGGCGTCGAGCGAACCGAACTCATTGAGCCACTTGGCCGCCGTTTTGGGACCCACTTTGGGCACGCCGGGCACGTTGTCGATGGCGTCGCCCACCAGGGTCTGGTAGTCCACCATCAAACTGGGAGGCACGCCAAACTCGGTGGTGACGCCGGCCACATCACGCACCCGGCCGTTCATGGTGTCAATGATGGTGATGCGCTCGTTGACCAGCTGGGCCAGGTCCTTGTCGCCGCTGCTCACAATCACCTGCATGCCCTGCGCCGCCGCGGTGGCGGCCAGGGTGCCGATCACGTCGTCGGCCTCGACGCCAGGCACGTCCAGCACCTTCCAGCCCATCAACCGCACCACCTCATGGATCGGCTCGATCTGGGCCCGCAAGTCGTCGGGCATGGGCGAGCGGTGGGCCTTGTACTCGGGGTACAAATCATCACGAAAGGTGGGGCCTTTGGCGTCAAAAACGCAGGCCGCGTACCCGGCGGGCACTTCCTTGCGCAGGCTTTGCAGCATGTTGATCATGCCGCGAATGGCACCGGTGGGCGCGCTGCCCGGGTCGCCCGGCACGGCGCGCAGGTCGGGCATGGCGTGAAAGGCGCGGTACAGATAGCTGGAGCCATCGACCAACAGCAAGGTTTTGGGTGGGGCATTGTTCATGCCGGCATTTTGCCTGCAGCCGGGCGAGCAGCCGCTTTATCTACAATCAATCGATGCGTTCAATTTTTACCTTCTTTCCCCTTCTGCTGGCCTGTGGGCTGACATGGAGCCAAACCCCCACTGCCACCAACGCAGCGGCCCCGGCCAGTGCGCCGGTGCAGCGCGATGGGACTGGCAAGGTAGAGCCGCGCATCGAGCGCATCCATGTCGAAGATGCCGGCGCGAGCATCGACGAACTGCGCGTGGGCGGCGAAACCCAGAACATCACCGTGAGGCCCAAAGGCGGCATGCCAGCCTACCAGGTGGCGCCAAAAACGGGTGAGAGCTCCTGGAAGGTTCTGGGTTTCTGAGCAATGGCGGTTTACACAGAAGTCGCATTTGAAGAGGTCCGTGCGCTGATGCAACAGCTGCAACTGGGCGAACTCCAAAGCCTGGAAGGATGCGCTGGGGGTATAGAAAACACCAATTACTTTGTCACCACACAAAAAGACAGCCAAGCCCATGACTATGTGCTGACCCTGTTTGAGCGACTGACGTTTGAACAATTGCCGTTTTATTTGCAGTTGATGAAACACCTGGCGCAGCGCGGCATTTTGGTGCCGGAGCCGCACGCCAACAGCCGGGGTGAACTGGTGTTTGACATGAAAGGCAAGCCGGCTGCCGTGGTCAACAAATTGCGGGGTCAAAAGGAGCTTGCTCCTGGCCCGGTGCACTGCGCGCAGGTGGGCGACATGCTCGCCAAAATGCATCTGGCCGGGAACAGCTTCGCGCTGAGCCAGCCCAATCTGCGCGGCCTGACCTGGTGCAACGACACCGCACCGGAGGTCTTGCCCTACCTGTCGGGCAGCCAGAAAACCCTGATCAGCCGGGAACTGGCGTTTCAGAACCAGGTGGCAGCAACCTCGAGTTATGCCGCCCTGCCCCGTGGCCCGATTCATGCCGATTTGTTTCATGACAACGTGATGTTCGAAACGGTGGCTGGTCAACCTGTGCTGAGCGGCTTTTTTGATTTTTACTTTGCCGGGGTTGACTCCTGGCTGTTTGACCTGGCGGTGTGCCTCAACGATTGGTGTATTGACCAGGCAAGCGGCACGCACCATGCGCTCAATACCCATCATTTTTTGACCGCTTACAACGCCGTGCGGCCCCTGCAGGCGGCCGAGCAGGAACTGCTGCCTGCCATGCTGCGCGCCGCCGCTTTGCGCTTTTGGCTGTCCCGCCTGTGGGACTTTTACTTGCCCCGCCAGGCCCACCTGCTGCAAGCCCACGACCCAGCGCATTTCGAACGCGTGCTGCGGCACCGGGTCAGCCAAGCGCTGAACCATCCTGACCTGGAATCCATCACATGAAGCTCAAGCTCGTTCCTGCCCGCACTGGCGCCACCTGGGTCAAGCTCGGCATGCAAACTTTTTTCAAACAACCTTTGGCACTGGCCGGGCTGTTTTTCATCTTCATGGCGGTCATGTCGGTGGCCACCATGCTGCCGATCGTGGGCCTGCCGCTGGCCATGACGCTGCTGCCCGCCGCCACGCTGGGTTTGATGGCGGCCACCCGCGAGGCAACCCAGGGCAAGTTCCCCATGCCGCTCATCCTGTTCACCGCCTTTCGGGCCGGGCCCGCCAAGGTGCGCGCCATGCTGCTGCTGGGTGCCATGTACGCCGGAGGCTTCATGCTGGCGATGGGTGGCTCCTACCTGGTGGACGGCGGTGGCTTTGCCCGGCTTTACCTGGGCGGCAGCGCACCCACGGCCGAACTGATGCAGTCGCCCGGTTTTCAATCTGCCATGTGGGTCTTCATTGGCCTGCACCTGCCGCTGTCGCTCATGTTCTGGCATGCCCCGGCGCTGGTGTTCTGGAACGACTTGACACCGCTGAAGAGCATGTTTTTCAGCATCGTGGCGTGCTTTCGCAATTTCTGGACCTTTACCGTGTTTGGTTTCGCGTGGATGGGCACCATCGTCGTCGCCATCCTGGTCATTGGCACCTTGGGCAGCCTGTTTGACAATGCAGCCCTTACAGGCACCCTGCTGTTTCCGGCACTGATGCTGCTGGCATCGATGTTTTTTACCTCCCTGTATTTCACATACCGGGACAGCTTCGAGACTGAAACGCCTGCCGAAACTTGAGGCGTCCGCCCGCAAGCTCAGGGCACGGGCGTGAGCTTGGCCACCGACAGCGCCAGCCACTTGACGCCATGTCGCGGAAAGTTGATTTGCGCGCGCGCATCGTCGCCCTTGCCTTCCAGTGACAGCACCGTGCCTTCGCCAAATTTGGCGTGAAACACCTTTTGACCGGCGCGCAGGCTGTTGCCAGCCTCGGCCCTGGGTTGGGTCACAGGCTGGGATGCCGGCGCTGCATAACGCGAATAATCCGCGCCAAATGAACTTGCCGGCCTTTTGGCATAGGCAGCCGAATCGCCCGAATACGTGGTGTCGGAAAAGCTGTCTGCCTTGCCAAAGCCGGGGTGTTTGGGTGTGATCCACTTCAACGCCTCTTCGGGCAGCTCTTCAAAAAAGCGGCTGCGCAGGTTGTAGCGCGTCTGGCCGTGCAACATGCGGGTCTGCGAATGGCTCAGGTACAGGCGCTTGCGGGCGCGCGTGATCGCCACGTACATCAGGCGGCGCTCTTCCTCCAGGCCGTCGCGGTCGTTCATGGAGTTTTCGTGCGGGAACAGGCCCTCTTCGATGCCGGTGATGAACACGCAGTCAAATTCCAGGCCCTTGCTGGCATGCACCGTCATGAGCTGGATGGCGTCCTGCCCGGCCTGCGCCTGGTTGTCACCGGCCTCCAGCGCGGCATGGGTCAAAAAGGCCGCCAGCGGCGACAGGGTTTCACCGGTTTCAGCATCGGGTGCGGGGATGTCGAGCAGCGGCTGGTTCAGGTCGAGCCCCTGCGACGCGGGTGATTGGGTCAGCGGCTGGCCCAGTTCGTCCACCGGCAGCGCCACGGCGTCGCGGCCAAAGCCCTCGATCGAGACAAAACTCTCGGCCGCGTTGACCAGTTCCTCCAGGTTCTCCACCCGGTCGGCGCCTTCGCGGTCGGCCTTGTAATGGTCGATCAGGCCGCTGTGGTCCAGTGTGAGCTCGATCGTTTCACGCAGGCTCAGGCCCTGGGTCTGCTCGCGCAACACGTCGATGCCCGCCAGAAAGGCACCAATGTTGGTGCCCGCCTTGCCGCTGAGGCCACTGACCGCGTCGCTGAGCGAGCAGCCGCTGGCGCGCGCCGCGTCCTGCAACTGCTCCAGGCTGCGCATGCCGATGCCGCGCGGAGGAAAGTTGACGGCGCGCAAAAAACTGGTGTCATCGCGCGGGTTTTCCAGCAGGCGCAGGTAGGCCAGCGCGTTCTTGATTTCCGCGCGCTCAAAAAAGCGCAGGCCGCCATACACCTTGTACGGCATGCCGGCGTTGAACAGCGCGGTCTCAATGACCCGGCTTTGCGCGTTGGAGCGGTACAGCACGGCAATTTCCTTGCGCTCGAAGCCCTCGCGCACCAGCTGCTTCATCTCGTCCACCATCCAGCGGGCCTCGGCAAAGTCGCTGGGCGACTCAAACACCCGCACCGGCTCGCCCGGACCCTGCGCCGTGCGCAGGTTCTTGCCCAGACGCTTGCTGTTGTGGCCGATCAGCGCGTTGGCAGAGTCCAGAATGTTGCTGCCGCTGCGGTAGTTTTCTTCGAGCTTGATCTGGTGCCGCACCTTGAATTCACGCACAAAGTCGGCCATATTGCCCACGCGCGCACCACGAAAGGCATAAATGCTCTGGTCATCATCGCCCACGGCCAATACACAGCCGGTGGGCTGAAAAGCGCCATCCACCGTGCTGTGGGCGCCGGTGCCAGCCAGCATCTTGATCCACGCGTATTGCAGCTTGTTGGTGTCCTGGAATTCGTCGATCAAAATGTGCCTGAAGCGGCGCTGGTAATGCTCGCGAATGGGGTCGTTGTCTCGCAGCAGTTCATAGCTGCGCAGCATCAGTTCACCAAAATCGACCACGCCCTCGCGCTGGCACTGCTCTTCGTAGAGCTGGTAAATCTCGATCTTCTTGCGCGTTTCTTCGTCCCGCGCCTCGACCATGTTGGGGCGCTGGCCGTCTTCCTTGCAGCCGCCAATGAACCACTGCATTTGTTTGGGCGGAAAGCGCTCGTCATCAATGCCGAACTGCTTGTACAGGCGCTTGATGGATGACAACTGGTCTTGCATGTCCAGAATCTGGAAGCTCTGCGGCAAGTTCGCCAGCTTGTAATGGGCGCGCAAAAAGCGGTTGCACAGGCCATGAAAGGTGCCAATCCACATACCGCGCACATTGAGCGGCAGCATGCTTGAGAGCCGCGTCATCATCTCCTTGGCGGCCTTGTTGGTGAACGTGACCGCCAGAATACCGCCGGGCGAGACCTGGCCGGTTTGCAGCAGCCAGGCAATGCGCGTGGTGAGCACCCGGGTTTTTCCTGAACCGGCCCCGGCCAGAATCAGCGCGTGCTCGGCAGGCAGCGTGACTGCAGCCAATTGCTCGGGGTTCAGGTTGTTCAGCAGGCCTGCGTCTGGCAGGCTGGGTGGAGTCGGAGTTGAAAACATCAGGGCATTGTAGAAAGCCGCCCGACTTCGCTAGAATCAAGCCCCGGGCCCAAGCAATTGTGGCCCGGTTTTTTTTGAACAGGTGCCAGACCATGGAAATTTTTGACTACGACAACATCCTGCTGCTGCCCCGCAAATGCCGCGTGGACAGCCGCTCCGAGTGCGATGCCAGCGTGGAATTGGGGCCACGGCGCTTTCGCATCCCGGTGGTGCCCGCCAACATGAAAACCGTGGTCAGCGAGGACATCTGCATCTGGCTGGCACAAAACAATTACTTTTACGTGATGCACCGCTTTGACCTGGACAACCTGCAGTTTGTCAAAGCCATGAAGGCGCGCGGCTTATACGCCTCGATTTCCCTAGGTGTCAAAAAAGCGGATTACGACACGGTCGATCAGCTGATGGCGCTTGGATTGACGCCGGAATACATCACCATCGACATCGCCCACGGCCACTCGGACAACGTGAAAAACATGATCGGCTACCTGCGCGAAAAGATTCCGGGCACCTTCATCATTGCCGGCAACGTGGCCACACCCGAGGCCGTGATCGACTTGGAAAACTGGGGCGCCGACGCCACCAAGGTCGGCATTGGCCCGGGCAAAGTTTGCATCACCAAGCTCAAGACCGGCTTTGGCACCGGCGGCTGGCAACTGAGCGCCGTCAAATGGTGCGCCCGTGTGGCCACCAAACCAATCATTGCCGACGGCGGCATCCGCGACCACGGCGACATTGCCAAGAGCATCCGCTTTGGCGCCACCATGGTCATGATTGGTTCACTGTTTGCCGGCCACGAGGAAAGCCCGGGCCAGACCGTGGAAGTGGACGGCAAGCTATACAAGGAATACTACGGCTCGGCCAGCGACTTCAACAAGGGCGAATACAAACACGTCGAAGGCAAGCGCATTCTGGAACCCATCAAGGGCAAGCTGGCCGACACGCTGATCGAAATGGAGCAGGACGTGCAAAGCTCCATCAGCTACTCAGGCGGCAAGAAATTGATGGACATCCGCAAGGTCAATTACGTCACCCTGGGCGGCGACAACGCGGGCGAGCATTTGCTGATGTAGGCGATTTGGGGCGGTTTCATGGGTCCCTTTCAGACGGGAGGGCATCATTTCCTCGGTAGCCGCTCTGCTAGAATTCCGCACTTCAAGAAACACACGCTGTTTCACTGAAACCAAGGGAACTTAGCTCAGCTGGTAGAGCAGCGGACTCTTAATCCGTAGGTCGAGAGTTCGAATCTCTCAGTTCCCACCAAATACCCTTGTAAACATTGAATAACTTGCTTCAAATAGCGTAGCAGGCTTTTTTGTTTTTTAGTCCGGTGACAGTTTTGTGACA
>NZ_JAABQC010000067.1 GCF_011391645.1 Rhodoferax sp. | reverse complement strand
CCGCCGCCACCACCGAGGCCGGCCTGGGCTGGCGCCAGGCGCTCTGCGCCTGAATTCATCGACAACTTTAAGGAGACACATCATGACAACACCCTCTCTCAATATTGGCTTCATCGGCCTGGGCATCATGGGCACCCCCATGGCCGGGCACCTCATCGCGGCCGGGCACCAGCTGTTCGTTTTCAAGCGCGGCCCCATGCCTGAAGCCATCAGCCAAAGCGGCGCAACGGCGTGCAGCACGGCGCGCCAGGTGGCCGAGCGGGCCGACATCATCTTCACCATGGTGCCCGACACGCCCGATGTGGAAGGCGTGCTGTTTGGTGCCGAGGGCATTGCGGCGGGCTTGGCGCCGGGAAAGACCGTGGTCGACATGAGCTCGATCTCACCGATTGCCACCAAGGTGTTTGCCGAGAAAATCAACGCCCTGGGCTGCGACTACCTCGACGCACCGGTGTCCGGCGGCCAGGTGGGTGCCAAAAACGCCACCCTGTCGATCATGGTCGGCGGCCCCGAGGCGACGTTCGAGAAGATCAAGCCGCTGTTCGAGCTGATGGGCAAGAACATCACACTGGTCGGCGGCAACGGCGATGGCCAGACCGCCAAGGTGGCCAACCAGATCATCGTGGCGCTCAACATTGAAGCCGTGGGCGAGGCGCTGGTGTTTGCAGCCAAGGCCGGCGCCGACCCGGCGCGTGTGCGCCAGGCGCTGATGGGCGGGTTTGCATCGAGCAAGATTCTGGAAGTGCATGGCGAGCGCATGATCAAGCGCACGTTTGATCCCGGCTTTCGCATCGAACTGCACCAGAAAGACCTGAATCTGGCGCTGTCAAGTGCCCGCGCTTTGGGTGTGTCGCTGCCCAACACGGCCATGGCGCAAGAGCTGTTCAACAGCTGCGCAGCGCACGGCGGCAAGGGCTGGGACCACTCGGCGATGGTGCGGGCGCTGGAGAGCATGGCAAATTTCGAAATCGGCCAGCAAGTCGCCTGAGCCACCTTGCCCGCAAGCTGTCAAGGTGACCCCTGCCGGGGCGTCAGTTTTTTTCAACAGAAGGTTAAAGTTTCTTCCCACTTCGAGCGTTGAATTTAGCTTAAAGTCCAGAGCATGTCATACCCCAACGGATCGAACACATGAACGCTCCCCTCTCTCATGGCGCCCTCGACGCATTGCAAAGGTCAGAGCGTCAGGCGCTTGTCGTCAAAGGGCTGCTTGAATCCTTGCCGGCCCATGCGCTGCTCTGGAACAGCGAGGACACCACGCCTTATGAATGCGACGGCCTGACCGCCTACCGTCAGCGCCCGCTGGTGGTCGCCCTGCCCGAAACACAGGCGCAGGTGGCCGCTGTGCTTAAAACCTGCCATGCCCTGAACGTGCCAGTGGTGGCGCGCGGCGCTGGCACTGGCCTGTCAGGCGGGGCCATGCCGAATGCCTTGGGAGTGACCTTGTCGATGGCCAAGTTCAACAAAATCCTGAAGCTTGACCCGCTGTCGCGCACGGCGGTGGTGCAGTGCGGCGTGCGCAACCTGGCCATCAGCGAGGCGGCGGCACCTTTGGGCCTGTACTACGCGCCCGACCCGTCCAGCCAGATTGCCTGCACCATTGGCGGCAATGTGGCCGAAAACTCCGGTGGCGTGCACTGCCTCAAATACGGTCTGACACTGCACAACATCGTCAAGATCAAGGGCTTCACCATGGAAGGCGAGCCGGTTGAATTCGGCTCGGACGCACTCGACGCGCCCGGCTATGACCTGATGAGTGTGGTGATCGGGTCGGAAGGCATGCTGGCGGTGGTGCTGGAAGTCACCGTGAAACTCATCCCCAAACCGATGCTGGCACGCTGCATCATGGCCAGCTTCGATGACATCCGCAAAGCCGGTGACGCGGTGGCCGCCGTGATTGCGGCCGGCATCATACCGGCCGGTCTCGAGATGATGGACAAGCCGATGACGGCGGCGGTGGAAGACTACGTGCATGCCGGTTACGACCTCACCGCTGAGGCGATTTTGCTGTGCGAAAGCGATGGCACGCCCGAGGAGGTCGAGGAAGAAATTGGCCGCATGAGCGCGGTGCTGCTGGCCGAGGGTGCCACCAAAGTTGCCGTGAGCCAGAGTGAGCAGGAACGCCTCAAGTTCTGGAGCGGACGCAAGAACGCTTTTCCAGCCAGCGGCCGCATCAGCCCCGACTACATGTGCATGGACAGCACCATCCCGCGCAAGCGTGTCGCCGACATCCTGCTGGCCATTGCCGAAATGGAGAAGAAATACCAGTTGCGCTGCGCCAACGTGTTCCACGCCGGCGACGGCAACCTGCACCCGCTGATCCTGTTTGATGCCAACGACCCGGACCAACTGCACCGCTGCGAGCTGTTTGGCGCCGACATTCTGGAGACCAGCGTGGCCATGGGCGGCACCGTGACCGGCGAGCACGGCGTGGGGGTGGAAAAACTCAACAGCATGTGCGTGCAGTTTTCAGCCGCCGAGAACGAGCAGATGTTTGGCGTCAAGCGTGCCTTCGATCCCCGGGGCCTGCTCAATCCCGGCAAGGTCATCCCGACGCTGAACCGCTGCGCTGAATACGGCAAGATGCTGGTGCGTGGCGGTCAGATCAAACACCCGGATTTGCCGCGTTTTTAACGTGAGCGCCGCATGAACGGCTTGCGCGGACTGGCCTGGCTGCTGGCCATGCAGTCACTGGGCGAGCTTCTGTCGCGAGGCCTGAGCCTGTCCTTTCCGGGGCCGGTGATTGGCATGTTGCTGCTGCTGCTGGCGCTGCAACTTCCCATGGTGCGTGAGCCCGTGGCGGAGTGCGCCAATTTTCTGCTGTCGCACCTGTCGCTGCTGTTTGTGCCGGTGGGCGTCGGCGTGATGACGCACCTGGGATTGCTGGGGCAGTACGGTGTGCGCATGCTGGTGGTGGTGGTGGTGTCGACCTGGTTCGGACTCGCCGTCACCGTGCTGGTGCTGCGGGCGTTCAAGGGTCGCCGCGATGCCTAACTTTGTCGAATTGTGGATTTACCTGTCGGCCACGCCGCTGTTCGGCCTGACCGCCACGCTGGTGATTTACGTGCTGGCACAAGCCCTGTATGCGCGGCTGGACCAAGCCGCCTGGGCCAATCCGGTGTTGTGGTCGGTGGTTGCCTTGGCCAGTCTGCTCACTGTCACCGGAGTGGATTACCCCAGCTACTTTTCAGGCGCACAGTTCATCCATTTTCTGCTCGGGCCCGCCGTGGTGGCGCTGGCCTGGCCGCTTTGGGAGCGGCGCGCCGCCCTGCGCCAGCACTGGCGCGCCCTGCTGGCGGCGGCGCTGGTGGGCGGCGTGGCAGCCAGCGGGTCGGCGCTGTTGCTGGGCTGGCTTGCGGGTTTGCCGCTCGAGGTGGTGCTGTCGCTGGCGCCCAAATCGGTTACTGCGCCGGTGGCCATGGGCATTGCCGACAAAATTGGCGGCATTCCCGCCCTGGCGGCGGTATTTGCGGTGGTGACCGGCATGGTGGGTGCGCTCAGTGGCAAGGCCTTGTTCGGGCTTCTGAAGATTCCAACAGACGGCCATGGCTGGATGGCGCGTGGTTTCTCCCTGGGGACGGCCGCGCACGGCATTGGCGCGGCACGGGCTTTGCAGGTCAACGCAGATGCCGGCGCTTTTGCCGGCCTGGCCTTGGGCTTGCAGGTGGTTCTGGCCTCCCTGCTGATCCCGCTGCTGTTCCGGCTGTTCTGATTCGCCCGGGTTCGGTCAAGCCGCTTTTTGTGGCTGAAGCATGGGTTCGTCATCGGCAATCAGCTGCGCGGCCCAAGGCGCCAGCTTGCTGGTGTCGGCGCGCAAAATTTCCTGCTTGACCGCCAGGATTTGCGCTGGTTGCATGGAAAAACTCCGCAGCCCCATGCCCAGCAGCAAGCGGGTCATGCTGACATCCCCCGCCATTTCGCCGCACAGGCTGACCGGTTTGCCTTGCGCATGGCCCTCGGCAATGGTGTTGGCCACCAGGCGCAATACGGCCGGGTGCATCGGGTCATACAAGTGCGCAACCGATTCGTCGGCCCGGTCAATGGCCAGCGTGTACTGAATCAGGTCATTGGTGCCGATGGACAAGAAGTCAAAGTACTTGAGAAACACCTTGAGGGTCAGCGCAGCGGCCGGGATTTCGATCATGGCACCAATTTTGACCGGGCCGTTTGCCACGCCACGGTTGTCCAACTGCACGCGGGCGTGGTCAATCAGCGCCATGGTCTGGCGAATTTCACGGGCGTGCACCAGCATCGGGATCAACAAATGGATCTGGCCATGGGCTGCCGCACGCAGAATGGCGCGCAATTGCGTCAGAAACATGGCGGGGTCGGCAAGGCTCCAACGAATGGCGCGCAAACCGAGCGCCGGGTTCAGGTGGGCATCGTCGCGCAGCGATTCGTCAAGCGGTTTGTCGGCGCCGACATCGACAGTACGAATCGTGACCGGCAAGCCCTGCATGCCTTCCACCGCGCGCCGGTAAGCCAGGTACTGCTCCTCCTCATTGGGCAGCTTGCCGTGGCGCCCCATGAACAAAAACTCGCTGCGAAACAGGCCCACCCCGACAGCCCCGGCCTTCAGCGCGGCGGCGGCGTCATCCGGCATTTCGATATTGGCCAGCAGTTCAACTTTTTGCCCGTCCAGCGTCACGGCCGGCGTGTGCAGCAGGCGCGCCAGACGGCCACGCTGAAGTTCGCCCTGGCGTTGCCTGAAACCGTATTCAGCCAGGATGATTGGCGACGGGTCCACCACCACCACACCCGCGTCCCCGTCGATCACTACCCAGTCGTCCTGCTGAATCAGGTGACTGCCCAACCGGGCACCCACCACCGCCGGAATGTCCAGGCTGCGCGCCACAATGGCAGTGTGCGAAGTCTTGCCGCCCACGTCGGTGATGAAACCAGCGAAAACGCTTTGCTTGAATTGCATCATGTCCGCTGGCGAGAGATCATGCGCCACCAGAATCAGGGGCACATCCACAGTGTCGTCAAGCAACAAATCCTGTTGCGAAGTTTGCCGCCCGGCGCGCGCCAGGGGCTGGATCAACGGTGATGACACGCCGCGCATGGCGCGCAGGACCTTTTCGGTGATCTGCTCCAGGTCAGCCTTGCGCTCGCGCAGGTATTCATCTTCCATTTCGTCAAACTGGCGCGCCACCACATCGAGTTGCGAAGTCAGCGCCCATTCTGCGTTGTAGAGCCGGTCCTTGATCCAGTGCCGCACGCCCGCCGCCAATTCCCGGTCCTGCAATAGCATCAGGTGAACATCAAGCAGGGCTGCCAACTCGTGCGGTGTTTCCTTGGGTCCCATGTGACCCACGCTGGTCTGCAGGCGGCGAATTTCTGCCACCACCGCATCCCGGCCGTCCCGCACCCGGTTGATCTCAGAGGCGACCTGTGCGGGCTCAATGAAGTAATGCGCCACATCCAGCCGACTGGAAGCGACCAGCACCGCCCGTCCGATGGCAATGCCACGGGCCACGGCCAGTCCGTGAATGGCAAAGGTCATTCACCTTCTCCAAACTTGTCTGCCACCAGCGCCAGCAAGGCCTCCATGGCCTGCTGCTCCTGCTCCCCATGGGTTTCAATTTCGATCTGCGAGCCTATCCCGGCGGCCAGCATCATGACGCCCATGATACTTTTGGCATTGACGCGACGCTCGCCGCGCGACATCCAGACCTCACACGGAAAACTGCCGGCCAGTTTGGTCAACTTGGCAGAAGCGCGCGCGTGAAGCCCCAATTTATTGTTGATGGTGGTCGTGGTTTTGATCATTTGGTTTTCGTTGCTGATTTTGCGGTGCCGTGACGGCCACCTGCATCACGCCCTGGGTGCCACCGGCAATCACGCGCGCCACCAGGGCATCCATGGATTCGCTGCGGTAGGTGATGGCTCGCAGTAGCATCGGCAGGTTCACACCCGCCACCAGTCGGGTGCTCACGCCATCGGCCAATTTTTGCGCCACATTGCAGGGCGTGGCGCCAAACATGTCGGTCAGGATCAGCGTGTGCTCGGCGTTGAGCAGCGCCAGCGTCAAACGCGCTGTGGACAGGGACTCGTCGGCCGGGGTGTTGGGTTGCACGTCCAGCACTGCCAGCGATGCGGCCGCGTCCGGAAAAACATGCAGCACGCACTGACGCAGGGCTGTGGCCAGGGGCGCATGTGCAATGATGAAAATACCGTTATTCATGTTGTTCACGGGTGCTGCAATCTTGAAGTGGCATGGTGCTGTTCCGCATCGTTCAGGCCGGTGCCTGATTATGACTTTTTGTTGTCAAAAAGTACGCGTATGCCGCAACGGTGAAGAGCAAATAGATCGTCATCGCCATCTGAAAGGCTGAAACCTCTTGCCATCCCAAGGCCCGAAAGCCATCGATGGCCAGGCCGATTCCCCACTGAACCACAAAAACACCAGAAAAAATCAGCAGGTTATACGACGACAAGGCACGCCCAGCCAGGTTGGGTGGAAACGCCATGGCCACCGCAGGTTGCGCCAAGGAAATAAAAGTGCAGCTCACGCAGTACAAGGCCCAGGCCGCAGCCGCCCAGCCACCCACGCCCGGGCCGGCCGCAATGATCAGCGCAAGCACGACGAAACTCAGCGGCAGGCCATAACTGATCAGCCGATCGGCAGTGTGGCCACGCCGGGCCAACCAGGGGTAGACCATGCCCCAGGCCCAGAAACTGGTCAGCATCGCCACATTAAGCCAAAACAGGCCAACAGCCGCTTGCAGCGGCGAAAAGCCGGCCACGCGAATCATCCATGGCGTGACCCACAGGGTTTGCATGGCGACCATTCCGCCATAAATGAAAAATGCCATTGGCGCCATGCTTCTGAAATACGGATGTCGCCAGACGGCGCCATAGCCCGGTTTGGCGGCGGGCCGGGCATCGGTGTGTGCCACCACATTCTGCCAATGGGGAGCCTGCCAGGCGATCAGGAACATGGCCAGCAAGACCAATGCCGCCAGTCCCCAAAACAGCACACGCCAGCCCACCAGCGGCATCAACCATTGCACCGGCAAGGTGGAGGCCACCATGCCAAAGGAGCCGGTCATCAACATCCAGGAGTTGGCGCGCATTTGAGCACTCGCCGCAAACCAGCGGCGGTAACCGGTCAGCGGCGCCATCAGGCAGGCACTCAAACCAACCCCGCTCAGGAAGCGAGCAAGCAGCAAGCCCGAAAAGCTGTCGGCCATGGAAAAGGCCACGCAGCCGAGCACCGCCACCAGCAAGAAGTACACAATCACCTTTTTGGGGCCGTGCCGGTCCAACCACGCCCCCAAAGGCAACTGGGTCGCGGCAAAACCCAGAAAGTAGCCGCCGGCCAGCAACCCCAGATCCTGCGCATTCAGCGCAAATTCCTGCGTCAGCGTGGGCGATAGCGTGGCCGTGATGGCGCGGATCAGGGCCGAGAGAAAGTAGGCAAAGGCAAAGGCGGCAAACACCAGCACGGCATTTCGCCGGGACAGGTGGCAAGTTGGATCAGAATCAGTCATCAGGATCGCAGGGCAACAGACACGTTTTGCAGCGACGTGCTGTCGGCACGGCAGCGCTCAATCAAAACTTGAACCCCTCCGACGCGGGTGCATGGGTGGCATCGTTGACCAATGGCGCGAGAGCCGATTCGTGGTGCCGCGCGAGCGAATGGTTGAATGGCAGCATGTCAAAGCCCGTCATGCCAGGCAGGGCCGGACGGCCATGCGACGTCCAAGGCCCATGCCTTCAGCGCGACTTACTTGGCACGGAAGTCATCATGGCACGACTTGCAGGTTCCCCCGGTGGGACCGACTGCAGCCTTGATGGTGTCCAGATTGCCTGTCTTCGCTGCGACAGCCAACTTGCCCATTTCAGTCTCCATTTTCTTGGCGTAGTCATCAAACTTCGCCTTTTGGGCCCATATTTCGGGCTTGGCATCGGTATCGCCCTTGTCGGTGCCGGGGCCAAAGCCGGCCCAGGGCAGTTTGGACATAAACTCCGCAACAGCAGCACTTTCGGCGGCAACTTTGGCATCAAACGGGATTTTTCCTGAGGCCATGCCAGCCACCCGAGAAAAATTTTGCTGCATCACAAACAGGGCGCCCTGACGGTACTTGATGGCGTCTTCGGCTTTGGCAAATTGGGCCGATGCGGGTACGGCCATGGTGAGTACCGCCGCCGCCAGCAGCCAAGTCGTGAGTTTTTTCATGGGAGACCTTTCGTCGTTAAACTAAAACAAGTTGAGGTGCAAAGTGTATGAGAATTCGTTTCGTCTTTTTCCATTGTCCTGAAGGAACTTAATGGCTGTGATTGTTCGTGTCTGGGACGCGCCGACGCGCCTGTTTCATTGGGCGTTGGTGCTTTGTTTTGTCGGTTTGCTGGTCACCAGTCAAGTGGGCGGCACTGCCATGGACTGGCATTTCCGCTTTGGCTATGCCGTTTTGACCTTGCTGCTGTTTCGTGTTGTCTGGGGCCTGTTTGGCGGCCACTGGTCACGTTTTTCCACATTCATTGTGGGTCTGCCCCAAATCTGGCGTTACCTGCGAGGGCAAGGCAAACCGCACGACGCTGTCGGCCACAACCCGCTGGGCGCCCTTTCCATCCTGGCAGTGCTCTCTCTCCTGGCCATGCAGGTGGCCTCAGGCCTGATGAGTGATGATGAAATTGCTGCGGCCGGCCCCTTGACACGCTTTGTGCCTTCGGACTGGGTCAGTGTTGCCACCTACTACCATAAAGATATTGGCAAATACATCCTGCTGGGACTGGTGGCCTTGCATTTGGGTGCCATTGCCTTTTATTATTTTCGCAAGCAAGACAATCTTGTCAAACCCATGATCACGGGGGACAAATTGGTTCCCTTTGAAGCACCCAGTGCTGGTGATGGCTGGACTGAGCGGGGCCGCGCAGGACTGGTTTTTCTGGCTTGTGCGGCATTGGTGGGCAGCGTCGTCACCGGCCTGAACGGCTGAATGGCAGACACACTGCTGGCCGGTATGACGTCTGACACCATTCGCATTCAGCCGCTGACAGACTTGTCGGAGCTGGCATTGGTTCGCTCACTGCTTGCGGAATATGCCGCGAGCCTGCCCATTGATCTGTGCTTTCAGAATTTTGACGCCGAACTGGCCGCACTACCGGGCGACTATGCCGCGCCGCGTGGCGCGCTCATCCTTGCCCGAACGCAGCGCGAACTGGTTGGCTGTTGCGCGCTACGGCCGCTTGACGCGGCTGATTACCCCAATGCATGCGAAATGAAACGCCTGTATGTGCGCCCGGACCTGCGCGGTTGCGGCTTGGGGCGGCGTCTGGCTGAAGCCGTGATGGAGGCAGCACAGCAAGCCGGTTACGCCAGCATGCTGCTGGATACCTTGAGCGAAATGGAGACGGCGCGCGCGATGTACCAGGAGCTTGGCTTCACCGAGGTGCCCCCTTATTACTACAACCCCATTGAAGGCGCCCACTATCTGATGGCGCGACTTTGACCAGGAGGTGCAGCTTCACTGCACCTCACGCCGACTGAATGGGATCAGGCTTTGGCTTGTGCCAGCAGGGTGGCGGCATCACTGACTTCGAACTTGCCAGGACCTTCAATATTGAGCGTGACCACCTTGCCGTCTTTAACCAGCATCGAGTAGCGGTTGCTGCGCAGCCCCAGACCCTTGCCGTTCAGGTCAAGCGTCAAGCCGGTGGCCTTGGCAAACGCCGCATCGCCATCGGCGAGCATGCGCACTTTGTCGCCGGTCTTCTGATCACGCGCCCAGGCACCCATGACAAAAGCATCATTGACACTGACACACCAAATCTCGTCAACACCCGCCGCTTTGAGTGCGTCGAAGTTGCTGATGTAGCCCGGCACATGCTTGGCTGAACAAGTAGGTGTGAAGGCACCGGGCACCGCGAACAGTGCAATGGTCTTGCCAGCACTGGCGGCCACGACATCGACCGGGTTGGGGCCCAGGCTGCAGCCACCCGCTTCGGTATCGTGGAATTCCATCAGCGTCGCAGCTGGTAATTGGTCACCTACTTGAATCATCTCTAACTCCTGAAAAAACAATGAAAAAACAAAAACGGCTCACAATTGTGAGCCGTTTTCAATCGTGCTGACAGGCAGCCTGTGGAAAGACTTAAACCAGCGAGGCCTTTTGGACCAAACGCGTCGCCACCCAGTTCTTGGTCTTGGAAATGGGACGGCTTTCCGATATTTCGATCATGTCGCCCATTTTGTACTCGCCCTTTTCGTCATGGGCGTGGTATTTGCTGGACTTGCCAACAATCTTGCCGTACAACTCGTGCTTGACGCGGCGCTCAATCAGCACCGTGACCGTCTTGGCACGCTTGTCACTGACCACCTTGCCAATCAAGGTGCGCTTGAGGGATGTTTTAGCTTCCGTCATATTTCGCTCCTTATTTGGCGGATGGAACAGCGGCTTGCTTTTCGACCAGAATGGTCTTGGCGCGAGCGATGTCACGGCGTGCGGAACGCAGCGTGGCTGTATTGTTGAGTTGTTGGGTCGCTTTTTGCATGCGCAAACCAAAGTGTGCCTTTTGCAGCGCTTTGACTTCTGCCTGCAAACCGGCGACGTCTTTTTGGCGTAATTCAGTCGTTTTCATATCAATTTCTCCTGATTACTGACCGATCATGCGCGACACGAAGGTGGTGCGCAGCGGCAGTTTGGCGGCTGCCAAACGGAACGCTTCACGGGCCAATTCTTCGGTGACACCCACGATTTCAAACACGATCTTGCCGGGCTGGATCTCAGCCACGTAATACTCGGGGTTACCTTTACCGTTACCCATCCGCACTTCTGCTGGCTTTTGGGAAATAGGCTTGTCAGGGAACACCCGAATCCAAATGCGTCCACCACGTTTGACGTGACGCGAGACAGCACGACGTGCCGCCTCAATCTGGCGTGCCGTCAAACGACCGCGATCAATACATTTCAGACCGAAATCACCAAACGCAACCGAGCTACCCCGGGTTGCTATACCGGTGTTACGGCCCTTTTGCTCTTTGCGATACTTGCGACGAGCGGGTTGCAACATAATTATTCTCCTTTACCGTCAGCTGCTGCAGCGGCTGGCGCGGCTACCTTGCGGACGCGCTGAACGGTGGGTTTAGGTGCATCGGCTCCAAGAGCCACTGCGGGTTTGTCACTGCCATCGGCAGGTGCGGCGTTGGCGCCCATCGGGCGACGCGCACCGCGCGGGGCGGGACGATCGGCACCTGGACGGCCACCACGGTCATCACGACGCGGGCCACGTGGACGACGCTCGTCATCGGGACGCGGTGTTTCCACTGCCGGGAGATCGTTGCGGCCCAAGGTGTCACCCTTGTAAACCCAGACCTTGACACCAATGATGCCGTAAGTGGTTTTGGCTTCCGAGGTACCGTAGTCGATGTCAGCACGCAGGGTGTGAAGCGGCACGCGGCCTTCGCGGTACCATTCGCAGCGGGCGATTTCAATCCCGTTCAAACGACCCGACGACATGATCTTGATGCCCAGGGCACCCAGACGCATCGCGTTTTGCATGGCGCGCTTCATGGCCCGACGGAACATGATGCGTTTTTCGAGCTGCTGCGTGATGGAGTCGGCGATCAACTTGGCATCGATTTCAGGCTTGCGCACTTCTTCGATGTTGACGGCCACCGGCACGCCCAGTTTGCGGCCCAGCTCGCGCTTGAGGTTCTCGATGTCTTCACCTTTCTTGCCGATCACCACACCCGGACGAGACGAGTAAATGGTGATGCGGGCGTTCTTGGCAGGACGCTCGATCAGGATGCGCGACACTGACGCGTTCTTGAGCTTGGCTTTCAGGTACTCGCGCACCTTGATGTCTTCCGCCAGCATGCCAGCGAAATCTCGGTCATTGGCATACCAACGAGATGCCCAGTTGCGGCTGATCGACAAGCGAAAGCCGGTTGGATGGATTTTTTGTCCCATATCTTGCTGGCCTCTTTCAGTTACCAACCGTCACGTACACATGGCACGTGGGTTTTCTGATCTGGTTGCCACGACCTTTTGCGCGGGCCGTGAAGCGCCTGAGCGATGTACCTTGCTCGACATAGATGGTTTTCACCTTCAGTTCGTCGATATCGGCACCATCATTGTGCTCAGCATTGGCAATGGCAGACTCAAGAACCTTCTTGATGATCACGGCAGCTTTTTTCTGTGTGAACTGCAAAATGTTCAGAGCCTGATCCACTTTTTTGCCGCGAATCAAGTCCGCGACCAGACGGCCTTTGTCGACCGAGAGACGAACGCCCCGAAGGGTTGCACGTGTTTCCATGGTCAACTCCTTATTTCTTTGACACTTTTTTGTCCGCAGGGTGGCCCTTGAAAGTCCGGGTGAGAGCGAACTCACCCAACTTATGGCCAACCATTTGGTCAGTGATATACACAGGCACATGCTGCTTGCCATTGTGCACAGCAATGGTCAGACCGATGAAATCGGGCAGAACCATTGAGCGACGCGACCAGGTCTTGATCGGCTTTTTGTCCTTGGTAGCCACGGCCTTTTCGGTCTTGGCGATCAGGTGTTGGTCAACAAAGGGACCTTTTTTGAGAGAACGAGTCATTTACCTACCCCTTACTTCTTGCGACGCGACACGATCATGACCTGCGTGCGCTTGTTGTTACGGGTACGGTAACCCTTGGTCAGATTACCCCAAGGATCGACTGGATGGCGGCCCTCGCCGGTCTTACCCTCGCCACCACCATGTGGGTGATCCACCGGGTTCATCACCACACCGCGAACGGTCGGGCGAATCCCCATCCAGCGCTTCACACCAGCCTTGCCCAAACGGCGCAAGCTGTGTTCTTCGTTGGCAACCTGGCCAAGAGTGGCGCGGCATTCAATGTGAATCTTGCGCACTTCGCCCGAGCGCATACGCACCTGGGCATAGGTGCCTTCACGCGCCAGCAATGTGGCTGAAGCACCGGCAGAACGAACCACTTGAGCGCCTTTACCGACCTGCAATTCGATGCAATGAATGATCGAGCCCACCGGGATGTTGCGAATCGGCAAGGTGTTGCCGACACGAATCGGCGCCTCGGCCCCGCTCATGATGGAACTGCCGACCTCAAGACCGCGCGGGGCGATGATGTACTTGCGCTCACCGTCTGCGTAACACACCAAAGCGATGTGCGCGGAACGGTTGGGGTCATATTCAATACGCTCAACTTTGGCAGCGATGCCATCCTTGTTGCGAAGAAAGTCGACCACGCGGTAGTGATGCTTGTGACCACCGCCTTTGTGGCGAGTCGTGATGTGGCCGTTATTGTTACGACCTGCGTGCTGGAACTGAGGCTCCAGCAGCGCGGCGTGAGGTGCACCCTTGTGCAGGTGATCACGCGAAATCTTCACCATGCCGCGACGGCCTGGCGAAGTTGGTTTCATTTTGATAACAGCCATGATTAAGCAGCCTCCCCACCAAGGTTCAACTCTTGACCTGGCTTGAGCATCACGTAGGCCTTGCGCACGTTGTCACGGCGACCGACCGACTTGCCAAAGCGCTTGGTCTTGCCTTTGGTATTGACCACAGAAACGCCCTTGACTTCAACTTTGAACATCAATTCAACCGCCGCCTTGATTTCCGGCTTGGTTGCGTCCTGCAGCACCTTGAAGGTCACGGCATTGCTTTTCTCGGCGGCCATCGTTGCCTTTTCAGACACGATCGGCGCCACCAGCACCTGCATCAGACGACCTTCGTCGAATTTGAGATTTTGAGAACCGTGGCTCATGCGAACATCTCCTGGAGTTTGCCCATGGCAGCCTTGGTCACCAGCACCTTGCGGTAGTGGACCAATGACACGGGATCGGCATAGCGAGGCTCAACCACCAGAATATTCACCAGGTTGCGCGATGCGAGATACAGGTTTTCATCAACCTCATCCGCAATCACCAGCACCGAGTCAAGATTCATGGCTTTGAACTTGGAAGCCAAGGCCTTGGTCTTGGGGGAATCAACGGTGAGCGAGTCCACCACAGCCAGACGGCCTTCGCGGGCCAACTGCGAGAAGATGGAAGCCATGCCGGCACGGTACATCTTCTTGTTGATCTTCTGGGCAAAATTTTCGTCAGGCATGTTCGGGAAAATCCGACCGCCGCCACGCCACAAGGGCGAGGACGTCATACCGGCACGTGCACGACCGGTGCCTTTTTGATTGAAAGGCTTCTTGGTCGAGTGACGCACTTGCTCGCGGTCTTTTTGAGCGCGCGTGCCTTGACGGGCATTGGCCTGAAAAGCCACAACCACCTGGTGAACCAGGTCTTCGTTGTAGGCGCGGCCAAAGACGGTTTCAGACACATCAAACTTGGATGCCGCCTGACCTTGGTCATTAAGGAGTTCGAGCTGCATCAGTTCGCTCCCTTCGCTTCAGTTGTTTTTGCCTTGACAGCAGGACGCACGGTCACAAAACCGCCCGCCGAACCAGGAATCGCACCCTTGATCATCAGCAGTTGACGTGCTTCGTCAATGCGAATCACATCGAGGTTTTGGGTGGTGACCAAGTCATCGCCCAGGTGGCCCGTCATGCGCTTGCCCGGAAACACACGACCCGGATCCTGCGCCATACCAATCGAGCCCGGCACATTGTGCGAACGGCTGTTACCGTGCGACGCGCGTTGGGATTTCATGTGGTGACGCTTGATCGTGCCTGCGAAGCCCTTGCCGATGGTCGTGCCTTGCACGTCCACCTTTTGACCCGCTGCAAAGACAGCCGTCACAGACACCGAGGCACCAGCCTGGTACTGGGATGCCATTTCGGCGGGGACTCGAAATTCACGAATAATTTCACCAGCTTCAACCCCCGCCTTGGCGAGGTGGCCAGCGGCCGGCTTGTTGACGCGCGAAGCTTTACGCGCACCAAATGTCACTTGCAAAGCGACATAGCCGTCATTCTCTTGGGTTTTGACCTGGGTCACGCGGTTGTTTGACACATCGACCACGGTGACGGGAATTGAAACCCCGTCGTCCGTGAACAGACGCATCATGCCAACTTTGCGCCCCAGCAACCCTAAGTGATTGCTAAGACTCATTGTTTTCTCCGTAACTTTCACCGGTGCAACTTCAATTGGCTGCACACGTTTTTGCGTGAAAGACTGTTAATAAAACTCTGTTGCCATGACTGGCAAAGCAACAGAGCCTGCGAGTATAGCGCTAACCAGCCGGTCTGGCAAGAAGCGACGCTACCCAAAGAAGCGGTTAACACCGTTTAGTGGCATTAACCGCAACATTTTTTACTGAAGCTTGATCTCAACATCGACGCCAGCTGGCAAATCGAGCTTCATCAATGCGTCAACCGTCTTGTCCGTCGGGTCAACGATGTCCATCAGGCGCTGATGGGTGCGGATTTCCAACTGGTCACGACTCGTTTTGTTGACGTGCGGTGAACGCAGAATGTCAAAACGCTTCATGCGCGTTGGCAACGGCACGGGGCCCTTGACAATCGCACCGGTGCGCTTGGCGGTGTCAACGATCTCTGCCGCTGACTGGTCGATCAATTTGTAGTCAAACGCCTTCAGGCGGATGCG